>CAZGVF010000182.1:0-2519 GCA_964528925.1 uncultured Paludibacteraceae bacterium | reverse complement strand
TGAAAAAACATTCATTCGATGATTGCTCACGCATTTTTCCTTCGTTCGGCAAAACAAACAAGTTTGATTTTGCCCTCACTTATCTAAAAAATTCAATGATTCAATAATTCAATAATTCAATAATTATCTTGTAGGGGCGAATAATCATTCGCCCGAAAAATGCGCGTCCATGTTTCGGGTTGCAAATCATGCGCAAAAAAAACAATTTCAAACTATTAGAAACCTAGAAACTTTTCTAACTAGAGACTAAAATACCCTGCGAATCCCATGTCATGCGTTAAACTTGTCAACATATCAACTTTTCAACTTATCAACTCAAAAAAAATGCTTATCTTTGCAGGTTAAAATAGGGTGTAAAATTTTGGGAGCATTTCTCAGAAAAAAAATGCGCAAAAACAGCAAAAAAACGCAGTCTGCCCCACTTTTTACTTTTCACTTTTTTGACTTTATAGACTTTACTGACTTTTCACTTTCAACTCACTATGCTAAACATCGTAATTTTTGGCGCGCCCGGTTCGGGCAAAGGCACTCAGAGCCAACTGATTGTGGACAAATATAACCTGACGCACCTATCGACGGGCGACATGCTGCGCGACGAGATTGCGCGTGGTACCGAAATTGGCAAGTTTGCCGACAGCCTCATCTCGAAAGGCAATCTGGTGCCAGATGACCTGATTATCAAGATGATAAACGCAAAAATCGATGCCTGCAAAGCCAACTGCAACGGCTTCATTTTCGATGGTTTCCCGCGCACGGTGGCTCAGGCCGAGGCACTCGACAAGATGCTAGCCGAGCACAACAAAAAACTGTCGCTCATGCTCGATCTGCGCGTGGACGAGCGGCTGCTGATAGACCGTCTGCTCAAGCGCGGGCAGGAGTCGGGTCGCGCCGACGACAACATCGATGTGATACGCCACCGCCTGCAAGTGTACCACGAGGTGACCATGCCCGTCATCGAATTCTACAAGTCAACAGGGCGCTACGTGGCCGTTGAGGGCTGCACCACCATCGACGAATATTTCCAAAAAATAGTGGAGTTGATAGAGTTTTCGGTATGCGGATTTTAGGGGATTTCAAATTAGAAAATTTCAAATTTCAGATTGGTGCGTTAGTGATGGACAGCGAGGTTAATTAACCATTGGAAGATTTGAAAATTTGAAGATTGTTGGAGCAACAGCAGAAATTTTTGGATACCGCGGTTCGACAGACTCACCGCCCCAACTTGAAACCTGAAACTTGTAACTTGAAACAACAAAAAGCCTCTCCGACTCCGACTAGCGCGTTAATTTTTGCGATAAGCGAGCGCAGAGCCAAACTCGTTTGAGCTATGCCGAGCGTAGCAAAAATCTTGCGAAGCAAAAACTCATCAACTTATCAACTCGTAAACTCATCAACAAGAAAATGTCCAGTTCCAATTTTGTAGATTACGTAAAGATTTTTTGCCGTTCGGGTAAGGGCGGCGCTGGTTCGGCGCATCTGCACAGAGCCAAATATCTGCCCAAAGGCGGTCCCGACGGCGGCGATGGCGGTCGTGGTGGACATGTGATTTTGCGCGGCAACAAGAGTTATTGGACGCTCATCCACCTGCGATATGCGCGCCATGTGTTTGCTGGCGATGGCGAAGGCGGCGGCGAAAGTCGCAGTTTTGGCAAGCAGGGCGAGGACAAGGTGATAGAAGTTCCGTGCGGCACCATTGCCTACGATGGCGAGACGGGCGAATTCTTGGCCGAAATCACCGACGATGGTCAGGAGATTGTGCTGCTGAAAGGCGGTCGCGGTGGTTTGGGCAACTGGCATTTTCGCACGCCAACCAATCAGGCGCCACGCTACGCACAGCCGGGCGAGCCACGCGTGGAGCGCACCATCATTCTAGAACTGAAAGTGCTGGCCGATGTTGGTTTGGTAGGTTTTCCGAATGCTGGCAAATCGACACTGCTGTCGGTGGTTTCGGCAGCAAAACCCGAGATTGCCGACTACCCTTTCACCACGCTCGTGCCAAATTTAGGCATCGTGTCGTATCGCGACAGCCAATCGTTTTGCATGGCCGATATTCCCGGGATAATTGAGGGTGCTGCCGAAGGTAAAGGCTTGGGACTGAGGTTCTTACGCCACATCGAGCGCAATTCGATACTGCTTTTCCTAGTGCCTGCCGATGCCGACGACATCGAGCGCGAATATCGCATCTTGTTGGGCGAATTGGAGAAATATAATCCCGAATTGGTTGAGAAACAGCGCATTCTTGCCATCTCGAAATGCGATATGGTGGACGATGAAATGATGGCGCAGATGCGCGAAAAACTGCCGAAAGATGTGCGCACAGTTTTCTTCTCGTCGGTGTCGGGATTTGGGCTCGACACGCTGAAAGACATGCTTTGGGAAGAGTTGAACAAGCCCGAAAATCGCGTGGAGACCATTTCACACCATAATATAGAAGTGCGCCCGACCACCAAAGAGGAGTTTGAAGACGAAGAGGAGGAATTCCGCACCATCTACGGTGTGGAGCGTCGCGAAGCCGAAAT
>CAZGVF010000181.1:0-2534 GCA_964528925.1 uncultured Paludibacteraceae bacterium | reverse complement strand
AAAAGCATTTCTGGCATCCGCGGCACTGTGGGCGGAGCGGTAGGCGATGGCTTGTCGCCAATCGACATTGTAAAATTTGCTTCGGCCTACGCCACTTGGCTCAAACAATATCGCAACAAAGAACGCTGCAAAGTGGTGGTCGGTCGCGATGCGCGCATATCGGGCGAAATGGTGAGTCGCGTTGTCGTCGGCACATTGCTCGGTTGCGGCTGCGATGTGGTGAACATCGGTCTGGCCTCGACGCCAACCACCGAACTGGCCGTAACCATGGAAAAAGCCGATGGCGGCATCATTCTCACCGCCAGCCACAATCCCAAACAGTGGAACGCGCTGAAACTGCTCAACGAGCGCGGCGAATTCTTGAATAAAGCCGAAGGCGAAGCCATGCTCGCCATTGCCGAAAAGGGCGATTTTACATACGCCGAAGTCGATGCCATTGGCACACTCACCGAGCGCAACGACTACACGCAACGCCACATCGATAGCGTGCTGGCGCTCGATTTGGTCGATGTCGATGCCATACGAAAAGCCAATTTCACCGTGGCGTGCGACTGCGTCAATTCCGTGGGCGGCATTGCCATTCCTGCACTGCTCAAAGCGCTTGGCGTGCAACATATCGAGCCGCTCTATTGCACTCCCGACGGGCATTTCCCGCACAATCCCGAGCCGCTGCCCGAACATCTTGGCGACATTTCGGAACTGATAAAAAAATGCCATGCCGATGTTGGTTTTGTGGTCGATCCCGATGTCGATCGCTTGGCTATAGTCTGCGAAAATGGCGAAATGTTTGGCGAAGAATACACGCTGGTGTCGGTGGCCGATTATGTGCTGCGCCACACGCCGGGCAACACCGTGTCGAACCTTAGCTCGACTCGCGCCCTGAGCGACATCACGCACAAATATGGCTGCGAATACAACGCTGCTGCTGTGGGCGAGGTGAATGTGGTCGCCAAAATGAAAGAGACTAACGCTGTGATTGGCGGCGAAGGCAATGGCGGCGTCATCTATCCTGCGTCGCACTACGGCCGCGATGCGCTGGTTGGTATTGCGCTGTTCCTCACCAATCTGGCAAAAAAAGGCGGAAAAGTATCGGAATTGCGCGCCACTTTCCCAAATTATTTTATCTCGAAAAATAAAATTCAACTCACGCCGCAAATCGATGTCGATGGTGTGCTGGCGGTGATAAAAGGTTGTTATAAGCAGTTCAAAATCAACGATATAGATGGCGTGAAAATCGATTTTCCACAAGGCTGGGTACATCTGCGCAAGTCGAACACCGAGCCGATTATCCGCATCTACAGCGAAGCACCCACGCGCGAGCAAGCCGACAATTTTGCCCACGCCATAATGGACGAGATAAAAAGAATCGCAAATATCTAGTGGCAAGATGTGAGTATCAAGTCGCAAGAAATGATCGCTGCAAAAGCAAGAAACTTTGCAAACTATTTTGTAATTTCAAAAAAAATTGCTATCTTTGCAATCTAGTCGCAAGTAGAAAGTCGCAAGTCGCAAGATTTTGGTAATGCGACCACGCTTTTTTAGCGCACAATCTTCAAATCTTCAAATCTTCAAATCTTCAAATAAGAAATTAGAAATCAGAAATAAAATTTAAGAACTATGGCAGTAGAAATCAAAAAACCGTCTCCAGAGAAGCTGAAAGCCCTGCAGTTGGCAATGGACAAGATTGAGAAGGACCAAGGTCGCGGCACCATCATGAAATTGGGCGACGAACACATTGAACATGTCGATGTTATCCCCACAGGCTCGGTTGGTTTGAACATCGCTTTGGGCGTTGGCGGCTATCCGCGCGGACGTGTCATCGAGATTTATGGCCCAGAATCGAGCGGTAAAACCACGCTCGCCATTCACGCCATTGCCGAGGCACAAAAGGCTGGAGGCATTGCTGCTATCATCGATGCTGAGCACGCATTCGACCGTTTCTACGCTGCCAAACTTGGCGTCGACATCGACAATCTGCTCATCTCGCAGCCCGACAGCGGCGAACAGGCACTCGAAGTGGCCGATCAGCTCATTCGCTCGTCGGCAGTCGACATCATCGTTATCGACTCGGTGGCGGCACTCACGCCAAAAGCCGAACTCGAGGGCGACATGGGCGACTCGAAGGTGGGTCTGCAAGCGCGACTGATGTCGCAAGCGCTGCGCAAACTCACCGCCAGCATCAACAAGACAAACACCACCTGCATTTTCATCAACCAATTGCGCGAGAAAATTGGCGTGTTGTTTGGCAATCCCGAAACCACCACGGGCGGTAATGCGCTGAAATTCTACGCGTCGGTGCGCCTCGACATTCGTCGCATTGGTCAACTGAAAGATGGCGACGAGGTGATTGGCAACCAAACCCGCGTGAAAGTGGTGAAAAACAAAGTTGCGCCTCCGTTCCGCAAAGCCGAATTCGACATTATGTATGGCGAGGGCATTTCGCGCACGGGCGAGATTGTGGATCTTGGTGTGGAATATGGCATCATCAAAAAGAGCGGTTCGTGGTTCAGCTATGGCGACGCCAAACTGGCTCA
>CAZGVF010000180.1:0-2539 GCA_964528925.1 uncultured Paludibacteraceae bacterium | reverse complement strand
AAACCACTACCGCCCCGACGCAAACGCATCGAGGCGGTAATTTTATTTTGCGGAGAGAGAGGGATTCGAACCCCCGGTACCTCTCGGTACGGCGGTTTTCAAGACCGCTGTAATCGACCACTCTACCATCTCTCCGAAAGGCGGTGCAAAATTACACTATTTTTTTGAATCCACCAAATTTTGCGCTTTTTTCTCGTCGGCGCGGCGTTTTTTCCACAGCTGCCACGAGTTGAACGAGTTTTGCCACACCACATAACTGCCCGGTCCGAGCGACGACACGGGGTCGAGGTAGGCGCACGCCATCCACACGGCCAGCACGGTGTTTTTCTGTCCGAGCGCCTGTCCGCCGCTGATGCGGTCGTCGTAGTGCGTGCCGACTTTTTTGCCCACTGCAAACTGCAGCACGCACGCCACCAATCCAGCCGCGGCAATCAGCATTTTTGTGCCAACGCTGGCAGGACTATTCACCAGCGATTGCGTGGTTTGCGCCATCACAATAATCAGCGCAACGGCCCAGAGATAGAATGCTAACCCGCTGTGTTTCAGTAGAAATTGATGCACTTTTGGCATCCATGCACGAAAAATCAGTGCTAAAAAGAATGGCGCAAGAAGCAGTGGAAAAACTTTGCTCAAAATCTTGAGAAATGCGCCCCAGAAGTCGAGGCCAGCGTGTGGTTCGACCAGCGGAAAAACTATCGGCACAAGAATGGCCGCCAAGATGTTCGAAAGTAGGGTATAGGTCACCAAACTCGAGGTGTTGCCGCCCAGTTTCCCAGTGATTACAACGCCCGCCGTGGCCGTTGGGCAGATGAGGCAGACCATTGCGCCTTCCAGAATTTGGCGCGCGGCGTGGTCCATCGGCAGGCAGGTGAGTAGGGCAGCTAGTCCGCAGCACATTGCTGCTTGAAACGTGAGCAACCACACATGCCAGCCGCGCGGAATCAGCGCTTTGGGTTCCACTTTGCAGAACGAAAGCAGCAGTTGTGCAAAAATGAGCAGCGGCGTCAGCACCGATGCCACCGATTTTGCCACGGGACGAACGGGCGCAAGCAGCGGCACATCGGCTAGCAAAAAGTAACCCGCCGCTCCCATCAGCATGGCAATGGGCAAAGTCCAATTTTTAATGAAACGCAGCACCAAAGTTGAAAAGTTTCTCAAGTTATAAAGTTTGTAAAGTTTCGCACTCCATAGCGGACTGCAAACTAAATTGTCAATTATCAATTGTCAATTATCATTTGAAATATTCCTCACTCCTAATTCCTAACTAGCAAGGAGCTGTCGCCGTAGCTCAGGAAACGGAATTCGTGGTCGAGGGCGTAGCGGTAGATTTTGCGCCATGCGTCGTCGCCAACAAAGGCCGACACGAGCAGCAAAAGCGTGCTTTTCGGTTGGTGGAAATTGGTTATCATCTTGTCGATGATGCGGAACTGAAATCCTGGCACAATCATTATTTGTGTAGCGGCATCGAGTGCTGGCAAGTGTTTGACTGTCAAGTAGTTGATGATCTCTTGCAGCGCCTCGTTGGTTGTTAGCGTGTAGTCGTTTTCGTAGGGCTCCCACTGCGTTACGGTGAGTTCGGGCGCATCTGGATTTTGGTGAATGCGGCAGCCAAGATAGTAGAGGCTTTCGAGCGTGCGCACCGATGTGGTGCCAACGGCCACGGTGTTGCCGCGGTGTTGCAGCAGATCCTCGATGGTCGATTTGTTCACCGAAATAATCTCGCGGTGCATTGGGTGGTCGCCGATTTCTTCCGATTTCACAGGCTGAAAAGTGCCTGCGCCTACATGCAGCGTAACTTCGTCCTCGCGCACGCCTTTCAACGCCAGTTGACGCAGCACATCTTTGGTGAAATGCAGTCCAGCCGTGGGCGCCGCAACCGAGCCATCAATCTTGGAATAGACCGTCTGGTAGGTGGTTTTGTCGCTCTCTTCGGTGGCGCGGTTCAGGTATGGCGGAATGGGCAACTCGCCAAAATGTGCAAGAATATCGGCAAAAGTAACCTCGTCGTTGTCCCAATGGAAACGGATGTCGTGCGTCATGCCCTCGTCGGCGCTGATGCGCTCGGCTTGGAGGGTTACGAATTTTCCATCGATGAGCAATTCTTGCGTCAGTTCGCCCTCTTTCCATTTTTTCAGATTGCCAACAAGACATTTCCACACGCATGCCTCGTCGGCTTCGAAAGCGCGCAGATAGTCGGCTGGTTGGCGTGGTTCGAGGCAGAAAATCTCGATTTGCGCGCCCGTCTCTTTCTGAAAATGCAGCCGCGCCTGAATCACCCGCGTGTTGTTGTAGATGAGCAGGTCGTCTTGCTTCAAGTGGTCGGGCAGATCGTAGAAATGCGCTTCGGCGATTTGGTTGTTGTCCCAGAGTAGCAGTTTGCTGTGGTCGCGCTCCTCGAGCGGATATTTTGCTATGCGATCGTCGGTTAGAGGGTAGTCGTAGTCGGCAATGTGAATGTGTTTTGGCGTCTCCATAATTCTCGCTTAAAACCTTGATTTTTCGGGCTGCAAAGGTACGAAAAAAGTGCGAAAGTGAGGAG
>CAZGVF010000179.1:0-2573 GCA_964528925.1 uncultured Paludibacteraceae bacterium | reverse complement strand
TTCAACCCACAAAGTTACAACTTTTGCAGAGAATATGCAAACTGCCGCAAACTGAAAAAAAAATCGTACCTTTGCAGATTGAATTCGACAAAAAATTCTAGAAAAATGAACATATCGTACAATTGGCTTAAGGATTACCTGAAAACCGACATCGAGCCGGAAGAATTGGGTAAAATACTGACTTCCATCGGTTTGGAGGTGGGAACGGTCGAAAAAGTGCAGACCATAAAAGGCGGCCTCGAAGGCTTGGTGGTGGGACATGTGCTCACCTGCGTGCCTCACGAAAACTCCGACCACCTGCACGTTACCACCGTCGATGTGGGACAAGGCGAACCGCTGCAGATAGTGTGCGGCGCACCGAATGTTACCGCAGGACAAAAAGTGGTTGTCGCCACACTCGGCACAGTGCTCTACTCGGGCGACGAAAGTTTCACCATCAAACGCTCGAAAATCCGCGGTGTGGAATCATTTGGCATGCTCTGCGCCGAGGACGAAATTGGCGTTGGCACAAGCCACAATGGCATCATCGAGTTGCCTGCCGATACGCCCGTGGGCATGGCTGTGAAAGATTATTATGGTGTGAAAGATGACGCCGTGATCGAGGTCGACATCACACCAAACCGCGCCGATGCCATTTCGCACTACGGCGTGGCACGCGATGCAGCCGCATATCTTCTGGCTCACAATCAGAAATTTGAACTGACCCGCCCAAGCGTCGACGCTTTCAAAATCGACAACACAAATCTGACCATTCCAGTGGAAATAGAGGCGAAAGATGATTGTCCGCGCTACGCAGGCATCACCATTTCGGGCGTGACCATTGCGCCATCGCCAAAATGGCTGCAAGATCGCCTGAATGCCATCGGTTTGCGCCCAATAAACAACGTGGTGGACGCATCGAACTACATTCTGCACGCCTTCGGACAGCCGCTCCACACTTTCGACGCAGCCAAGATAAAAGGCGGAAAAATAATCGTGAAGAAATGCGCCGAAGGAACAAAATTCACCACGCTCGATGGCGTTGAGCGCACGCTTTCGGCCGCCGATCTGATGATCTGCAACACCGAAGAGCCCATGTGCATGGCTGGCGTGTTTGGCGGCATCGATTCGGGCATTAGCGACGCGACAAAAAATGTGTTCCTCGAGTGTGCCTACTTCAACCCCGTGACCATTCGCAAGACGGCGCGCCGCCACGGTTTGAACACCGACGCAAGTTTCCGCTACGAGCGCGGCATCGACCCAAACAACACCATCTACGTGCTGAAACTGGCAGCCATGCTCATCAAAGAGATTGCTGGCGGCACCATTTCGAGCGACATCATCGATGTTTATCCAAAACCAATCAGCGATTTCACCGTGGAGATTACGCACGAAAAAATCAACTCGCTCATCGGCAAAGAGATCCCCGTCGATATGGTTGAACGTATACTGAAAGGTCTGGAAATCAAGATTTTAAGCAAGACTGAAGCGGGTTACACACTGCAAGTGCCAGCCTACCGCGTCGACGTTCAGCGCGATGTCGATGTGATCGAAGACATTCTGCGCATCTACGGTTACAACAACGTGGAATTCAGCGAATCGCTACGGTCGAATCTCTCCTATTCGCCACGGCCAAATAGTACCGCGCTGCAACGCCAAATTTCGGAGCAACTCACCGCCTGCGGATTCAACGAGATAATGAACAATTCGCTTACCAAGAGCAGTTATTATGGCGAAGAGGGCGCATATCAAGCCGCCAACTGCGTGCGTGTGATGAACGCGCTGAGCAACGACCTGAGCGTGATGCGCCAAACGCTGCTCTATGGCGGTTTGGAGAGCATTGCCTACAATGCAAACCGCCAGAATGCCGACCTGAAATTCTACGAATTCGGCAACTGCTACCACTTCCACGCCGAGCGCCGGCAGGAGGGCGAACCACTTGCCGCCTACAACGAAGAGATGCACCTTGCACTGTGGATTTGCGGCAATCGCAACGCGCAAACTTGGACCAACGCCGAGGGCAAAACCACCTATTTCGAGCTGAAAGCGCACGTGCTGAATGTGCTGAAACGACTCGGAGTGAACATGCAAAACGTTCAGACCGAAAAATTCAGTAACGATTTGATATCCGAAGGTCTTGCACTGCGCACTGTGTCGGGCAAACTGCTGACCGAGACGGGCATTGTGTCGCCCGCGCTACTCAAACGTTTCGACATCGACACGCCAGTGTATTATGCCGATCTGCAGTGGGCTGCGCTGCTCAAAGAGTCGACCAAGCACAAAATCATTTTCAAAGATATTGCAAAATATCCCGAAGTGCGCCGCGACCTTGCGTTGCTCATCGACAAGAATATCGAATTCTCGGAGATTGTGCGTGTTGCCCGCGAAACCGAGCGCAAACTGCTGCGTAACATCACCCTGTTCGATGTATACGAAGGAAAAAATCTGGAAGCAGGTAAAAAATCGTACGCTGTGGCATTCACGCTGCAAGACGAAGATAAAACCCTGAAAGACAACCAGATAGATGCCATCATGCAGAAACTCGTGAAGAACCTCGAAGAAAAGCTTGGTGCGAAATTGCGGTAAAAGTTGGA
>CAZGVF010000178.1:0-2597 GCA_964528925.1 uncultured Paludibacteraceae bacterium | reverse complement strand
ACTTTCAGACTGCGATCGTCGTAGATCACCTCCGATTTTCGCGGATTGAACGGGTGAAAAATCACTTTGAATGGAAAATCGCTCAGACAATAGTCGATCTGCGGTTGCAGAAGTCGCTCCAGATCGGGCTGCGCATGAATTTCGAAATCGGCAGTGCGCCCCATCATGCCCAGCGTCGACATCAGACCGAGCAGTCCAAAATAGTGGTCGCCATGCAGGTGCGAGATGAATATGTGGTTCAGTCGCGCCGTGCGAACGCCGTGGCGAATCATGCTATTTTGCGCACCTTCGCCGCAATCAATCAGAAATTGTTTGTTGCGAATTTCGAACAGTTGCGACGACTGGAATCGTTCGGGCGTGGGCGTGGCAGAGCCAGAACCGAGAATTGTCAGTTTTGCTTTTTCCATCGATGGACGAGCGGTGCGCCTATTTTTTCTGAACAAGCACCCAAGCGTCGGCAAAGCGCGCTTTTATCTCGGCAATTTTCTGTTTGGCCGAAGTGTAATCGTCGAACGACGCCAGCAGCACGCGATACATGCCGCGCTCATTTATCACGATGATTGGCTTGTAGTCGGGACGCATCGATGCTTGCAGGCGTTTGGCGTTGTCTTGGCTTTTGAAACTGCCA
The DNA here is from genome assembly GCA_964528925.1 of uncultured Paludibacteraceae bacterium. Lineage (GTDB taxonomy): Bacteria > Bacteroidota > Bacteroidia > Bacteroidales > Paludibacteraceae > W0P28-013. Next base: position 1,969 of record CAZGVF010000178.1, on the reverse strand, counting down.
ATCACCACATGGTAGGTTTTCAGATCGGCTTCCGATTCGCCCTCGATCACGCTGAAAGTTTCGGAACGAGTAACCTCTTTCTCCTCAACCTTTTCTTCGACAGCGGGTTTTTCGGGCTCGACAGCCACCTCCACCACTTCAGGTTCGGCAGTTTTTTCTGGCTCTGCAGGCTTTGGCGTCTCTTTTTTCGGCTTTTTAGCGAGCGTCTCTTTGGCAGGTTTTTCGCCCTCGGCGGGAATGTATGCGCCCGGTGCATTTTGCACTTTGCAGCCACTGAAAGCCAATGCAAGGCACATCAGCAAGGCAGTTACAATGTTGGTCGATTTCATATTTTTGATGATTTTTTTTATTGCGATATTCGCGAAATTTCCAAAAGGCAAAGGTACGAAAAAAATATGAATTTGCAAATCTGGCAGATTTTTTCTAATTTTGCGGAAGTTTTCGAAAGACTTTGAGTGAAAAGTAGAAAGTCTATAAAGTGGAAAGTGGCAGAACTGCGGTTGTTTTAATCCGCCAATTATCACTAATTTTTCAAGAAAAATACAATGGAGACAACGCCTAACGAACGGCTCATTCTTGGTATCGACCCAGGCTCGAATGTGATGGGCTACAGCATTTTGCGCGTGGTTGGTCGCAAAGCCGAGTGCGTTACGCTGGGCGTGATCGACATGCGCAAAATTCACGATCAATACCTGTCGCTGCAGCAGATTTTTGTGGGCGTGTCGCAGGTCATTGCGCAATATCTGCCCGACGAATTGGCCATCGAAGCGCCGTTTTTTGGCAAAAATGTGCAGTCGATGCTCAAGCTTGGTCGCGCGCAGGGTGTGGCCATTGCGGCAGCCATCACGCACGATATTCCCGTGGCAGAATATGCGCCGCTGAAGATTAAACAGGCCATCACGGGCAATGGTGCGGCCAGCAAAGAGCAGGTAGCCGGCATGCTTTGTCGGCTTTTGAAACTCGATGCCGAATCGTTGCCCAAGCAACTCGACGCCACCGATGCACTGGGAGCGGCTTATTGCCATTTTCTGGAGACCTCGCGCCCAACGACCGATGGCAAGCACTATCGCAGTTGGAAAGATTTTCTCGCCAAAAATCCCGATAAAGTAAAATAAAATGTGTAACTTTGCGAGTTGGTTGCAAGAATTGCGGACTGCGGTTCGACAGGTTCACCGCCCAATCAAAAATCAGAAATTATAACCTTGAAATCAATAACATTCTCATGAAAAAAACACTTACATTAGCGGTGTTGACGCTGTTTTGCGCCACACTTTTTGCAGGGACAGGCACGAAAGAAGATCCATACACTTGTGCCGAAGCCATCGCTTTGCAGAAGCAGAGCGGCTACAATCAGAAACTCAGTTGGGTGAAAGGTTTCATTGTGGGCGTGCCTACGCAGGGTGCGAAAGGCAAAATTGTCTACACCACCGAGGTCGGCACTGCACAGTGCAGGCAACTTGCCTTGGCCGACGATGCCGATGGCAGCAACTGGATGCCAGTGAAAATGACCTCCGACACGAGCAATGCGGCTTACAAAGCATTGAATCTCTGCGACAATCCCGATAATATCGGCAAAAAAGTGGTTGTGCGCACAGTTCCGCAATCGTTCTATGGCATTGCAGGCGCACAAAATCTGAGCGAATACGAATGGCTCACGCCGATTAGCGTAACGGGCGTTACGTTGTCGCAAAACGAGGCTGAAATCTTTGTAAATCAGGCACTTGAGCTTGTCGCAACCATTGCACCAGCGGACGCCGACAACAAACACCTGTCGTGGGTTTCGAGCGATGCCAAAGTAGCTTCGGTAGACGCAAACGGCACTGTAACCGCACTGACCAACGGCACAGCCACCATCACCGTGACCACCGCCGATGGCGGTTTCAAATCCTCTTGCGCCATAACCGTAACCTCCGCCACAGGCGAAATGCTGATGGGCGATGTGATAACCTCGGACACAACGGGAATTACC
>CAZGVF010000177.1:0-2666 GCA_964528925.1 uncultured Paludibacteraceae bacterium | reverse complement strand
GGAATCTCTATTGAATCAACCGATTGAGTAACTTATCAAGTAGATGTACATAATAGAAGGGAACACTGATGAGCTGGAAATGCTTGCCCGATGGTGTTTGCACTTGGTCAACTTGTAGCGGTTGTGCCCATACTCGTATTGCCGTGGAATGGGGTGCCTGTTCCATAAACTGTTGCAACGACTTGAGATGCGCATTGTGCCCCGCTTTTACCTCTATGGGTATCACCATACCCTGATAAACATAGACAAAATCGAGTTCCGCACTACTACCAGCTGTGCCTCTTACCCAGAAGTCTCTATGTGCATCCGCAAGAGTATGCCCCGAGAGCAGTTCTTGAGCCACTATCTGTTCGGCTAATTTACCTCGCCAAGTGTCCATGATATTATCGGAGAACATCACCTCTTGCTGTATGTTTGCTGCATAGTTAATCAATCCCATATCATGCCAGAAAAGTTTAGGCTTACGCCGTGTCTCTTGCACGATAGGCAGTGTGGTAGAAGTGATAGGGTAGGTCAGCTCTAGAATGTATGTACGTTCAAGCGTCCGTAGAGCTTCTCCTATCTCTCGTGCTTTATAATTCGACTCAGCAAAGTTGCCGAGTGTTATCTGCTCCGTGCTATAGGTCCACCCACTTTTAAGTAGTAATCGTATGACATTCTTCATAGTTTCGTTCTTGGCATACTTTTCCACATCCTCACTATAACTACGGAGCAAAGAGTCGTACACATCACGCAGAGCAACAATATCATGATTCTCAGCATACCGTGCAATAGGTTCTGGCATACCGCCTACGAGGGCAAACTCCGAGAACAACCGCATGGTCATATCGTGAAGCGAGGCATTGATAGTGAGATTCTCTACCTCATGCTGCAGCAGTTCGTTACCTGTAGCACTGAGGAAATCGGAGAAAGAACAAGGGTTAAGCTGCATATATTGTACACGTCCTACAGGGAAAGATATATGTTGATTGGTCAGTGTCAACAATAGCGATCCTGCTGCTATAACATATATCCATGGATAGTCTTCGTAGAAATAACGCAGCAGAGCCACGGCCGCGGGTGAGTTTTGTATCTCATCGATGAATAGTAGTGTCCGTTTGGTCTTATCCATTGACTGTTGTGCCAATAGGAATATCTGCCTAACGGTATCATCTATATCATAATCAAATAGATGACGGTGCTCTTTGCGCTCTAAATTGAGCGGAATGTAGACATCGAACTCTTGCCCAAACTCTTTTACCAATGTAGATTTACCCACTTGTCTTGCACCGCGCAATACGAGTGGTTTGCGGTGCGGTGCAGCAGCCCACTGACGCAGGTCTTCTATTGCTTTTCTAGTAAACATAACAACCCTCATTTTTACTCTTTATTATTTCGCCTGCAAAGTTACAGTAAATAAATCATTTACGCAACAGTTTGTTTCATTTTATAGGTAAAATCTGCGAGAATTTGTTTCATTTCATAGGATAAATCAGTCTAATTTTGTTTCATTTCATAGGATAGTCGTATGCTCACATGGTACTATATTGTCCCAAACTATCCCAGACTCTCGCTGGCACTTTTTTTTTGTGATATTTCATTTCAAGTTCGCTTTTATGATGAGGTGGAGCGCAAAAAGTACACCAAAATAGTAGAGGACTTACAAAAGTCTGATAAACTTGAAATGAGTGCGGAAATGATGCACGAACGCGGTGGCACTCGCTTTAGTATATCATCATACACCCCCGAAACAGACAACAACGGAGATTTCAGCAACACCGACAACGACATTCGTTTCTCTATCTCCGATGGCTCACGCAAACCGCTTACTCACAACGAGCGAGTGCTGCGCGATGGCATTGTAGAACAGATGCGTTTGGGTAAGTTGGAGAGCAAGGCTAAAGCCAAACTCTCTGACACCGAACACAAGGTGTGGAACAAGATTGTGGAGTATGTGAAGCGTGCTTTGCGCAAAATCAAACTATTCTTCAATCCCGAGCATACAGGAACGCAGCGCACTCAGCGTGAGATAGACGACTACATTCGTGATTTGATTGTAGACAGTTACGCCAATATGCGCAGCGGCAATACGGCAGCCGTGCAGGGTGAGGGTGTGAGAATGAGTGCGAAAGCGCAGGAAGAGGTTGACGGCATTAGCCGCCTTGCAGGTGTAAATAACAATTCGAGTTGGAGCGACGCCTTGTCTGCAATAGCAGCCACCAGCCATGCCATTTCTGACACCGGCACACCCGGGCAATCGACCAACTCGAAAGACGCTGCAAAGGTACAACAAATTTCTGAAATAGCAAACAACCTGCACGAACTTTCGCAAGCCTTGTCAGGCGAGGAAGCATATTCGCCCAATGAATTAGCAGGTCAGATAGCATTGGCACTTGGAATTAAGAATGTTTCTTCCGATGTGTCGAACTACAATACCATTACGCTTGGCGATGGCACTACTGCAAATGTGCGTATAAGCAACCACTATGCTCATGCCGTGAACTTTACCATTAGAGGCGAGAGTGGTGATGTGAACATAGGTTTCGTAATTAAAAACAATAACTCTTCTTTTTTACCACACGTTGGTGCTAACTACATTGAGTTTGTTTACTTTGGCGATAAGACAACGGGCGCTGCTCGTCAGAAAGCGATTGTCGATGGCATTGCTCATTTGGTAGAGACAGGCG
>CAZGVF010000176.1:0-2680 GCA_964528925.1 uncultured Paludibacteraceae bacterium | reverse complement strand
TGGCCTTTTGCGCCCGAAATTGGCACTGTTTGCGGCATCACGCTGCGCTGGTATGGCATCTGTTTTGCGCTCGGGCTATTTTTGGCGGGCTGGTACTTGTATGTGCGCCTCAAACGAATGGGCTACACGCAAAGTCAGTTCGAGTCGCTGCTCATCTATCTTTTTGTGGGAATTTTTGCTGGCGCGCGGCTGGTGCATTGCCTCTGCTACGAGCCAAATTATTACCTCGCACACCCTTTAGAAATAATTCTGCCCGTCACTATTTTGAGCGATGGCAGTTGGCAATTCTCTGGTTATCATGGTTTTGCGAGTCACGGCGGAGCGGCAGGTGTGGCGTTGGCGCTGTGGCTTTTTTGTCGGCGAAACAAGGCGAATTTCTGGCCGCTATCCGATTTGTTGGCCATCGCCACCATGTTGGCGGGTTCGCTCATTCGCGTGGGCAATCTGTTCAATTCCGAGATTGTAGGCGCGCCAACCGATGTGCCGTGGGCGTTCGTCTTTCCGCTCTACGACGGCATTCCGCGCCACCCCGCGCAAATCTACGAAGCGACATTCTACCTTACGCTGTTCGCCGCCACCGCCGTGTGGTACACGCATCGTCGCCTGCCCGCTGGATTTTTTCTCGGTCTGATAATGCTTTTGGTGGGCATTTTCCGCTTCGCCATCGAGTTTCTGAAAGAGGTGCAAGAACCTTTCGAGCGCGGCATGACCCTCGACATGGGACAATGGCTCAGTCTGCCGCTGATTGCCCTTGGCGTGCTGGTGCTGATTTTAAGGAGAAATAAATCAGTAAATCAATAACTTAATGGCGGAAACCACAGCGGTCTGCTACCCGAAATAACCTGCAAAAACAATTATTACCGGGCGAAAGTTGACAAAAATCTTCAACTTTCGCCCGGTAATACGAATATAACCTTCCCAAAAATCCAATTTCGCTACTCAGCGAATAGGTCATCCATTGTAACAACGGATTGAATAATCGAATTGTTTTCGCCAGCACGAAGACCATAAGTTGAGATGAGAGTAGCGAAAATGCTCTCCGTGCTGCCAGTCTCGGCAACAAAATCGCCCATGCGAGTACGGATTTTCATACTTTCTGCCTTATCTAAAGCGTATGGATACACGCTATACTTCACTTCGCAGAGATTTATCACGCGATCGGCGCGCTCTATCAGCAAATCGATTTGTGCACCACTTGCGCTATCTTTACTTCGCCACGAATAATATTGTGTGCCTATCTGCTGAATGCCCAACGCCTTTTTTATTTGCGGTATATGCGCCATGCAAACGCGTTCAAATGCCAGACCATTCCAAGTATTTACCATCGACGATTTTAGATTATGACTCCAAAAATGTTCATCGTTGATTGGACGCACAAGGAATGTATTATGAAAAATACTGAAGAAGTCGACCAACTGATACAGGCCATCGTTCTTCTTCACTTTTTTTGTCCGCACATAGTAATAGCGTACAAAATCGCAATTCTGCAAATTAGTCAGATATTCCGTCAAATGTCCATTGTCGCGTTTTTTCAAGGCGCGATTTATCTCGTCGCGCGAAGCACCCTGTTTACACTTCGATAGAACACGAATTATTTCCAAATAGGGTGCAGGATTTTTGAAAAGCGAGGCGAACAGACGTTCATATTCGCGATTCATCTCAGCATTTTCAGCAAAAAAAAGTCGATCCACCATTTGCGAAACACTTTCGCCATTGCGAATCATGTTCAGATAGTATGGAATACCGCCAAGCACCATATACGCCTGCAAAATGGATAGTCGATCCCATCTGCAGCCATTATTTTTGAGCAATTCCTCCGTCTCGTGCAGAGAAAATGGGCTTAGATGCATCTCGTGAGTAATGCGGTTGTGCAAACCTCCGTGATTGTCAATCAGATTCTTCACCATCCAAGTGGTGGCGCTACCGCAAACCACAAGCATCACCTCGTTGTGTTTTTGGCACCAACTATTCCAAAAATGTCCAAAAGCCGTGATAAATCCAGCCTTATGCGTATCAAAACAGGGCAGTTCGTCAATAAATAGCACGCAGCGCTGTTTGGTTAGTTTCGGTTCGAGCAAACTGCCCAAAATAGAGAATGCCTCCATCCATGTTTTGGGGCGTTTCCCAGTATAACCAATGCCTTGCAATGCCAAGAAGAACACCTCCATCTGCTCTGCCCTGCTGCCATCGACCACGCCTGTAACACTAAAGTCGAAATGATGGTTGAAATACTCCTCCACAAGATAAGTTTTGCCCACGCGGCGACGCCCGAACAATGCCACGAACTCCGCTTTTCCAGACTGCATATATTCGTCCAATAGATGTCGCTCCGTTTTCCGACCGATAATACTCATATTTTTCGCCTTTTATTTGCCTGCAAAGTTACGCTTAAATTTTGGATTACACAATTATTACCGGGCGAAAGTTGACAAAAATCTTCAACTTTCGCCCGGTAATACGAGATGGTAAATTGCTCATGCGGCTGTAAATCAGCGAATTAAAGAAATAAGTAGATGCAGCACGCCACGTCCCTAGCCATATTCAACTGCAGTTAGCATTCTCTTAATTCTAAATTCTTAATTCTTCATTAAATTCAAACCCCTCCGCTGCGCTCGTCCCCTTGCAAAGGGGACATTTTCGTACATGTGTTGGTTCAGTTGGCTATTTTTTTGCACTTTCG
>CAZGVF010000175.1:0-2784 GCA_964528925.1 uncultured Paludibacteraceae bacterium | reverse complement strand
CTCACCGCCCCAATTTTCAAATCTTCAAATTTTCAAATAGGAAATAGCGCGAAGCGCGTCTATGCTCTAAAGATCTAAAAAAAGCGGCTCGAGGCCGCTTTTTTTATTCTGCATCAGCATTCATGCCGTTGCATTCGCTTTCGCTCAATTTCACTTGTTTCGAGTTGACTTTGGCACCAACGGCTGCTTCGCGAAGCACGCTGGCGTATTCGCTCAACATTTTGGTGCTTTCGGTCTCTACCTCGGAACTGGTTCCCCAGAAATAGCGTTCGCCGTGAACATTTACCGAAGGTACATCGAGTACCATTTTCCAGCAGTGTGCTTTGTTGCTGCACGATGTTGCTGCCAGTGCTACAATGGCGCACACGGCCAGCGAGTAAAAAATGCGTTTCATAGTTTTCCTCCTTTTCTTGAAAAATTTTGGGTTGAATTGCGCTGCAAAGATACGAATTTTAATTGCCCGATTCTGATTTTCGTTTGAAAATTTGCAAGATGGCGATAATCAGCAGCGTGATGAGTTCAGCGGCTGGAATGGCTATCCACAGACCGATGACGCCGATGAATCGTGGCAGTAGCGCAAAGGCTGCAATGGGAAAAACGATGCCGCGCAGTGTGGTGTAGGCCATGGCGCGGTTGGCGTTGGTCACGCTTTGGTAGTAGCCGATGAACGCCACATTGAGCGCGAAAAACACGGAGCAGGTGGCGAACCACGGCAGTCCGTCGATGGCTATTTGGTAGGCTGGCTCATTGGGGCGCAAAAAGAGTCCCACGATGGTGTGGTCGCAGACTATGAGCGTGAGCATCACTACCAGACCACAAACAGCGGCCGTGAGCAGCGAGATGTGCAGCGTTTTCGATACGCGATCGCTCAATTTTGCGCCGTAGTTGTAGCTGATGATCGGTTGTGCCGACTGTGCCACGGCATTATTTATCGAGAAGATGATGGGGAAAAGGTAGCACACCACGGCGTAGGCGGCCACGCCCTCTTCGTGCAACATCGCCATGAAATGAAAATTGCCAATCATGATGGTGATGCTCATGGCTATTTCGGTGATGAAAGTGGCGAAACCTATTCGTGCCATGTGCCACAGATTGCGCAGCGTGAGCATCAGCGAGGTGAGGCTTGCTTTCAGGCGATAAAATTTCAGCGTGGTCGAGAACCAGATGAAATAGACCAACGACATGACGCCGCCCACGGTGCAAGCAATGGCGGTGGCTATCGACGCGCCTTTCACACCCATGCCGAGCGGGAAAATGAAAATCCAGTCGAGCACGATGTTGGTGATGGCGCCAACCACTTGTATCAGCATGGCATAGCGCGGCGAACCATCGAGGCGTACCAGCATCATGCCTTCGCATTGCCAAAATAGAAACACCATGCCAGGCACGAGCCACAGCAGATAGTCGAGTGCGAACGCCTCCAACGCTTGGCTGCAACCGAGTGCGTAGATTATCTCCGTAGGGAAACAGAGGCACAGTAGCGAAATGATGGCGGAAAGCACAAAGCCCGCGCCAAACGCTTGCGTCAAGATGATGCGAGCGGCCTTCACATTTTTCTCGGCCAGATGCACGCCGCCAATCACCGAAGCGCCCACGCCAAACATCAGCCCGAGGCCTGTGATGACCATCCACAGTGGCGCCACAATGTTGACTGCCGCTATGCCGTTTGCCCCAACGCCCTGTCCCACGAAAATGCCATCGATGAGCGTTTGCGAAGCCATGAACGCCATGCCGACTAGCGTGGGGAAGAAGAGCGCGCGAAACAATGCGCCAATTTTTCCCGTGCCGAAATCGATTTTGTCTCTGCTTAAATCAATCTTTTTCATCTCTCAATCTCTTTACCTTGATTTTTCGGGCTGCAAAATTACTGTATTCAGTTGGAACAGAATGCAGACAAAAATGGAGAGTTATGGTACTTTTCAGGATAAATTTGCCAAAAATCGCGCAAAAATGCGTAATTTTGTGCGCAAAATCAGAACAAGATGGATCAGCAGATAGAAGTTGGCGTGATGGACTGTCGCAGTGGCGCAATGCGTACGATACACCCTTATGGTTGCGTGTTGCTGCGCTGCGTTGGCGGTTATGCGCGTCTATCGATAAATCACAAACCGTACATTTTTCGGCGTGGCGAACTTTGCGTGCTCACCTCTGATGTGTTCATGTCGGTGCAGCGCGTTTCGGGCGATTTTTTTGCGCACTATATTTCGTTGCCCGAGGTGGTTTTCAATTCGGTCTATTATCAGGTTTCGAACATGTCGTTGTGGGAATTTCTGCTGCAGCACCCCATTTTGCGACTTTCGCGTGAGCAGAGTCTGGCTTTCGATGGTTGGCGAAATATGGTGGCGTGGACGGTGAATAGTGCCACTGAAAATGTTCAGCTCGAGATTGTTACCTCGCTGAGTTGCAGCCTGTTTCGTGCCGTCGATGATCAACTGGCTACGCGCTACGATACGCTGACGCACGCTCCGAAAAATGCCTGTTGGAACATTACTGTGAAATTTTTCACCCTATTATATAAGCACTATCGCGAGCAGCGGTCGGTGGAGTTTTATGCCGACAAATTGAACATTTCGGCCGATTATCTGAACAAGGCCATTCGGCGCGTCTATGGCATTTCGCCCAAAAAGTTCATCAACGAGCAGCTGACCGAGGACATCAAGTTCCGCCTGATGCACACCGAGCAGAGCGTGAAAGAGATTGCGCAGTCGCTGCACTTCGACGATGTCTCCTATCTTTGTCGTTTCTTCCGCAAACAGACGGGTCTTTCGCCGATGGAGATGAGGT
>CAZGVF010000174.1:0-2813 GCA_964528925.1 uncultured Paludibacteraceae bacterium | reverse complement strand
CAAAGATACGCTTTTTTCTCAATTTTTCAAACAAAAAATGGGTACGAAAAAATTTCGTTCCCATTTTCCAAACTTACTATTAACATTTACTTCTCCACAAGTGCCATTTTCACAGCTTCCACCATGTTGTCGGTGTAGTGGAATGTGAGGCCTTTGCGGTAGATTTCGTTTATCTCCTCCACATCGCGCTTGTTTTCGGAACAGATGACAATGTCGGTGATGCCAGCGCGTTTGGCAGCAAGGATTTTCTCTTTTATTCCGCCCACAGGAAGCAGTTTGCCGCGCAGCGTTATCTCGCCCGTCATGGCAAGGTTTTTCTTCACTTTGCGATGCAAAAATGCCGATGTCATGGCCGTGAGAATGGTGATGCCAGCCGACGGACCATCTTTTGGCGTAGCGCCCTCTGGCACATGCATGTGAACCGCATGTTTGTCGATCTGTTTCGAATCGAGGCCGAGTTCTTTGGCGTGCGATTTCAGAAATTCGAGCGCGAGTGCGGCCGACTCTTTCATCACCTGACCAAGGTTTCCCGTGAGCGCCAAGCGCGAGACTTTCGATGGGCTCAGACCCACTTCGATGAACAGAATTTCGCCGCCGACCGATGTCCAAGCCAAACCCGTCACCACGCCGCAGACATCGTTGCCCTGATATTTGTCGTGTTGAACGCGCGGAATGCCCAGCAAACCCTCGAGGTCGGCAATGCTGATGGCAGGATTGTAGGGTGTTTCGGTTGCGATTTTGCAAGCGATTTTGCGCATGATTTTTGCAATCACGCGTTCGAGGCTGCGCACGCCCGATTCGCAGGTGTAGTTGTCGATGATGTAGCGCAAAACGGGCTTCGACAGTTTCACTTGCGCCCTCTTGATACCGTGTTCTTTCAGCTGTTTTGGTACGAGGAATTTTGAGGCAATCTCCACTTTTTCTTCGGCAATGTAGCCATTCACCTCAATCAACTCCATGCGATCGAGCAGCGGACGCGGCACAGTGCTAAGCGTGTTAGCCGTGGCAATGAACATCACCTTCGACAGATCGTAATCGATATCGAGGAAATTGTCGTGGAATGCCGAATTCTGCTCAGGATCGAGCACTTCGAGCAATGCCGAAGCGGGATCGCCATGAATGTCGGAGTCGATTTTATCAATCTCGTCGAGCACAAAAACGGGATTCGAAGTGCCTGCTTTTTGCAACGCTTGAATGATGCGACCTGGCATTGCGCCCACGTAGGTGCGACGGTGACCGCGAATTTCGGCCTCGTCGTGCACGCCGCCAAGCGACACACGAACGTATTTTCGCCCAAGACTTTCGGCGATGGATTTGCCGAGCGAGGTTTTGCCCACTCCCGGAGGGCCATACAGGCAGATGATGGGCGCTTTCAGATTGTTGCGCAACTTCAAAACAGCCAAATGTTCGATGATGCGCTCCTTCACTTTTTCGAGTCCGAAATGGTCGTGATCGAGTATTTTTTGCGCCTTTTTCAGGTCGAAATTATCTTCGGAATACTCGTTCCACGGCAGATCGAGCAGCGTTTCGATGTAGTTTTGTTGAACCGAATAATCGGGCGACTGAGTTGGAGTTTTCTGCAGTTTGCGCAACTCCTTTTGAAAGATTTCCTCAGTCTTTTTGTCCCATTTTTTCTTCTTTGCTTGCTTGCGATATTCAATTGTCGGATCCAGATCGAAATCATCGTCCTCGCCCGATTCAGATTTCAGCTCATTTTGAATGGTTTTCATCTGTTCTTGCAAGATGAATTCGCGCTGTTTGCGATCCATCTTTTGGCGCACTTTCGATTCGATGTCGGCCGCCACAGCAAGGCGCTGCAGTTCGTCCTGCAACATCTCGTCGAGTTCTTCGGCGCGCTTTGCAAGATCGTTCACTTCGAGCAGATGTTGTTGCGCTATTCCTTTGAGTTGCAGGTTGTTAGCCGCAAAATTGATGAGCGCTTCGGGATCTTTGAAATTGTCGAGCGTCATCACCATCTCATTTGGAATCGCGGGCGAACGCTTAATGATCTCTTTGGTTTGCGCTTTTATGTTTTTCAGCAGATTTTTGAATTCGGCGTCGTCGGGCACTTGAGGTTTTGCAAAGACAATGACGCTGCCTGCGAGAAATGGTCGAGTTTGCGTGAGTGCGGCGAGTTGTGCGCGTCGGCGACCCTGCAAAATCACAACGGTTTTGCTACCAAGATCGATGATGCGCAGCACGCGAGCCACGGTGCCAATTTTGAAAAGATCGTCGAATTTTGGCGATTCCACATGCTTTTCGTGCTGCATCAGCGCCAGCAGTTCGCTCTGGTTTTCGAAGGCTTTGCGCACCACTTTCAGCGACGAGTTGCGCTCGATGGTGATGGGCAGCACTTGCATTGGGAAAATGCACGAGTTGCGCAACGGCAGCACTGGCAGCAGATCGCCCGAGTTGCACCGCACCTCGTTGGGGTCGTCGTTTGGGTCGAGCTCTATCACTTCGCTATGAACATTTGCCGCATTTTGTGCTATCAAATCCGCCCTTTCGGCTTCTTGCTTCATTATCTCTTCGCGCTGTTCAATTATTTTTTTTCGCTGCGCTTCGATTTTGTTCATCAGCTCTTCGACCGATAGTTCTTTTTCGTCTTTCTCCATATTTAGAGGGTAAATTCTTAAAGTTCAAAATTGATTTTTCTGACAAAATGTCAGTTTTCGGGTATAGTGCAAATTTTACCTTGCGGTTTTACGGACGACAGAATCATCGCGAAACTGCATAAACAGGCATTTTCTATTGATATTTGCGGTAAGATTAGACCAAATTGTGTGCCAAAATTCCGTTGATGAGTTGAGAAG
>CAZGVF010000173.1:0-2833 GCA_964528925.1 uncultured Paludibacteraceae bacterium | reverse complement strand
TATTTGCTATCGCCAATGCGCGACAAAATAATTTTGATTGCGCAGGTGAAAACCATAGAAACGACTGCCGAAAAATATCCCGATCTGCCGCTGGCGAGCGGGCGCGTGGTTGACGATTTGATGTACAAACATTGGGACGAATGGGTCGAAACAGCGCCGCATCCTTTCCTCTGCGATCTGCACAACGACGGCACTTCGCTGCGTGTTGAAAATGTTGTGGATCTGCTCGACGGCACAGCGTTTGAATGTCCGATGAAGCCATTCGGCGGAGTGGAGCAGTTGGCTTGGAGTACCGACGAAAAGACCATCGCCTACACTTGCCGCAAAAAAACTGGCTTGGAATATGCTATTTCTACCAATTCCGATATCTACCTTTACGATTTGGCGACAGGTGAAACGCGCAATCTCACCGAAGGCATGATGGGCTACGACATTAACCCGACTTTCTCGCCCGACGGACAATGGTTGGCGTGGGAGAGCATGGAGCGCGATGGCTACGAATCGGACAAAAATCGACTTTTTGTGCAAAATCTTGCCACTGGCGAGCGCATCGATGTGTCGAAAGATTGGGATCAGAGTGTGGCATCGCTTGTGTGGGACCAGAATTCGCAAGATATCTACCTGACGAGCTGTCAGCATGGCACCACGCAAGTCTATCGTGCCAACATCGCCACGCGTCAATTTACGCAACTCACCGAGGGCGTTCACGACTATGTGGCGCTGGCGAATAACGGCACGGGACTCACGGCACTGCGCCAAAGCATGAGCGCGCCGACCGACATCTTCGAAATCGATACTAAAACGGGCGAACAGCGCCAAATCAGTTTTGTGAATAAGCCGCTGCTCGATCAGATGGCATTTGGGCGCGTGGAGGAGCGTTGGATGACCACCACCGACAACAAACAGATGCTTGTTTGGGTGATTTATCCGCCGCATTTCGACGCTTCGAAAAAATATCCAACGTTGCTCTATTGCGAGGGTGGACCGCAATCGCCTGTGAGCCAATTTTGGAGCTATCGTTGGAATTTCCAGATAATGGCGGCCAACGACTACATCATTGTAGCACCAAACCGCCGTGGACTCTACGGATTCGGTCAGGAGTGGCTCGAGCAGATCAGCGGCGACTATGGCGGACAGTGTATGAAAGATTATCTCACCGCTATCGACACATTCTGCAAAGAACCGTTTGTCGATACCGATCACCTTGGCTGCGTGGGCGCAAGTTTTGGCGGATATTCGGTCTATTGGCTGGCGGGTCATCACGAAAAGCGGTTCAAGGCGTTTATTGCGCACGACGGCATTTTCAATATGCAGCAGCAATATCTCGAAACCGAAGAGAAATGGTTTGCCAACTGGGATATGGGCGGTGCTTATTGGGACAAAGACAACGCCACGGCGCAGCGCACATTTGCCAATTCGCCACACCTTTTTGTCGATAAATGGGACGCGCCAATTCTCTGCATTCATGGCGAAAAGGACTACCGCATTTTGGCGTCGCAGGGCATGAGTGCTTTCGATGCGGCTAAGATGCGCGGCGTTCCTGCCGAATTGCTCATTTTCCCCGATGAAAATCACTGGGTTTTGAAACCGCAAAATGGCATTCTTTGGCAGCGCACTTTCTTTGCATGGCTTGATAGGTGGCTGAAAGAATAGTTGATGAGTTGAAAAGTTGACGAGTTGATAAGTTTAACGCATTAGTCATGGTTGTTGGCGTAAAATTGTGGTTGGTTTCTGATTAAATCGCAGCCCGCTAACACTTTATAAACTTTTAACTTTATAGACTTTCCACTTTATACACTTTTTACTTTACAAACAGAAATGAAACGGCTCTACATACTTTTGTGCGTTGGTGCGCTGTTGTTGTGCGGCTTGTCGCTGCAAACGCAGAGCGTGCCTGCCGTTGGTGTGCCTAGCGAGCCGACTGAATGTGCGTGGAACGAGTGGCATGCTACGGCTCAGTGCGCCATTCTTTGCCACAGCGTGAGTGCGCCAAATGTGCAGGTCACGCAGGTGAATTCGCACTCGTCGAATGCTCCAATTTTCAGAAATCATGCTCTCGAAAAATCGCAGTTCGAGAGCCTAAAACAACAACGCAGACTCTACACGGCGCGCCTTGGCGATGCCGTAAATACTGCCACAGCGCAAGATTATGTATTCGCACTGCGGCGCATACTGCGTTAGCCAAATTTTTCCCTTTTCGTTACTGATTTTAGGCGCATTTTCCCCGATTTTCGGTGAGAAAGAGTGCGCAAATTCTGCGTGATGTGCGCAGAAAAAAATCGTTTTACACACTTTTTATAAGGAAAAATTATGGCAAAATCAAAAATTTCGGAAGACCTGCTTCAAGGTTCCGAAGAAAATATCTCGAAAAACATTAGCGTGAAAGACATCGTTATTGGCATTGTGCTGGTGGCGGTGGGCATGGCCTTGTTTGTGTTGATGCGCTCGCTGCAGTGCGAAAACACCGACACCGCATTTTTTGCGCTTGGTTGCGGCGCCATCATCTTTGTGATTTGGGGCTGCCTCTATTTGGGCTACCATTGGCGCCAACTTTGCTACAACAAGAGCGCGCTGCGTGGCTATGTGATTTATGTTCAGACTGGCTCGGCCAAAGATGCCATTCGTTTCATCGAAGAGCAGAATTGGGAGGCGCTGGCCAAGGTTGTTTCGCGTAACGAGACCAATGTGAAAATTGATTTCGTAACGTCGCGCGACAAGCAGTTTGCGCGCTGCCAAGTGCTGACATACGTCCCTCACCAATTCGAGCCAATGTCGGATTTGAAGGCTTTGTCGCCCGAAGGTGCCGACGCGCTGCTTAAGTTGGCAAAATAAA
>CAZGVF010000172.1:1741-2844 GCA_964528925.1 uncultured Paludibacteraceae bacterium | reverse complement strand
CGGCTTTTTTGTCCTGTTTCAGCAGTTCGCGAATGGCGTCGATGCCAAGCGATTCCACCGTCTCGCCCTTCTTTTGCGATTGCCAAGCCACATAAGCCGACAGTCTCGCGCCCGTTTGCAGCCATTGCTCTTCGCTGATGGTTTTTGCTTTTGAAAAATCGACATCGAAAATTAACTTTTTGAGCGTAGCAAAAGCCGTCTCCCAAGCGGGATTGATGCCGCCATCGAGCGGCAGCTGGGCTTTGGCGTTTATTCGTGCCAATGGCAAAGTGGCCAATTCGGCCAGACGAGCAGCCAGATTTTGGTTGTTCACACCCTCGAGCGATGCCACCGAAAGGTCGAGCGTGGCAGCCGTATCGGCATTGATGGCAGCCAATTTGCAGCGCACAAAATAGTCGTCGATCTTCTCTTTCAGCGCATTGTAAGCCGCAAGCGCAGCATCGGTATTTTCGGCGTAAGGCAGCGCACAACGACTATCGATCCAAGCCGCATAGTCGGTCAGAGCCGCATAAAACGCCTCGATTTTGTCCTTATCGATGCCGTCCAAACCACTGCGGTCGGTCACTGCACCAAGCGTTTTGATGCAAGCCACGATGGCACTTTTTTCAGCCTCGTCGTCGGTCGATTGTTCGGTGATGATGCCGTCGCCATTGAAACGCGTTTTGGCATAAATCGCCACCGTGTCCGATGTGTCGGCAATGGATATTTCGTTCTTTTTCAGCCCAAGATTTTTCAAGATCTCTTTAGCCGAATGGTAGATTTTTTTGCCTTCGTCGGTGGTTTGGTCGATGTCGTCCAGACGCAGCGTGTCGGAGCGTTTCAGCAGCAAATCGTCGTTTTTCAGCAGCGAAGTGAGCCATTGCGAAGCCGCCACCACTTCGTGAACGCGAATTTTGCCATCACCGTCGCTGTCCATCAGTTGCAGCGTGCGTTCGTCTATTTCCAGACCTTTCACGGGACAGCTCAGCACGGTCCACATCTTCTGGTCGAGTTCGCCAAGGTGCGCAATGTCGCTGCCCGTCTCAATTCTGACGCGCGTAACGCCGCCCACCTGCGAGAATTTCCAATCGTATTTCTTCATATTCCTATTTTATTTGATTTCT
>CAZGVF010000172.1:0-1641 GCA_964528925.1 uncultured Paludibacteraceae bacterium | reverse complement strand
AATTCGGTCCGAAAACCACGGGAATGCCCCACACTGCCGCCTCGAGCGTGTTGTGAATGCCTACGCCAAAGCCACCGCCCACATACGCCACGCGCCCATAGCGGTAGAGCGACGACAGCACGCCAATGGTATCGACCACCAAACAGTTGGCTTTGGCAGCCTGCTCGGGCGTGGTTTGCGAGTAAAGCACAAAATTGCAACGCAACTGCGCGCAAAGCCGCTCGACATGTTGCGGCGAAACCACATGCGGCGCTATCACCATACGGCAAATATCCTTGTTGGCATTAATGTAGCGCGTCAGCATCTCTTCATCGGGTTCCCAAGTGCTGCCCGCCACCAAGACTTTGTGCCCTTCGGCAAAGGCAGCGGCGATGGGCAGATCTTTGGCGGCTGCGGCAATGTCGGCCACGCGGTCGAAACGCGTATCGTCGCCAACAACCACATTTTTCACGCCAATCTTCTCCAACAAACTGCGCGAAGCCTCGTCCTGCACATAGAGCGTGGTGTAGCAGCGCAATATCTTTCTGAAAAATGCGCCATACCAGCGGAAGAAATGTTGTGTCGGGCGGAAAATCGACGAGATAATATAGGTGTCGATTGCGCGGCGTTTCAGTTCGAAAAGAAAATTTGCCCAAAATTCGTATTTCACGAAAATGACTTTGCTCGGCTGCGCAAGGTCGATAAAATGGCGAGCATTTCTTGGTGTGTCGAATGGCAGATAGACCACCAAATCCACCTGATCGTAATTTTGGCGCACCTCGTAGCCCGATGGCGAGAAGAACGAAAGCAAAATTTTCTGCTCGGGCTTGCTGCGGCGCAAGCGTTCAATCATCGGTCGCGCCTGCTCAAACTCGCCCAGCGAGGCGGCATGAAACCACACGCAGCCTTTCATGTCGTGCTTTTGCAATGCCGCAAAAGCCGCACGACCGCCGCGATGGCGCGCACGCATTTTTCCGTCGAACAGGGCTGCCACAGCCACATAAGCCTGCATCAGGCGAATGCCAAAATTGTAGAGAATATGCATATTTTCAAAAGATTTTTTGCAGAATTACGAAAATACAAAGGTACATTTTTTTTTACAGATAGCGCATTTTTGCCGACAAAAAAAGCATTCCAAACAATTTTGGAATGCTCTCTTTTTGCTTCGTGCGTGTGGTTTATCGTCTCAAACCAAGTTCTTTGACGATGGCGCGGTAGCGTTCAATGTCCACCTGTTTCAGGTAGTCGAGTTGACGACGGCGTTTGCCAACCAACATGCGCAACGAGCGTTGCGTGCTATGATCTTTGTGATTCGACTTGAGGTGCTCAGTCAAATGGGCAATACGGTAGGAAAACAAAGCAATCTGCGATTCGGGAGAACCCGTGTCAGTGTTAGACTTTCCGTACTTGCCGAAGATCTCTTGTTTTTTTTCTGCGTCTAAATACATAGAAAATGAAAAACTAATGATTAAATAATACTTTTGTTGCCCCAAATTGGGACTGCAAAGGTACGACTTATTTTTTTACTGACCAAATGTTTTGAGAAAAATTTGAGTAAAGAGCAAGGACAAAGGAGCAAAGATATGGCGGCAAGTAGACGCAAACTGGCAAAAAGTTGCAAAATGACGCCTCAAAAAGTGGAAAAAAGTTGCAGAAATTAGG
>CAZGVF010000171.1:0-2860 GCA_964528925.1 uncultured Paludibacteraceae bacterium | reverse complement strand
GCGCGTCCCACGGCTCTGTCTTTGATGATGTAGTTGACCTCGGACCCCTGCATGGTGTGCTTGTTCAGGTCGGTTTTGTAGTCTTGTGGAAATTGCTCCCATTCGTCCCAACTGAATTGCTGCGTAGGACCATTGACCGTGTTTTTGCGGCACAGAGTTATGTTTTCGCCCCACGCGTTGGTGTTGTCCACTTCGCCAATCACATCAATCTGAATGCCGCTGTGGTAGAGCGCGATGGCGTCGTTGCCGTTGAACGAAAGCACTGTTTGTTGGTCATTGCTCGTTTTGCCGCAAATTTTGTTGGCGAGCGCTTTCAGATCATCGTTTGCGCCGTAGTGTGCCAGCACATACACGCTGCCGTTGGCCAATGTGCCGCTCAGTTGCGTCAGTGTGTCGTTTTTGAACGAGCCAACGCCATTGTTTTGCTTGCGTAGTTCGTATTTCGAAAGGTCAACTGCCCGGCCTGTGCCGTTGTAGATGGCCACGACTTTGTTCCAGCTCGAGCCTTCGATGTAGTACGAGAAGAAGAGGTCGCTGGCTTCGTTGCCGCCTTGGTACACATCGACGGAGTAGCCCGTGGCATCGGTTTTGCTCATCCAACTGAGCGTGGCTTCGGTGGCGCTGATGTCGGTGGCGGGCAGAGTCATAAACTCGTCGGTTACGCTGGCGCTAATCAGAATTTTTACTGCTTGTGCCAATCCGCCGCCCGAAATCTCGAGCGAATCGACATATTCGCCCGTCTGCGAGGCATCGAAATTGAGTGTTATCTCGGCGCGATTGAGTGCTTCGTTCGAGGTGATTTTGGTTTTCGACAGCGAAAAAGCTTTTGTGCCATTCTTGATTTTCAGAGTTAAGTCGCTAGTTAGGTTTGTGCCTTCCACGGCGAATTTCAGACTTTGGTTGTTGCCTTTCATCAGCACGCCAAAATTGTAGCGATCCCAGCGCGTTGGCGTAATCAGATAAGGTTCGTCCAGCCCTGGCGCTTCAAATTTCTGGTCTTGCTTATCGCCCCAAATCAGTTCCACAAGGTCGGGACAATCGATGTAAGGATTGCGGTTGCCCTGAATTTTGTAGACCTCCTCTTGGCGGTCGAGTTCTTTCTGGCTCACGGGGTCGGCACGATGCCACTTCAGCAGCAATTCTTGCGCCCACGGCTTCCAAACGGGATAGGTGTTGTTGTCGATCATCGGCGACTGCCACAGACCTTGTTCGCCGAACTCTTCGTATGCGGTCACCACATAGAAATAGGCGCGTGCAAAATCGCCTTTGTATTCGTCGGTAGGTTCGAAACAGTTGCCTGCGTAATCGGTGGCACGGAAGGTGTTTTGTCCCACTTTGCTCACGCCGTTATCGCTCGTAGCCACACCCACAATGCCGAGTGGCAGGTCGTTTTTGGCGGAATTGATTTTACCTTCGGCTGGGAAAAGATGGTGCAGATCTTTGTACGAATTGTACATGGCGCCGCCCCACCACGATTTTGGCAGCGAATGCTCAATGTGCATGCCGCTAACGCTCAGAAAATCAGGCTGATCGTCGGTGTAGGTGAACTTGAATTTTTCGTTCGAATACATGTCGACGACTGTGCTGTCGGCGGCGTTGCGGTCGGTGTAGTAGAAACCTTCCCAAGTGGTGTTCGGCCCGCCGCTGCCGTTGTATGGCAAAAATCGACCATTCGAAATGATGTCGCCCAGCGCAGTTTTGAGGGCTTGCTGTTGCAATCCATCGGCTTGATGGTAGTAGCCAGCGGGAATTTCGGCACAAATGCTGACTGTCGCCAACATGGCCAAAATAAGGGTGGAGTAGTGCTTTTTCATGGTAGTATTGTTTGATAAAAGATTAGATTTTTTAGCGGTAAAAAGTACGAAAAACCTTGGCTAGAAGTCGGCTATATGCCAATTTGACTCTAACCTTTAATCTTTTTCGATGCTAAATCGCAAATTGAGAGCAGCGAGTACCACACGATGATGTATGGCAGGGCGTTTTGACGAAGAATGGCAGCTAAAATCACCACGCCGCCGATGAAAATCCAACGCACTTGGTTGCCTTGCCAGCCCCAAGTCTTGAATTTGAGCGAGAACATGGGCAGTTCGCACACCAGCAGAAAGCACGACAGCGCCAGCATTGCCAAAATGACCCACGGAAGCGTTGGCAGTTGACCGATTTCGCCGTAGGAATAGGCCAATCCGACCCAAAAAATGGCGTTAGCAGGCGTTGCCAAACCGATGAACGACGAAGTTTGGCGCTCGTCGAGGTTGAATTTGGCCAAGCGCAGTGCCGAAAAAGCCACCATTATCAGCGCAAAATAGCGCGTCCATTCCCATTCGCTGCGGGCGAGTAGCGTGAAAGCTGCCATGCTCGGCGCAAAGCCAAAACTGATGAGGTCGGCTAGCGAGTCGAGTTCCTTGCCAATGGCTGACGAAACGCCCAGCAGTCGCGCCGAAAATCCGTCGAAAAAGTCGAACACTGCCGACAGCAGCACGAAAAGCACCGTAAGATCGAAACGTCCGTTGTATGCGCATATGACGGCTACTGTGCCCGAAAGCAAATTGCAGCAAGTGATGGTGTTTGGAATGTGTTTTTTTATGTTCATGGTGGTGATTTTCTCAAAAAATACATCTGCAAAGATACAACATTTTATTCAAAATCGACCAAAAATGAGCGCTCCTGCACTTTTTTTGAAAAAATATGCCGAAAAATTTGGTGGAACGAAAAAAAAGTTCTACTTTTGCACCCGAAATCATCGCGGAGTAGAGCAGTGGTAGCTCGTCGGGCTCATAACCCGGAGGTCGTTGGTTCGAGTCCAGCCTCCGCAACTAGTCGAAAGCCTGCCGTTTGATTATTTCAGATGGCAGCCTTTTTT
>CAZGVF010000170.1:1467-2862 GCA_964528925.1 uncultured Paludibacteraceae bacterium | reverse complement strand
AGCAACGAGGCGCTGCACCTTTCGGCCGACGAGGTGCAAGTGGTGCGCAACTGCATGCATATTATCGAAGTGGAACTGCAGCACCCAATCGATCGGCATTCGCGCGGACTGATAATCACCAATCTGGAACTGCTGCTCGACTATTGCATGCGTTTCTACGAGCGCCAATTCGTCACGCGTCAGGAGTTGAACAAAGATGCGCTGCAGCGTTTCGATGAACTGCTGAACGAGTACATCAACTCGGGCAGAACGGCCACCGAGGGCATTCCTGCGGTGAAATTTTTCGCCGATTGCGTGCATCTGTCGCCCAACTATTTTGGCGATATGGTGAAAGCCGAGACGGGCAAGTCAGCGCAAGAATACATTGCCCTGCGACTTTTTGAAAATGCTAAACGTCAATTGATGCATTCGTCGCTGACTATCAAGCAGATAGCGCTGCAAACGGGTTTCCAATATCCGCAGCATTTTGTGCGATTTTTCAAACGTCACGCAGGCATCACACCAACCGAATTCCGCAAGAAAATGTGAGATATTTGCAGTGAACAAGTCTTTTGTCTTTACTCTTTAATCTTTATTCCAAAAATGAAAAAACTAATCATTTCAATCTTTGCAATTATGGCAACAATTTCGTCAACCCAAGCCGCCGACAAAGTGCTGGTGGCTTATTTCTCAGCGACGGGCACAACCAAAGCCGCCGCCGAACTCGTAGCGCGCGCCACCAATGGCGAACTGATGGCTATTGAACCAACAAAAGCCTACACTTCGGACGATTTGAACTGGCACAACCAGCAGTCGCGCTCGTCGGTGGAGATGAACGACCCAGCCGCGCGCCCAGCAATCAAAAAATCGAAGGAAAATCTCGATGGTTACAGCACCATTTACCTCGGTTTCCCCATTTGGTGGTATGTGGCGCCGCGCATCATCAACACGTTTTTGGAGGCGTACGATTTTACGGGCAAAACCATCATTCCGTTTGCCACATCGGGCAGCAGCAACATCAGCGGAGCGGTAAAAGCCCTGCGCCAAACCTATTCAACGCTGAAAATTGACGACGGTCGCCTGCTCAATTCCGCCTCGTACGACGATATTGTGAAGTGGACGAAAAGATAAAAGTTGACAAGTTGATGAGTTAAAAAGTTGATAAGTTTAACGCATGAGTGATGGTCTGTGAGGTAAAAATCAATTTTTCATTTGAAAATTTGAAGATTTGAAAATTACGCGCTATCCATTTTTTTGCGCAATAATTATCAATTATCAATTATCAATTGTCAATTGAAATTCTATGATCTTAAGATCTTCAAAAATCCTGCTAGCGGCATTTGCATTCTGCATTTCGGCTAGCGCACAAAACACTATGAACGCAACAAATCAACTCTCTCCGCAACAGCAAAGTCT
>CAZGVF010000170.1:0-1367 GCA_964528925.1 uncultured Paludibacteraceae bacterium | reverse complement strand
CACCCTGGCGATGTGGTCGACATTCCCGTGGGCGTGAAACATTGGCACGGCGCCGCTAGCGATAGTTGGTTCCAGCACCTTGTGACGCACATCGCCGCTGCACCGCTTGCAGGCGATACCAAAACAGGCAACGAATGGCTCGAACCAGTCACAGACGAAGAGTACAATAACTTAATGACTTATTGATTTAATGCTCGGCTTTTGTGCTGGTTTGCAAAAATTATTGTTCATTATTCATTTTTAATTATTTATTTCCAAGAAGAGATGGTTTTAGAAAAAATAAACGGTCCGCAAGATATTAAGCGGCTGAATAGTAGTGAGTTACATCAACTTGCCGACGAAACTCGTCATCATCTTTTGCAGAAAGTGAGCGAACATGGCGGACATATTGGGCCAAATCTTGGCATGGTCGAAGCCACTGTGGCACTGCATTTTGTGTTCGATTCGCCAACCGATAAAATCGTGTTCGACGTGTCGCACCAGAGTTATCCGCACAAAATCTTGACTGGCCGAAAAGAGGCTTTCATGAACGCGGCGCACTACGACGATGTATCGGGTTACAGCGAGCCTTCGGAGAGTGAACACGATCATTTTGTGATTGGACACACCAGCACCAGCGTCAGTTTGGCATGCGGTTTAGCCAAGGCGCGCGATCTGCAAGGCGGTCACGAAAATGTGATTGCTGTGATTGGCGATGGCTCGCTCAGCGGTGGCGAGGCGCTCGAAGGACTCGATGTGGCTGGCTCCGAGTTGCAAAGTAACCTCATCATCATTGTGAACGATAATCAGATGTCGATTGCCGAAAATCACGGCGGAATCTACAAAAATCTGCAACTGCTGCGCCAAACCAACGGTCAAGCGCCTTGCAACCTGTTTCGCGCCATGGGCTTGGACTATCTGTATGTGGCCGATGGAAACGACATTGACGCACTGATTGCCGCTTTTCAGAAGGTGAAAAACATCGATCACCCCATAGTGGTTCACATTAACACGCTGAAGGGCAAAGGCTTGCCATACGCCGAAAAAGATAAGGAGAGTTGGCATTGGAGCGTGCCGTTCGATCTGCCCACGGGCAAGCCGAAAGTGGCGCATTCTGGCGAAGATTATGGCGTGCTTACTGCCGAATATCTGCTCGAAAAAATGCCGTCGCACCCCGAGCTTTTTGCTATCACTTCTGGCACGCCAACGGTGTTTGGCTTCACAAAAGAACGCCGTCAACGCGCTGGGCATCAATTTGTTGATGTCGGAATAGCCGAAGAGACTGCCGTGGCGTTGGCATCGGGCGCAGCCAAACGCGGCGCAAAGCCCGTGTGGGGCGTATACAGCACATTCATTCAGCGCACCTACGACCAACTGCAGCAAGATCT
>CAZGVF010000169.1:0-2879 GCA_964528925.1 uncultured Paludibacteraceae bacterium | reverse complement strand
GTTTTGCAGACCATCAGGCAAAAGCGCCGCTACGCACCCGACATCATTGCGGTGCTACAGCAAAACGGCCTCACCGTGGTGGAAGGCACCATCTACCCCATGCTGGCACGACTGAAAAAAAACGACATTCTGTGCTACGAATGGGAAGAATCGACTCAAGGACCACCGCGCAAATACTACTCGCTCACGCCACACGGCTACGAATACCTCGACGCACTGCAACAAGAGTGGCAAAACATCAACCTCATTGTTGAAAAGGTGAAAGGTGAAAGTTTATAGTTTATAGGTGAGAGTTTATAGGTGAGAGTTTATAGGGCGACAACCGCAGCCCAAAATCTATTTTCTTTGTTCTATCTTCTAAAAGTCTAAAAAAATGCAAACAACATTAACAATCAACCTAAACGGGTACGTGTTCAACATCGACAGTGATGCGTACGACACGCTGAAAAATTATCTTGAAAAAGTGAAGGCACACCTTGCAGCCGACGAGCGCGACGAGGTGATGCACGACATCGAGGCGCGCATTGCCGACCTCTTCACCGAACGCCTGAACGGGCGCAATGTGGTGGACGCCGCCGATGTGCAAGCCATAATGGACACGCTCGGTCAACCCGAACAATTCGACATCGACAACGACGAGAGCGGCGCCGAAAATGCCCAATCGAGCGAGAAAGCCGACAACAGCGACCGACGCAAATTCCGCCGCCTCTACCGCAATCCCGACGACAAAATGCTAGGCGGCGTGGCATCGGGTTTGGCGGCTTACTTGGGCTGGGACACGCTGCTAGTGCGCATTCTGCTGCTGGCTGCCCTACTCTTCACTAGCGGCTGGATCATTCCGTTCTACCTCGCATTTTGGGTGCTACTGCCCGAGGCTAAAACCGCTGCGCAAAAGCTTGAAATGAACGGCGTGGAGCCAAATCTGAGCAACATAAAAAACGCCACACAAACCAACAACGAAAAGCCAAGCAACGACTCCGTAAGTCGGCGCATTGGCGATGTGTTGATGTGGCTGCTGAAGGTGATTCTGATAGTTACCATCGGCTTCATCGGGCTGGGACTGTTTGCCGCCGCTGCCATGATTTTGATATTCACATTCGTTGCGCTGATTGGCGGTGCAGGCGTATTTGCCGAAATCTTCGGAACATCGATGGGCTGCGCTGCGAGCACGATCATGTTTGTAAGCCTTGCGCTGGCTATGCTCTGCCCCGCCGTTGGACTTACGGCACTCTGCATGCGACTGGTGGCAGGACCGCAACGCACACCACGCCGCCGTTGGTTTGGTTGGACACTGCTGATAGTCTGGCTATTGAGCCTCGGCACATTCCTCGGATCGGCCATCTATGCTGCAACGCACGACACCTTCGATGCTAACAAACTGGCACGCACCATGATGACAATAAACGACGAACTAGATGATTTCGATAGCGAAGGGATAGTTGAGCAACGTCAATGCACCCCATTCGCAAAAATCGAAGTCGGCTCGGCAGTGGATGTGCGCCTCACGCAAGGCGATAGTTGTTCTGTGGCTATCAAAGCCCGTCCCGACGATTTGCGACGCGTAGAAACGAGTGTAGAAAATGGCATTTTGAATATTGAAAGCAGCGCAAGCGGTCATGTGGTGGCGTATGTTTGCGCACAAAGTTATCAACACATCGAAATCGATGAAGCAGTGACCATTACGTGCGACAGCGCACTCACGCTCGACCGCCTCACCATCGATGCAAGCGAGGCGAGCAACGTCACACTGCGCGGCACAGCCAAATTCGTCAAGATCATTGCCGATGGGGCCAGCAACATCGACCTTACGAAACTCACCGCTGAGCAGATAGACGCCCAAGTCGATGGCGCATCGACCGTGCGCCTTGGTGCCGCCACGCGCATGACCTTGACTGCCAACGAGGCCTCGACCATCAAATTCGACACCGCCACCAATGCCACGCTCAATGCCTCCGAAGCCAGCACCATTCGCTACCAAACCGAGCCAACCCAATGCCAAAAGCGTTGCGACAGCAGCTCGAAGATTACGAGTTTCTAATTTCTAGATTTCTGGTTTGAAAAGTTTCTAAGTGTCTAATTGTTCATTTGAAGATTTGAAGATTTGAAGATTAGGGCGGTGAGCCTGTCGAACCGCCACCGAATTTTAATTAAGTAATTGGAAATTAGACAATTAAGTAATTATTTCACTCCTAATTTGCGTCGCGCGGGATTTGCAATCCCGCGCTTGCTGTATATAATCCGCCCCAAAAATATTGCGATTTTTTTCGCAACGAAATTTTTCGCAATAGACAATGTGCTGATAATTAAGTTATTAAGTTATTAAGTTATTGAATTATTGAATTATTTCTAACCCCTCCCCGACTTCCGTCGGTACTCCCCTTGAAAAGGGGAGAATTTGATGTCAACAACGAAAATGCAAACACAAAAATAACCAACCAAACCATCACCAGCGCGAAAATGTCCCCTTCACAAGGGGACGAGCGTAGCGGAGGGGTTCGAAATCAATAAAAAATGAACAATAAACAATGAATAATGGCGGTAGCCACCGCCCACTGCAATTACACAAAAACCTGTAGGTACGTGGCGCGCCGCGTCCATACTGTCGTTATTGAAATACAACAGCGTTATGTTTTTGTAGATTGCACTGGATACCGACAATCTGAAATCTGAATTTTTGCGACAAGCGAGCGCAGAACCAAACTTGTTTGAGTTATACCGAGCGAAGCAAAAAATCTTACGAAGTAAAAATCTGAAATCATTCTCAATTGTATTGCACAATTCTTGCGACTTGCGACTTACGACTTACGACTACCCAAAAAACTTATCAACAACCGTTGCATATCTAAAAAATTGAGTCTAAATTTGCAACCGATAGTGTA
>CAZGVF010000168.1:0-3005 GCA_964528925.1 uncultured Paludibacteraceae bacterium | reverse complement strand
GCAGAAATAGCCATTTTTCACCATTACATTTGCGCGGGATTTTGCAGTTCCGCGCATTTTTGTTTTTTGTGGTGTGCCACGCCGCGTCCCTATAGTTTCGGGCAAATAATCATTCGCCCCTACAATTCAACATTTCAACAATTCAACAACAAACCCAGAAACAAAATCTGAACTTCACTACCCATCTGTCAAGCGTTAAACTTGTCAACTTATCAACTCGTCAACCCATCAACTTTTCTCGTACATCTTCCAATAGGTGATAGGCAGCACGGTGAGGGTGAGTGGTAGGGTGAGCAGCGCGCCGAAACAGATGACTACGCCCATTGGCATCCAGAGGCTGGTGTGGGCGATTATCATTGGCAAAACGCCCAGCGCAGTGGTGGCAGTGGTCAGGAAAATAGGGCGCATGCGGCGCAAACCGCTCTCGTAGGCTGCCTCGCGCACCGAATGCCCTTGGCGCACCAACTCTTCGGCGTATTCGTACATCATTATGGCATTGCGCACTATTACGCCTATCAGACTCACAATGCCCAACACGGCAGTTATCGAAATGTCGAGTTGGAAGGCATACAAGCCAACGAACGCGCCAAAAATGCATAGCACTGAACTCGACAGTGTGAGCAGCGCCAGCGACACTTTGCCGAAATGGTAGAGCAACAGCACAAACATCACCAAAAGGGCGGCTACCACGCTCCACAAAATCTGCGGAATCATCTCGCTATTTATCGAACTTAAGCCGCCATAACTGATGCTCACGCCTTCGGGCAATTCTTGCATGTTTCCCGAAATCCATGCCTTCACCTTCTTTTCGGCAGCTACCTGACTGGTTGTGCCGCGCAGGTCGCAGCCTACGGTTATGGTACGTTGCGAATTGCGATGTTCAATGCTGGCGTGATGCCATTCGGGCGTGAGCGTTGCCACTTGTCGTAGCGGCACCCACACGGTTGGATAAGCCGTTGGAATCATCAAATCCTGCAATTCGTCGATGCTCAGATCGTCGGCGCCGGCGGTGTAAAGCAGCACTGGCACACCATAGTCGCCTTCCCAAATGGTGGTTAGTTTTGTGCCGTTGGTGAGTGTGCCAAGGTAGAGCGACAGCGTGGTTTCGGTTACGCCAAGTCGCGTGGCTTCGTCGTCGCGCAGGGTGATGCGTGTCTGGCAAGCCATCTGGTCGTAGTCGGAGTGAACCCACGCCATTTCGGGCTGCTGGCTCATATATTGGCGCAGACTGTCGGCGTAGGGCGCCATGGCGTCGAGGTCGTCGCCCGTAAAACGCACCTCGAGCGGATTTTTCGCCGCCTGATAGTCGAGTTGCTTGAAACGCACGTAGGCATTCGGAAAATAGTTTTCGTATTTCGGCGTCATCTCCTTCAGCAATTCGGCCGTGGCTTCAGTGCTGGTGGTGTTCACAATGAATTGCGCGTAACTCGGTTTTGCCATCTGCGGCGTGTAGGTGGCATGGAAGCGCGGCGAGGCTTGTCCCACAAACGATGTGATGGAGGTGATGCGTTTGTCTACGCGCATCATCTTTGCTAGCGAATCGGCCACTTGCGTGGTTTCGCCTATCGATGAGCCATTGCGCAGATGAATCTCCACGGCAAAACATTCGCGCTCGGCCTTAGGTAGAAGTTGCAGGTTCAGTTGCGCCACCATCAGATAACCGCCAATGGCAAGGCAAATCACCAAGATGACATAGACCAGCCACGGACGGCGGAAACAGCCGTTCACCATTTTTTGATAGACACACTGCAGCCATGCGAAAAATTTGTTCTGCAGGCGCTCGAACCAACTCATCTCTTCGGGTTTGCGGCGACGAATGAACCGCGTGGCCATGTAGGGCGTTACCCATGTGGCATAGAAAATGCTGGCTGTGAGGGCAAATAGAATCGCCCACGGGAAGAGTTGCACAAAATCGCCCAGCGGACCTTGAATAATCTTTGTCATCGGGAAAAACATGCCAGAAATGCTGCAGGTGGCAAGCGCCATCGGCACAAACAGTTCTTTGGTGCTTACAGCTGCCGAATACCAGCGACTGTAGCCGCGTTCGAGCAGGTCGCTGTAGCCGTCGATCACTATCACCGAATCGTCCACAATCATGCCCAAAACTACGATCAATGCCGCCAAAGTTACGGTGTTCAGCTCTATTCCCGTGAGGTACATCAGTCCTATGGCTATGGCGGTGCAGACGGGAACGCCCGTGCTTGCCACAAGTGCCGTGCGCAGCGGAAACAGAATCAGCATCACGGCAATGACCACCGCAATGGAGATGACGATGTCGCGCATGAACGAAACCACCGAGTCGTCTACCACTTTGGGCTGGTCGGTGATGCGATGAAAATGCACATCGGGCGGCAGTTGCAGGCGCGCAGCCTCAATTTTTTCTTCCACCTTGTCGCCAAACGCCACAATGTTATTGCCCGGCACCATCTCCATGTTGATGATGAGGCACGAGCGATCGCTGGCAATGTCGGCGGCAGCATCGCCTGTGTAGTATTCCACAAATTTTTCGGTTTCGGGATAGCGGCGCTCGATGGTGGCAATGTCTTTCAACCTGATGGTTGCGCCCGTGGCGGGATCGAACCAGACTATCTGCTCCGCAATTTCGTGTTCGCTACCGTAGGGAATGGTCACTTGCAGATTCTGATTGTTCACCGTGCCGCCCAGCGTGCGAATGCCTTGCAGTGCGAGTGTGGCTTGCAGTGCTTTCTGATCGATTCCATAGGCCGAAAGTCGCGCTGCATCGATGGTCACGGCAATCTCCTCGTGTTGCGCGCCAAGAATTTTCAGTTTGCCCATCTCGGGAATGGTGCGCAGTTGCGTGCAGAGTTCGCGCGCAAAACTCTCCAGTTCGCGCGGACTGCGTTCGTCGCTCTCCACCGCCAGCAGCATCGACGAGGTGCTGCCAAAATCGTCAACCACCACCACCTGCAAAACGCCTGCGGGCAGACTTGTCTTCTTGAAAAGATCCAATCCTGCGCGAATGCTCGTCCACGCGTCGGCACTCG
>CAZGVF010000167.1:0-3010 GCA_964528925.1 uncultured Paludibacteraceae bacterium | reverse complement strand
CGATAGAATGGTTTCGGTAGAGCAGTTGACAATGGAGTTTGGCGGTGGCGCACCGCTGTTCGATAACATTTCGTTTTTGGTCAATCCCAAAGACAAAATTGCGCTTGTGGGCAAAAATGGCGCGGGCAAAACCACGCTGCTTCGGCTCTTTGCAGGCGAACAGCAGCCCACGCATGGACGCATTGTCAAGCCCAAAGATTTGACCATCGGCTATCTGCCGCAGCATCTGTTGGTGAAAGATCAGCGCACTGTGCAGCAAGAGGTGGAGCAGGCTTTTGGCGAGATTCGGCAGACGCAGCAACTCATCGAGCGGTTGGGCAACGAATTGGCCGAGCGCACCGACTACGAGAGCGATGAATACCGCGAAATCACCGAGCGATTGGCGCACGAAAACGAGCGTTTGCAACTGTTCGGCGCAGCCAATATGCAGGCTGAAATCGAAAAAACACTGCTCGGATTAGGCTTCGAACGCAGCGATCTGGAACGACAAACTTCCGAATTTAGTGGCGGCTGGCGCATGCGCATAGAGTTGGCGAAGATTTTGCTGCAGCGCCCAGACCTGCTGCTGCTCGACGAACCAACCAACCACCTCGATATCGAGTCCATTCAGTGGCTCGAAAATTTCTTGGCTGGCACGCACTCGGCCATCGTGCTGGTGAGCCACGACCGCGCCTTCCTCGACGCAGTAACCACGCGCACCATCGAGATCTCGCTCGGGCGCATCTACGACTACAAAGCTTCGTACTCCAAATATAAACAGCTGCGTGCCGAACGTCGCGAGCAGCAAATTCGCGCTTACGAAAATCAGCAAAAAATGATAGCCGAAACCGAGGATTTCATCGAGCGTTTCCGCTACAAAGCCACCAAAGCTGTGCAGGTGCAGAGTCGCATCAAGCAACTCGAAAAACTGGAGCGCATCGAGGTGGATTTGGAAGATACGGCGCGGCTACACCTAAAATTTCCGCCTGCGCCACACTCTGGCGTGCTGCCCGTTTTTGTGGAACACTTGACCAAAGCCTACGGCGATCATGTGGTTTTGGAAGATATTTCGATGGAGATAAAACGCGGCGAAAAAGTGGCGTTTGTCGGCAAAAATGGCGAGGGCAAATCGACGCTGGTGAAGTGCATCATGGGCGAAATTTCGTTCGACGGCACGCTGCGGCTCGGACATCAGGTGAAAATTGGCTATTTCGCGCAAAATCAGGCCAGCCTGCTCGACGAGGAGAAGACCGTTTTTCAGACCATCGACGATGTGGCGGTGGGTGAAATTCGCACGAAAATTCGTGATATTTTGGGCGCATTCATGTTTGGCGGCGAGGCGAGCGACAAAAAAGTGAAAGTGCTTTCGGGCGGTGAACGCAGTCGTCTGGCGATGATTCGTCTGCTGCTTGAACCTGCCAATCTGCTCATTCTCGACGAACCTACAAATCACCTTGATATGCCTTCGAAAGATGTGCTGAAAGAGGCCATCAAGGCGTTCGATGGCACGGTGATAGTGGTGAGCCACGACCGCGAATTCCTCGATGGATTGGTCGAAAAAGTGTACGAATTTGGTCATCGCAAGGTGCGCGAACATCTTGGCGGCATTCACGACTTTTTGCAAACCAAACGCCTGCAAAATCTGCAAGAATTGGAGCGCACGCAGCCTACCGAAAAAACGGCGAAAACCGAGACTGCGTCGGACAATAAGCAAAACTACGAACTGCGCAAAGAGCGTGCGCGGCAGGTGCGCAAACAGGAGAAACTTGTAGCTGATGCCGAGGCCGAAATTGCCGCATTGGAGCAGAAAATTGCCGATATGGAAACCACTTTTGCCGCTGGTCAGAGCGATGCGCAGTCGGTCGAGGATTATCAGCGCACCAAGCACACCCTCGAGCAGAAAATGTACGAGTGGGAAATTTTGTCAGAAGAATTAGAAAAACTCTCGAGCGAGCAGTAGTCGCAATTTCTCGCGCGTTGAACTTGTCGAACCGCGGTATCTATAACTTTTTGCAGTTGGTGGTGGTTACCGCCCCTCTCACCTATAACCTCTCACCTATAACCTTTCAAATCAAAGCTTCTCAATCTCTGTATAAACCTCTTGCAAAAACGCTTTGCCATGCGTGAAGTTGGTGGAGTCGGGTAGTGTTTTATGCAGAATTTGATCGGCTTTTGCGTCGTAAATGGTTGTGTCGCAGGGAGTTACCATGCCAAAACCATCGACAAACGAGTAGAAAGCCCACGGCTGCGTGTAGGCACTGTCGAGAATGTTTTTCCCGAAACGATAGTCGCTGTGGTCGATGCCGAGTTGCGCCAAAAGCGTGGGCGCGAGGTCAATCTGCGAACAGATTTTGTCGATCCTCATCGGCTCGCGCACCGCACCGCCCACCATCAGAATGGGAATGTGATAGCGCGCTGCGTCGTAGTGCCCGATGGTGTACGGATAGCGAAAACCATGGTCGGCAACAATCACCACAAGCGAATTTTGCCACAGATCGCTGGCACGCAACTGCTCCACAAATGCCCCAAGACAACTATCGGCGTAAGCCATCGAGTTCAGATAGAGGTCGTCGAAACGGTGCATTGGCACTTCGAATGGCTCGTGGCTGCTCGATGTGAGCGCCATCTTCATGAACGGCTGCGGCGTGTCGTGCAGTTGGTCGACCATCAGCGCAAACAGCGAATGGTCGTGCGCACCCCATTTCGAGGCACGTTCGGCAATCGGAAAATCTTTGTCGCACACTCTTTGCTCGAAACCCGCAGCCATCAAATACGACCGCATGCAGGTGAAGTTTTCGTCGCCGCCGTAGTAGAATTTCAGCTGATAATCAGCATTTTGCACACTTCGTGAGATCGATGGCAGATGTTGCGCCTTGGCTGGCACTGTCATGAGCGATGCTGTGGGCTGACCGGGGAAACCGCTCAATATGGCCACTGTGCCGCGGTCGGTGCGGAAACTGCTGGCGTACACTTGCGTGAAAAGCACGCCTTCGTCGCACAGTCGGTTGAAATTTGGCGTAACATCAGCCTC
>CAZGVF010000166.1:0-3026 GCA_964528925.1 uncultured Paludibacteraceae bacterium | reverse complement strand
ATGAAACGATTTAAATTGTGGAACAACATCGTTGGTTGTGTGGTGTTTGCCATTGCGGCAGCCACCTATCTGCTGACGATTGAGCCGACGGCCAGTTTTTGGGACTGCGGCGAATTTATTTCATCGGCGTTTAAGCTAGAAGTGGGTCACCCACCAGGAGCACCATTCTTTATGATGACGGCGCGCATGTTCACGTTGTTGGCGTCCGACCCGACGCAGGTTGCCATCATGGTCAATTCCATGTCGGCACTGTTTAGCGCACTCACCATCTTATTCCTATTTTGGACCATCACGCACTTGGCACGCAAGGTGATTGTCGGCAAAAACGAGTCGCTGACGCTCGGTCAGGGCATTATAGTGCTGGGCGCTGGCGCAGTTGGCGCATTGGCCTACACCTTCTCCGACACCTTCTGGTTTTCGGCTGTCGAAGGCGAGGTTTACGCCTATTCGTCGCTATTCACCGCTGTGGTTTTCTGGCTCATCTTGAAGTGGGAAGAGGGCGATGTTGCTTCGCCTGCAAACGACCGCTGGTTGGTGCTTATCGCCTATTTGATGGGCTTGAGCATTGGCGTGCATCTGCTTAACTTGCTGGCCATTCCTGCCATTGTGCTGGTCTACTATTTCCGCAAATACGAACCAAATTGGAAAGGCGCGCTGATTGCTTTGGCGGCTTCGGTTGCCATTTTGGCGGCAGTGCTCTATGGTTTGATCCCGGGTTTTGTGAAAGTGGCAAGTCGTTTCGAACTGCTCTTCACCAACGGCTTCGGGCTGCCATTCAACACAGGTTTGGTCGTCTACATCATCTTGTCGATAGCCACGCTGGTGTGGGCCATTTGGGCTACGCAATACGGCAAAAGCGACATTCAAGCCAAAGTGGCGTTCCTCGTTTCGATGACGCTGATTGGCATTCCATTCTTGGCTGGTTGGGCAATCGGATTCGTCATCATTGCCGCTGTGGCAGGGTTCCTTTTCTGGAAGAAAGATGTGAGCCGCCGCTGGCTGAACACCATTGTGCTTTGCGCCACGGTGATGCTGATTGGCTACGCTTCGTATGCCATGATTGTGATTCGCTCGATGGCAAACACGCCAATGGATCAGAATTCGCCAGAAGATGTGTTCTCACTGCAGGGCTACCTGAATCGTGAGCAATATGGCGATCGTCCGTTGTTCTATGGCGCAATCTACTCTGCCCCCGAAGTGCTACGGCAAGAGGGCAATGTGTGCGTTCCCGTTGAGAAAGAGGGCGATCCAATCTGGATTTGCAAAGAGAAGACCTCGAAAGGCGAAAAAGATCGCTACGAGATTGCTGGCTACAAACATGGCGGCTACGAGAAAGATTCGCGTTTCATGATGCTTTTCCCGCGCATGTACAGCACAAAATCGTCGCACATCGATGCCTATAAATCGTGGGCAAACATCAAAGGCAAACGCATAAAAGTGGATCGTTGCGGGCGCACCGAATCCATTGTCTGCCCGACTTTTGGCGAAAACCTGCGATTCTTCTTCAGCTACCAGATGAATTTCATGTACTGGCGCTACTTTATGTGGAATTTCAGCGGTCGCCAAAACGACATTCAAGGTCATGGCGAATTGGATCACGGCAACTGGATTACGGGCTTCGATTTCATCGACAATGCCATGCTGTGCGATCAGTCGCAAATGCCTGATTCACTGAAAGATAACAAAGGACACAACCGCTACTTTATGCTGCCGTTGTTGCTCGGCATTTTGGGTATTGTTTGGCAACTGACCAAAGGCAAAAAAGGCAAACAGGGTTTCTGGGTCACCTTCACGCTCTTCTTCATGACGGGCATTGCCATTGTGATGTATCTGAACCAAACGCCTTATCAACCGCGCGAACGCGACTACGCCTATGCGGGTTCGTTCTACGCCTTCTGTATCTGGATTGGTTTGGGCATAATCATGCTCTACGACGGGTTGAAACGCATCATGCCCGAATGGTTGTCGGCGACCATCGCTACCCTACTCGGACTATGCGTGCCTGCCTTAATGGCCGAGCAAAACTGGGACGACCACGACCGCAGCGGACGCTACACTTGCCGCGATTTCGGAGCAAACTATCTGAATAGTTGCGCACCAAACGGCATCTATTTCTGCAATGGCGACAACGACACCTTCCCCATTTGGTACAACATGGAGGTGGAAGGCACTCGCACCGATATGCGCGCTTGCAACCTGTCGTACCTCTCAACCGATTGGTACATCGACCAGATGAAACGCGGGGCGTACGAATCGGAGCCGCTGCCCATCACTTGGGATAGAAAAGACTATGTGAGCGAACATCTCGATGTGGCGCGCGTGATGGATCACCCGCAGTTTGGCGGACGCATGCCGCTGTCGGTGGCTCTCGATCTGCTACGCCGCCCCGAACTCATCGACGATGGCGTTGGCACCATGCTGGCTAGCACCGTTACCGTTCCAGTCGACAAAAAACAGGCAATTGCCACTGGCACAGTTGCCGAGAAAGATTCCGACAAGATAGTCGACGAGCTGGAGATAAAACTGCCGCGCTACATCGAAAAAGCGAAAATAATGGTTTTGGAGATGATCAATTCCAACAATTGGGAACGACCGATCTACTTTGCCGCCACCGTAGGCGAACAGTTCTATCCTGATGTGAAAAAATATCTGCAACTCGAAGGACTTTGCTATCGTCTTGTGCCAATCGAAAACAAAGGTTCGCACAACCGCGTGAACACCGAAGCCATGTACGACAATTTGATGCACAAATTCAAATTTGGCGGCATCGACAATCCTGATGTCTACATCGACGAAAACATAATGCGTATGTGCCGCACGCACCGCATGATGTTCGCCTATTTGGCTGATGCACTCATCGAGGAGGGCAAGAACGACAGCGCGCTGCAAGTGCTCAACTATGCCGAAAAAGTGATTCCGAACGCCACTGTGCCTTACGATTACATTTCGGCCATGATGGCAGCCGACTATTATCAACTCGGTCAGTCCGAAAAAGGCGACCAGATAATGCAGACGCTGCTTGTGGG
>CAZGVF010000165.1:0-3028 GCA_964528925.1 uncultured Paludibacteraceae bacterium | reverse complement strand
TCGAGCTATGTGAGCGGACAAGTAATCCACTGCTGCGGCGGCATGAGTATGTAAGCGAGAGTGGAAAGTTTATAAAGTGAAAAGTTTATAAAGTCTGTAAAGTGAAAAGTGGCGACAGTGCGAAATTGAAGGTTCTACCGCCACAACCTATAAACTCTCACCTATAAACTATAAACTCTCTAGTGAAAAGTTTATAAAGTCTGTAAAGTTAAAAGTGGCGACAGTGCAAAATTGAAGGTTCTGCCGCTACAAAGTCTTTACTCTTTACTCCTTTTTCTTGACTCAACAAAAAGTTAAAATTCAACAAAACCGCCACATTTTGTTTGTTGCAAAAAAATTAAATCGTAACTTTGACGCGTAAAAAAGATTCACAATAATTTTTTATACCATGAAAAAACTATTTACCTTCCTCGCGGCGCTGCTGTGCGTCGGCGGGGCGTTTGCCGCATCGTACGGCATTCTAGTGAACGGCAAAACCTACTTTGACGGCACGCTGAATGGCAGTTCATCAAGTGATTACACCGAGTACATGGCACTTGGTGTGCCACTAAAATCAGGTGACAATTTGCAACTCTACGACAAAGAGAATAGCGCAGGTTGGACTGTCGATTTAGACGGTGCAAGTGCATCTGCCATCACACGCTCTGGTAGTCAATACACCTGCTCCACCGATGGTTGCTACGACTTCTACATCAAATTGAAGTACAATGCAGACCAACTCTATGTGGGCGAGGCCACGGGCGACTGCTCGAGCAACAAAGGCGAAGAGATCAGCGGCGGTAGCGACTCGGGCGATAGTGGCGACAGCGGAGACTCGGGTGATTCAGGAGATTCGGGCGATTCTGGCGACTCGGGTGATAGCGGAGATTCTAGCGACACAGGCGAATACAAACCTGGCACTTACAGCAGCTCAGTTCCAAGCCAATGCACCGATGTAATGTTCCAAGCCTTCTATTGGGACTCGAACACCGACAATGGTCACGGCGACACCAAATGGGCCACGCTACAAGCGCAAGCCGCAGAACTAGCTGCCTATTTCGACCTCATCTGGTTACCACCATCAGCAAAATCGAGCGGTGGCGTGGGCTATCTACCATCGCAGTATAGCAACCAAAATTCCGCATGGGGTTCGCGCGCCGAGCTCGAAAAACTCATCGGCACACTGCACAATGGCGGCGCCAAAGTGATTGCCGACATTGTAGTGAACCACGCCAACAACAAATCGACTTGGTGCGACTACTTTCCTCTCGATTTCAGCCCTTACGGCACATTCACTCCCGATGCATCGTGGATTTGCAAAACCGATGAGGTAAATTCGAGTGATTCGAAGGCTTGCAAAGGAACTGCCACAGGCTCTGCCGACGATGGCTACGGCAGCGAAGCCAACTACGCTGCAGCGCGCGACTGGGATCACAACGGCACAAAAGTACGCGAAATGTGCTGCGCCTACTTGAAATGGATGAAAAACGAGATGAAATACGATGGCTGGCGCTACGACTATTGCAAAGGCTTCCATGGTTCACATGTGGCCGAATACAACTCGGCGTCGCAAAACTATTTCTCTGTAACCGAATACTGGGACGGCAACCAAGCCAATTTGCAAAGTTACCTGAACGATGCAGGTTGGAACACACTCACATTCGATTTTGCAACCAAATACGATGCATTCAACAACTCGCTGTCGAGTGGCAGTTTTGCAGGTTGCAAAGGTTCAGGTCTGCTTGGCGCAGGTAAATCGAAATATGCGGTAACATTCATCGATAACCACGACACCTACCAACGCGACAACAACGAGTTTGGCGGTAAAGGCAACTCCATGACCTCGGCAATGAAAAACAAAGTGCTGCAAGCCAACGCATTCATCTTGTCGATGCCAGGTGTGCCATGCGTGTTCTATCCGCATTGGAAAGAATACAAGAGCGCAATTGCTCCAATGGTTCTCGCCCGCAAAGCCGTGCAAGTTCACTCCGAAAGCAGCGTCAGCGACGAAGGCGATGCCAGCGGCTATCGTGCCACAGTGACGGGCAAAAACGGCACGCTCATTCTCGAACTCGGCAACAAAGTGTCGACGTCGCAATCGGGCTACACCAAAGCCGCCTCGGGAACAGGTTATACCATTTGGATCAAGACAAACACGGCCGTTGCGCCAAAATTGGTAGTCAACCCAGGTTCAAGCACCTTCAAAACGGAGACGCTCAGCATCAGCATGTCGGTGATTGGCGGAACCGAAAGCGCCACCATCTACTACACACTCGATGGCAGCGACCCGACCATTTCGTCAACTCGCAAAACCTATTCAGCGGCATTCACCATCAGCGGCACAACCACTGTGAAAGCCTACGCACAAACCGCATCAGCCAAAACAAGTGTGCAAACGCTGGTCTATACCTACAAAGCACCGCAAACCACACCTATCACCGTGTCGTTCTACAAACCATCGTCGTGGACAAAGGTTTACCTCTACGCATGGACAGTTAGTGGCAAAACAAGCACAGAATTAACTGGTGCATGGCCAGGCACAGCGCTAACCGATGTAAACGCTGATAGCTTCTACTATCACACATTCGATGCATCGATAAAAGAGGTAAACTTCATCTTCAACGCTGGCAAAGACAAAGAACAAACCTCCGACCTCTGGACCGATGAAGATGTTTGCTACATGTGGAGCGGCGGCGCAGAGAAGAAATTGGACGATTGCAAAGTTACTGCCATCAGCACAGTTAAGGCCGATAATTCGCTCATCAGCCTCTACCCCAACCCAGTGAATAGCACGCTGCACGTAACATGCAGCGAAGATATCGCCCGAATCGACATCTACACCGTAACGGGAACATTGGTCGAGACCATAAGCACGCACGCAGCCAGCAGCAGCATCGACATGAGCGGTTTGCAGCAAGGTCTCTACCTACTGCGCGCCACCCTCGACAACGGTCGCACCGCAGTACAAAAATTCGTAAAGCAGTAAGTTCGCACAACTTACCCAAATAACAAAACCTCTCCCCACAGCATTTTGTGGGG
Source organism: uncultured Paludibacteraceae bacterium (assembly GCA_964528925.1). GTDB lineage: Bacteria > Bacteroidota > Bacteroidia > Bacteroidales > Paludibacteraceae > W0P28-013. The sequence continues at coordinate 10 of CAZGVF010000165.1, read as the reverse complement.
AGAGGTTTTT
>CAZGVF010000164.1:1605-3038 GCA_964528925.1 uncultured Paludibacteraceae bacterium | reverse complement strand
ACCAGCACCGATCCACGAATCACCGTCTCGAGCAAGAGCGTGGCGTTTGGCACAGTAGAAATTAGCAGCAACAACACAAAAACCATCACCGTAAAAGGCAGCAACCTCACGGACAACATTTCGCTGGCAATTTCTGGCACTAATGCTGGCATGTTCAGCCTGTCAAGCAATAGTGTTTCGGCAGGTGAAGAAGTTACCATCACCTACACGCCAACTGCCGAAGGCACTCACACCGCCACCCTCACGCTCACAAGCAACGGCGCCACAAGCGTTGAGGTTACCCTCACAGGCAGCGGCGCGAAAAAATACACCGTAACGTTCGACGCTGGAGCAGGCAGTTGCGGCACATCGTCGCTCACCGAGAGCAACGTGGGCGAAGGCATAACACTGCCCACCGCCACCGCACCTAGCACCTGCAGCGACTACATCTTTGCAGGCTGGGCCACCACGCAAGTGAGCGAAACCACCACCGCGCCCACGCTCTACGCTGCTTTCGCAACCTACAATCCAACCAGCAACTGCACACTCTACGCAGTCTACCAAAAGGGCGGCAGCAACACCAAAGTTACCGAACTAAACACTGGCGACGTTGTGGTAATCTACTACCCCACCGACAAAATGGCACTCACCGCCACCGCTAGCGGCACAGCATTGAGCGGCGTAGCCACCACGGTCGAAGGCAATAGCATCACCTTGCTCGGCTCTGGCGCTGTGAAACTCATCGTCGAAACCGAAGGCGACAACTTCCGCCTGAGAAACGGAAATGATTATCTGATCTGCCCAGCAACTGGCAACGGAGCAAGTTTCAGCACCGAAACAACCTATGCCGATTGGACTTTCGAAGATCAAAGTGGCATCAACTGCATCAAAAATGTGAATGCAAAATTCACCAAAAATAGCACTGATTATTCACAATATCTCGAATACTACAAAGAATTTACAACATTTAGTTTTTATTCCAGCAGTTCTAGCCAATATCAATTCGAGTTCTACAAATACGAAGATTTAGAAGATCCAATCTACACTAGTGCGCCCGACTGTGCAAATTGCACAGCCACAAATGCTTCGTTTGCAAATAGCACTGTAGAAAAATTAACGACCGACGCTGCATTTACAAATGCATTCAGCAGCGACAACACATCTACAGTTGAATTCGCAAGTAGCAACACCGGAGTTGCCACAGTTGATGCCAATGGCCAAGTTACAATAGTTGGAATGGGAACAACGACCATCACCGCCACCCAAGCCGACGATGGCACACACTGCGCTGTAGCAAAAGATTACAAACTCACAGTTACACAACCTGCCATTGGCGATTTGCAAGTAACCTCTACGACTAACAACGGTTTCTGCATCGAATGGAACAACATTGGCAATACCACCTACACCGTCGACATCATGAGCGGCAACAGCGGTAGCAAAGACACCACATT
>CAZGVF010000164.1:0-1505 GCA_964528925.1 uncultured Paludibacteraceae bacterium | reverse complement strand
TCAATTTCCGGCTACCCGCAAGAGTTGACAAATGAAACATCGCATTGCGCCACAGGGCTGACAGCAAACACTAGCTACACATGTGTTGTAACAACTGCCGAAGGTAACAACACCAACACAATAGAAATTACAACGAGAGCGGTCCCCGTCACCACCTACAACATCAGCATTTCGAACCCAACAACGGGCGGCAAAGCCACGGCTAGTGCCACCACCGCAGCCGAAGGCGATGTGATTACCCTCACCGCCACACCCGCAGCAGGCTACGAACTCACCGGCTGGAACGCAATCGACAACACGTTGAAAACTGTCACTGTCAGCAACAACCAATTCACCATGCCCGCAAGCGATGTGGTAGTATCGCCTCAATTCGCAAAAATCGACTACACCATCACCACCAACCTCACCCATGTAGCAGCATCGAGCGAAAATGCCACCACCACACAAATAGGCACGGCACTTGGGCTCAATTTCAAAGCCAACCAAGGTTACACGCTGCCCGACGACATCACGGTGAAAGTTGGTACAACCACACTCGAAAGCAGTCAGTACACTTGGAACCAATCGAGCGGTCAGTTCACCATAGGGCTCTCCGAATCGCTCCTTGGCAACATCGAAATCACCATCGCCGCCAATGCACAGATGTTCACCATCAACTTTGTTGATGAGAATGGCAACACACTGCAAACGTCGCAAGTGGCCTACGGCGAAACGCCAGTTTACAGTGGCACCACGCCAGCCAAAGAATCGACGGCACAATACGAATATACTTTCAGCGGTTGGAATCCTGCAATAACGCCCGTTACAGACGGAGCAACCTACACAGCGCAATTCACAGAAACGCTGCGCAAATACTACGTGTTGTTTGCCGATTATGATGGCAAAACGATCGATGAACAATATGTAGAATATGGCAGCAGCGCAGTTGCCCCCGCCGATCCGCAGCGCACGGGCTACACCTTCACGGGTTGGGACGAAGATTTCAGCAACATCACTGGCGAATTATTGGTTACCGCCCAATACAAAGCGATTGTCTACACCATCACCGCCAATCTGAGCAATGTAACCGCCGCCTCGAGCAACCCAACATCAGCAACCATCGAAGATGACGACTTAAAATTCTCTTTCACGGCTACCGATGGCTACGAATTGCCCAATGCTATCACAGTTACCATAGGCGAAACAACGCTCGTTGATAACGATGGTTACATTTGGACAAAATCGAATGGCTCGCTCGAAATCATTCAATTCGATGGCATACAAGGCAACATCGAAATCACCATTGCCGCCACCACGAAAGAGTATAGCATATTCCTCGACAAAAACGAGCATGGCACTGAAGATGGGATTGTCTACATCTACTATCTTGGCGATATTGATGAAGATAACTGCATGTGGATTGAGCCAAGCGAGGAGAAATATGCGCTGAACGGCTATTTCACCGAAGCCAATGGCGGCTCGAAAGTGATCGATGCCAACGGCAAATTGATAGCAGGCGTGGCTGG
>CAZGVF010000163.1:0-3045 GCA_964528925.1 uncultured Paludibacteraceae bacterium | reverse complement strand
TTCGCATACTCCAACTTTCTGCAGTTGGTTGTGCTAACGGACTAATTATCAATTGCCAATTATCAATTATCAATTGATTTCACTCCTCATTCCTAACTATTACAGCAGTTTGCTGGCAATCTCGGAGAGTTCGCTGCGTTCGCCTTTCACCAGATTGACGTGCGCAAAAATGTCCTGCCCACGCATGCGGTCGATCATGTAGACAAGGCCGTTCGACTGCATATCGAGGTACGGCGAATCGATCTGATAGACATCGCCCGTGAAGACAATTTTGGTGTGTTCGCCAGCGCGCGTGATGATGGTTTTGATTTCGTGCGGCGTCAGGTTTTGCGCCTCATCAACAATGAAATAGGTGTCGCTCAGGCTGCGGCCGCGAATGAACGCCAGCGCCTCGATGACGAGTTGATTATTTTTCTGCATCTCCTCCAAAATGCGAATCTCCTTGCCCTGATACGAAAACAGACTTTTTATCACATTCAGATTGTCGAACAGCGGCTGCATGTAAGGTGCCACCTTCTCCTGCGCATCGCCTGGCAGCGCGCCAAGGTCTTTGTTCGACATGGCAACGATTGGTCGCGCCAACAAAATCTGTTTGAAATCGTCGTGCTGCTGCAATGCTGCCGCCAGAGCCAACAGCGTCTTGCCCGTGCCAGCGCGACCAGTAACAGCCACCAGTTTTACGCGGTCGTCGAGCAACACATTCAGTGCAAAAGCCTGCTCAGCATTGCGTGGCTCTACGCCAAAAGCACGCTGTTTATCAACACGTTGCACCACGCCATCGAACGGATTGTAGTGCGCCAGAGCCGACGAGCGATTGCTTTTCAGCACGAAACTGTCGTTCGGTTCAATGTCCGATCGGAACGGGAATTCTTCGATATCGACGCCCGCCTGCGACTCGTAAAGGCGATCGATCAAAGTCGGATCGATTTCGTCGAAAGTGGGATGTTCAGCATTGAAAACATCGACATTCAGCACCTTGTCGGTGATGTAATCTTCTGCCACAATGCCAAGCGCGCGCGCCTTGATGCGCACATTGATGTCCTTGCTCACAAGAATGGTCTTCACATCGGGCTGCTGCTTGCTAATCTCGAGCGTGGCGCCAATAATGTAGTGGTCGGGTGTGCGCTCGGTGAAGGCCGCCGATAGTTCTTCAGGGAAATAGTTTTTCGCCACAATGAAAAGCCGTCCGCGCCCCTCGCCCATGCTAGCACCTTCGGCCGAAAGCATGTCGTCGGTTACATCGTCGAGCTCGCGTGCAAACTGCCGCGCATTGAAATTGATTTGCTCGTTGCCTTTCTTGAAATGATCGAGTTCTTCGAGAACGACCATCGGAATGTAGACATCGTTTTCCTGAAAATTGTCGAGGCACTTGTAGTCGTGCAAAATGACATTGGTGTCCAATACGAAATTCTTTTTCATGGCTGAAAAAATTTAAGGTTGTGTTTTTCACTAGCAAAGTTAGAGAAAAAAACACAACATTGTTCCGTTTTGGACAAAAAAATTTGTCGCGTACTTATTTTTTCTTGAAAAGATGGGGCAAGAAACGCTCCAAAAGCGAGTTTATCTCATCGGAGATTTGCCAACGATAGATGGCGAAAATGCCTAGCACAGTCAGCAAAACGGTGCGAACAACCGCCTCGGCGCATTGCAGACAAATGTTATCGGGCAAAAAATGCGACACCGCAAATCGGCACACGGCATCGAGCGCAAAAAGCGCGAAGAAAATGGTTACCACTTTCAGTTGTGCCACGGAAAATGGCGAAGTCTTGATCAATGCGCCAATCAGCACCAGCAGCGTGGCATAATAGAGCAACGTAGCGAAAAGCGTAGCAGCCGCAGCACCATTTATTCCCCAAATGGGAATCAGAAAGTTGTTGAAAATGATGCTCAACGCCGTCTGCAGCGCGGCAAAAATCAGCGAAAAATAGTAGAATTTGGAATAATTCAGCACCGATGTGCCAACACTCAGCGAGGAATTTATCAGCTTGGTGATGCCCAAAATGAACACCACCCATTTGGCCACGGCATATTGTTCGCCATTCGGTAACAGTCTGAATAACAGGTCGATATTGATCCAGACGACGAAGAAAATGAACATTCCAACCACAAATTGATGCAGCGACACTTTTTTGCAAAGTGCGTTTGCGCCAGCGGTGTCGCCATCTTTCAGCGTTTGCGAGAGTTGCGGCAAAGCTATTGCACCCAGCGAGCGATAAGGAATTTCGATGACGGCAGCGATGTAGGTGGCGATGGCAAACACACCCGTGAACGCCAATCCCTGCTGCGCGCTGATGAAAAATGTGCTGACCACAGGCGTTGCAGCCGAGGCAAAGGCCGAAGCAACCAAAAAGAGCGTATAGAGCAAATAATCGTTGCGCAGCTGGCGGTTAATATGCTTAAAATCAGGCTTTAGCGACACTTTTTTGAGCGAAAAAACATAGGCAACATTCACCACCGTGGCAATGCCGTAGATGCCGCAAAAACAGTAGACGAACCATTGCAAATTCAGCACTCCGAAGGCATAGAGCAGATAATCGCACAAGGCAAGAATGCGCACCAGCACCTCACGCGAGAATTTCGTGACCGTGATGCGCATCAGCACGCTCGCATTCGACTCGAAAACGCCCATGTAGAGCATGAAAAACGCCAACGGCAGCACAGCGTAATAGTAGTCGACAAACAGCGGCGATTTGGCAGCAAAAGCCTGCTGAATAGGCTCACGCAGCGCAATGTAGAGCGTTGCAATGATGGCAAAACCTACGAGCGGCACCACCAAAGTCCAGAAGAAAAATCCATGATCGCCCGTCGACTCGCCTTTTTTATCTCTAAAATAGGGATAATAGCGCACAATGCTCGAGCTAGTGCCGAGTTGCGCCAATGCCGAAAGCAGTGCGGCAGTGTCGATAAGCACACGCGTCAAGCCAATCTCCTCGGCCGTGAGAAAGCGCGTCAGCACAAAAAAAGTAGTGACAAAGCCAATCGCCACACCCACATAATTGGTTATGGTACCCTTAATGCTCTGTCGAATGATGACGCCCATTTTCC
>CAZGVF010000162.1:0-3057 GCA_964528925.1 uncultured Paludibacteraceae bacterium | reverse complement strand
CAATATCTGCTCCAAAATGAGCATCTCGACCCGCACGAATGCCTCTATCTCGACGATGGTCAGAAAAATATCGCCACTGCTAACTCACTGGGTTTCAATACGATACTCATTCCGGAACGCCCCAATCTGCACGAAATTCTGAAAAATTATCTCTGATCGCTTGCAATTTCAAAATAAAGTTGTACCTTTGCACTTGCTGAAACATTGCATTCGATGCAAATTTTCACGATGTGAAAATATAGATTTTAAGAGTATAGATTAGGCACTGCGCAAACTTTGAAAAATATAGAAACTTACATGACGAAACCTGAATTCTCCTCCTCGCGCCACCTGCAACTGCATGGCATTGAGCCGACGCTGCAGCGCATTGCTGTGCTCGACGACCTTTACGAGCATCGCACGCACGCCACGGCCGACGAGATTTTTGAACGTGTCGCTGCAAAATATCCCACCATCAGCCGCCGCACCATCTACAACGCGCTGAATCTTTTTGTGGAGAAAGGTGCTGTGGCGGCCATCAACATCGACGAGACGCATGTGCGCTACGACTTCGATGTGCGGTTTCATGGGCATTTTCGCTGCCGCGAGTGTGGGCGGATTTTCGATTTTGTGATGCATCGTCCGCATGGCGCTGAACGCTTTGGTAGCATCGATTCGGCACAGTATTATGTCTATGGACTTTGCCGCGATTGCGCCGAAAAAAACCAATCAACTAATCAACCCATCAACTAATAAACTTAAAAGAACTATGGAAAAATTCATCTGCCCAATTTGCGGCTATGTTCACGAAGGCGATTCCGCGCCCGAAATTTGTCCGCAATGCAAACAAAAAGTCGAGTGGAAACGCCTCGACGCTGCTGCACCGCTCAAATTTGCTACTGAGCATGAACTTGGTGTAGCAAAAAATGCTGATGCCGAAATGAAAAAAGACCTGAATGCGCACTTCATGGGCGAGGCTACCGAGGTTGGCATGTATCTGGCCATGGCGCGCCAAGCCGATCGCGAGGGCTATCCCGAAGTGGCTGAGGCGTTCAAACGCTATGCGTGGGAAGAGGCCGAACACTGCGCAAAATTTGCCGAACTGCTCGGCGAGGTGGTTTGGGACACCAAAACCAATCTCGAAAAACGCATGAATGCTGAGGCTAGCGCGTGCGAGGACAAACTGCGCATCGCACGTCGCGCCCACGAACTTGGCTTGGACGCTGTACACGACACCGTTCACGAAATGGCGAAGGACGAAGCGCGTCACGGTCATGGTTTCGAGGGACTTTTCAATCGTTATTTCAAGAAATAACGCTCCGAAAAATCGAAAGAAAATGCCGCGTCTCACCCAAGAGGCGCGGTTTTTTGTCGCTTGGCGCATTTTTTGTAAATTTGCGCAAAAATAAAGCTGCCAATTTTCCGTTTATAAAAAGAGTTTTGACTCTTCAAAACAATGCGTCGTTGCCTCACATATTTGCTCGTTTTGTGCCTCGTAGTGGCGGGGTGGGGCTGCAGCACGCGCAAAAATACGGCTGCAACGCGGTCGTACCACTACACCACGGCCAAATACAACATCAATTTCAATGCGCTGCAGCATTTCGAAAAGGGCAACGAGCAGATGCAGACTGCCATGGTCGACGACTATTCGCGCCTGCTGCCGATGTATCCCATTTCGGTTCACGAAAATGGCGAAGCCGTGGCTGGCGAGATGGACGTGGTGATTGAAAAATGCCGCAAAACAATAAAACAGCACAGCATCACCAAAAAGCCGAAAAAGAATCCGAAAAAGTCGAAAGACCCTGATTATCAGCATTGGTATAATCAGGTGGAGTTCAATCCGCAAGTCATCAAAGCGTGGATTTTGCTTGGCAAAGCCGAATTTTCGAAGGCCGATTTCATTGGCGCAGTTGGCACTTTCACCTACATTGCGCGGCGCTACGCAAAAGAACCTGCCGTGGTTACCGAGGCGAGAATTTGGATGTCGCGCGCCTATGCCGAAATGCAGTGGTACTACGAGGCCGAAGAGGTGCTTGGCAAGATAAACGAGAACGATGTGCCGCGCGAACTGAATGGCATTTTTGCCGCTGCCAAAGCCGATCTTTTGCTGAAACAGCACAAAAATCAGGAGGCAGTTCCTTTCCTGAAAATCGCGCTCGAAAAGGAGAAAAATCGCTATCAGCAGTTGCGTTTCAGCTACATTTTGGGACAGTTGGCACTGCAGCAGGGCGATTTGCAAACGGCTAACGGTTATTTTCGCACCGTAGCGAAACATGCGCCAAACTACACCATGGAGTTCAATGCGCGCATGCAGATGCTCACTTCCGAGACCGAAAATCTGCCAAAAGCCATCAAATCGCTCGAAAAGATGGCAAAAAATCCGAACAACAAGGATTATCTCGATCAGATTTATTATGCCGTCGGGAATATCTATCTTGCTGATAATCAGAAAGATAAGGCGAAAGAAGCCTATCGTCGCGCCATCGACGAAAGCACGCGCAATGGCGTGGACAAAGCCACGGTTTTGATAACATTGGGCGACATTTATTATGCCGATCGTGAGTACATTGCGGCGCACCCGTGTTTCGAGGAGGCTGCCACGCTCATCAGCAGCACGCGCGACGACTACGATCGCATCAGTCGTTTGGCTGAAACTCTGGGCGAATTGGCGCAAAATTTCACCACGGTGCAGTTGCAAGATAGTCTGCAGATGTTGGCGCAACTTACGCCTGCCGAACAGCGCGCTGTTGTCGACAAAATCATTGCGCAGGTCATTGCCGAGGAGGAGGAGGCGCGCCGTCGTGCCGAGGACGAGGCTGCTATGGCCATGGCTGGCGACGACGATGATTTTGGTACCATCAACACGGGCAACACTTCGGGCGAATGGTACTTTTACAATCAGTCGCTCATTGCCAGCGGTCGCGCGCAGTTCCAGAAAAAATGGGGCAAACGCAAACTCGAAGATAACTGGCGGCGACTGAACAAATCGGCGCAATTTGCCGAATCGAGCGACGACGGAACCGACGAAGAAATCGATGAGCAGACGGCCGATAGCATTCGTCAGCAACAAATCGACGA
>CAZGVF010000161.1:0-3079 GCA_964528925.1 uncultured Paludibacteraceae bacterium | reverse complement strand
ATGAAGATTATCGCCGACATTTTCGAATACACTTCGAAAAACATGCCGAAGTTCAACTCCATCTCCATCTCTGGCTACCACATGCAAGAAGCAGGCGCCACGGCCGACATCGAGTTGGCTTACACGCTGGCCGACGGTCTCGAATACTTGCGCACTGGCGTGAATGCAGGCATGGACGTCGACTCGTTTGCTCCGCGTCTGTCGTTCTTCTGGGCCATTGGTACCAACCACTTCATGGAGATTGCCAAGATGCGCGCTGGTCGTCTGCTCTGGGCAAAAATCGTGAAGAGTTTCGGCGCTAAAAACCCGAAATCGCTCGCTCTGCGTACTCACTGCCAAACATCTGGCTGGTCGCTCACCGAGCAGGATCCATTCAACAATGTTGGTCGTACCTGTATCGAAGCTATGGGCGCAGCACTCGGTCACACGCAGTCGCTCCATACCAACGCTCTGGACGAAGCCATTGCGCTGCCTACCGATTTTTCGGCTCGTATTGCTCGCAACACGCAAATCTACATTCAAGAGGAGACCAAAATATGCAAACAGGTCGATCCGTGGGCTGGTTCGTACTACATCGAGGCACTCACCAACGAGTTGGCCGAAAAAGCTTGGGATCACATTCAAGAGATCGAAAAACTTGGCGGCATGGCTGCAGCCATCGAAACGGGCATTCCAAAGATGCGTATCGAAGAGGCTGCCGCTCGCACACAAGCTCGAATCGACTCGGGTGTGCAGAAGATTATCGGCGTGAACGAATATCGTCTGGAACACGAGGATCCAATCGACATCCTTGAGATCGACAACACCGCCGTGCGCGAACAACAGATTGCTCGTTTGAAAGATCTGCGCGCTCACCGCGACGAAAAAGCCGTGCGCGAAGCATTGGCCGCCATCACCGCTTGCGTTAAGGACTTCAACGAAGGCCGCAAGAGCAAAGACAACCTGCTCGACCTTGCTGTGAAAGCTGCTAGCGTTCGCGCCACATTGGGCGAAATTTCAGATGCCTGCGAAGTAATCGTAGGTCGTTACAAAGCAACCATTAGAACCATTTCAGGAGTGTATAGTGCAGGAACAAAAGACGACGCAGAGTTTAAAAAGGCCTGCGAAATGACGGCAGCATTCGCCAAAAAAGAGGGCCGTCAACCGCGTATTATGATTGCCAAGATGGGCCAAGACGGTCACGATCGTGGTGCCAAAGTAGTGGCAACGGGTTATGCCGATTGCGGCTTCGACGTGGATATGGGACCATTGTTCCAAACGCCAGCCGAGGCAGCTAAACAGGCCGTCGAAAACGATGTGCATATTCTTGGTGTTTCGTCGTTGGCCGCGGGTCACAAGACGCTGATCCCACAAGTGATTGCCGAACTGAAGAAACTCGGCCGCGAGGACATTATCGTAACTGCTGGCGGTGTTATTCCAGCTCAGGACTACGACTTCCTCTACAAAGCGGGCGTAGCTGCCATCTTCGGCCCTGGAACGCGTATTCCTTACTCGGCCATCAAGATGATGGAAATTCTGAATGCGGAATAACGCGACTCTTTAGAGTCGGGATTACCCGCATACTACAAACGAGCGGACTCTCATTTTGGGAGCCCGCTCTTGTTTTTTGTCTTTTGCACGAATCAAAAACTCGTTCGCAACCAATCGGCAAAGAAATAGTCGTAAACGCGGTAAGTGCCATTGTCGTGCGTGAGCAAGTCGGCCGCCAGCAGCGATTTTACTGCCGATTGTACCGAACTGGGCGAAGTCAAGCGGTGGCGACGGACAAACGCTGCCGAAGTGATGTTTTGCGCCTCGCCCTCTTTGGCTATTGCCAGTAGCACCTCTTTCTGCTTAGTTGGAATGGTGTCCATCAGCGTGCGGAATGCCATTTCTTGGCTGTTTATCACGTTTTTCTGCGCTATTGGAAGCATTCCCATGGTGCAAGTGCCACCTTCAGCAGTGAGGGCAAAGAGTTCGTTCATCATCATCTGCACAAACCACGAAACACCCGAATATGCGTTGTAGACGCTCTCAACCACCTCGGACCGCACCGTTTTACCATTTTCAGAAAAGAGCCGAACGGCAAATTCGGTGTATGCCGTTAGTGGAATTGGCTCTAGTCCCATGGTGACCACGCTTTGGTAGAATGGCTTCGATGGCGAGAGAAACATTTGCGACATCAGGTGGCGGCGACTGCCAGCAAAGATGAATTGCGCATTGCGGCAATGCTGAATTTTGCTGCGCAATACGGCTTCTATCTCTACTTCGTCGGTGTAGTTGGCTATCTGCTGAAACTCATCGAAAGCGATAATGCACGGGCTGTCGGCACTGTCGATGTACTCGAAAATCTCGTCGAGCGTGATTTTGGGGTTCGAAATGTCGCCAATGCTCACATCCCACATGGGCGATGCCGTGGCTGGGTCGAATTTGATGCCAACCTGTAGCGAGCGTACCACCTGCACAAACCGCTGCCGCCATTGCGTGGATAGCGGTTTCAGTTGCTGGAAAATGCTTTTGCCGAAAAGGTAGATGAACTCGGCAAACGAGCGCGTGCCGTAGATGTCGATGAAAAAAGTGCGGTACGCTTGCAATGCTGGCTGCCCGAAGGTGTGTTCTATCAGCCCCGATTTGCCCATGCGCCGCGGCGATATGAGTGCCACATTACGCCCGTTGGTCAGGTGTTTCAAAAGCGTGGCGGTCTCCTGCTTGCGATCGCAAAAATAGTCAGGCGACACATACTTACCAACCACAAAAGGATTGTCTAACTGTTTCATAACCAGAAAATTGAATGAGATTTTTCTAAAATTATTGCTTTTTCAATTATTGTGCTTACAATAATTTGCTGCAAAATTACTCTTTATTTCTGAATTAGAGTAAAAACTTATGAACACGCTGTTTATTTTCTCAAAGTTTAACTCAAAACGAAATGAATTTAACACTTATGGCTAAAAGCCTGATTTTTAGCGGTTTGTGTGCGTTTTGGCGGCTTTTGTCGATTGGTGCGGCAAAAAGGCGTTTTTTCGCTTGCTCATTTGCGCTAAAAGCGCTATATTTGCAGTGTGGTATGTTGCACTTACTATCGTAGATAGTAATCTCG
>CAZGVF010000160.1:0-3090 GCA_964528925.1 uncultured Paludibacteraceae bacterium | reverse complement strand
TGTCGCTGCGTGGCAGGGTAGTATTGGCTAACGATTTTCCATTCATTCTATACAACCTTTTATGTACAACATTTTGCAATTAGAAGAAAAGTCGCAAGATGAGTTGTTGCAAATAGCAAAAGGTCTGGGCATTAAAAAAGCGGAATCGCTTGATGCTCAGGGACTTAAATATGCTATTCTCGACCAACAGGCCATCAGCAAGGCGGCTCAAACACCCGAAAAACCACAACAACCACGCCATCGTCAGCGCATTGGCGCACAGCAGCAAAAAGTGGCGTCGAGCGAAGTCGTGGCCAACAAAGGCGGCGAAAAATCGAACGATGTGAAAGTGGTGCTCAACGATCAGAAAAAGAACAAACAAAAACGCCAAAAACAGCAGAAACCGAAACTGCAAAATGCGCCAAAAGTAGAGCAGAAACCTGCCGAAAATGTGCCGCAACAGTTGTCGTTCGACGATGTTATTCCCGCTCCCTCTGAACCAATTTCTGTTCCGCAACAGCCTGTGGCAGAGCCGATTATTGATTTCATTCCAGAAGAGCCAACAATTACAGAACAGCCCGTTGTTGCTGAAAAAACTGATACTTTTGTTCCGCAAGAAGAAAAAGTCGAAAAGCCTAAAAATCAGCAACGAAATCAGCAGAAAAATAACCATAGCGCACTCGAAAATGGCGAAAAACCATACGAATTCGACGATATTTTGATTGGCACTGGCACGCTCGAAATTTTGAGCGATGGCTTCGGATTTTTGCGCTCGCCCGACTACAACTACCTCTCGTCGCCCGACGACATCTATGTTTCGCAGTCGCAAATCAAACTGTTTGGCCTGAAAACTGGCGATACGGTCGAAGGTCCAATCCGTCCGCCGCACGAAGGCGAAAAATATTTCCCGCTCGTTCGCGTTACTAAAATCAACGGCTATTCGCCTGAATTGGTGCGCGATCGCGTGCCTTTCGAGCATCTCACGCCGCTTTTTCCTGATGAAAAATTCAAACTCACCACGGGGCACAACGACTCGCTCTCGGTGCGCGTAGTCGATCTTTTTGCGCCCATTGGCAAAGGTCAGCGCGGACTGATTGTGGCACAACCAAAAACTGGTAAAACCGTGCTGCTCAAGGAGTTAGCCAATGCGATTTTGGCGAATAATCCTGAAGTTTACATGATTATTTTGCTCATCGACGAGCGCCCCGAGGAGGTTACCGATATGGCGCGTAGCGTGAATGCCGAGGTGATTGCCTCCACATTCGACGAATCGGCTGAGCACCACGTGAAGGTGTCGAGCATGGTTCACGAAAAAGCCAAACGCCTTGCCGAATGCGGTCACGATGTGGTTATTCTTCTCGATTCCATCACGCGTCTGGCGCGCGCCTACAACACGGCTCAACCCGCGTCGGGTAAGGTGCTTTCGGGTGGTGTCGATGCCAACGCGCTGCACAAACCCAAACGCTTTTTCGGCGCGGCTCGCAACATCGAAAATGGCGGCTCGCTCACCATCATCGCCACGGCGCTTACCGACACAGGTTCCAAAATGGACGATGTCATCTTCGAAGAATTCAAAGGCACGGGCAACATGGAGTTGCAACTCGACCGCAAACTGGCGAACAAACGCGTCTTCCCGGCAGTCGACATCATGGCATCGAGCACGCGCCGCGACGACCTGCTGCAAAACGAATTCACACTGAACAAAATGTGGATTTTGCGCAACTATCTGGCCGATATGAACTCAACCGAAGCCATGGAATTCCTGAAAGATCGCCTCGAACGCACCCAAACCAACGAGGAATTCCTCATTTCGATGGGCGATAAGTGATTCGCGGCTATTTAGACTGAGTCTAAATAAGGAAGATGCGCAAAAACTGACTTTTGGCTCTCATCAAAAACAAAATGGACAACCAATTTGGCTGCCCATTTTTGTTTTATCTTGTTTGTTGATCTTTACTCCAATGGCTTGATGTAGGCGCGGCGGCGTTTGTGTTGCAGCGTCTCGAAATACTCCCAGTTGGCGAGATTTTTGTTGTTCGTCTCGAGAATGGAGGTCGTCTCGGCGTATTTTATGCCATATTTCTGGAAATATTGCACCTGATCGTAGAAAAATAGTGCGTTGATACCGCGGTTTTGCCAGTCGGGACGGACGGCTATCAGCAGCAGGTCGAACACCTCCATCTTCTTGGCTCTCAGCATTTTAATGATGTGGTACCAGCCAAATGGAAAGAGTTTTCCACCGCAGCGACGCAGGGCTGGCGATATGTCGGGCATGCCCACGCCCACGCCTACAATTTCGCCTTGCGCATTGGTTATTATGGTTACAAAATCGTAGTTCAGCAGCGGAAAATACATCGATGCGTAGTAGCGTTTTTGGTGGTCGCTCATGGGCTGATAGTTGTAGAGCGGTGTGTAGGCCTCGTTCAGCACGTCCATGTATTCGAAGTTCGGGAAGCGTTTCATCAGCTGCCGCGCCGAGTGGAATTTCTCCACTTTCACACCGTAACGTTCCATGGTTATTTTCGCCACGCGCTCCATTTTTTCGGGCACTTTTTCGGGCACAAACACGCGATATTCAATCCAATCGGCCTCTTTTGTCAGACCAAATGCCTCGAAATGGCGGGCATAGTACGGAAAATTGTAGAGGCTAGCCATGGGCGAATCGTACTCGAAACCTTCGATCAAACAGCCCTCTTTGTCCCAATCGGTGAAGCCAACTGGACCATTCATCTCGGTCATTCCTTTGGCTTTGCCCCAATCGTTCACCGTCTGCAGCAGTGCGCGCGACACTTCAAGATCATCGATGAAATCGATCCAACCAAAACGCACATGTTTGTGGTGCCAATGCTCGTTGGCGCGGTGGTTGATGAGCGCAGCCACGCGTCCCACGGCTTTGCCATCGCGGTAGGCCATGAACAGCGCAAATTCGCACAGGTCGAGCGCAGGATTTTTCTTCACATCGAACGAATTGATCTCGTCGAAAATGAGCGGCGGACAATAGTTCGGCTCGCCCTTGTACAAATCGATGCCAAACTGCACAAATTGGCGCAATTCGCGTTTGGTTTTTATTTCTCGAATTTCAACCATTTTAGAAAGTTAGGAATTAGGAGT
>CAZGVF010000159.1:0-3115 GCA_964528925.1 uncultured Paludibacteraceae bacterium | reverse complement strand
CGGTGATGACCGAAGCCGTTCAACACTACGTGAGCGACGTGAAAACCTGCGATTTCCCGAACGAACAAGAACAGTATTAATTTAGAATTAAGAATTTTGAATTAAGAATTAAGAGTTTGCCTTATGTAAAAATTATGGTTTCTGCGGTTTAATTCAACAACCAAGCCTAGAAACAGAAATTGCGCTAGCAAATTCAAGAAACTAAAAAACTTTCTAACAAATTCCCAGAGACTCTGACTAAAGCGTTAAACTCATCAACTCGTCAACTTATCAACCTCTCCATCATGGACGACAAAAACAAACAACTCGAAGTGGCGATTGCGCCCGAGGTAGCTGGCGGCACATACGCCAATTTGGCCATCATTTCGCACTCAAGCGCGGAATTCATTATCGATTTTGCAAGCATGCTGCCTGGCACGCCCAAAGCCAATGTGCGCTCGCGCATTGTGATGACGCCCGACCATGCCAAACGCTTGCTTGCTGCGCTGAACGAAAACATCGCGAAATACGAGCAACAATTCGGCACTATCGACCTCGGAAACGGCAACACATTCGTTCCACCAATGCCAATGTTCGGCGGCGGACAGGCCTGATTTTCAGATGAAAAACAGAGTTGCAGCATACATGCGCGAGCAGGCAATGCCCGCGCCACCTGCGCCTTTGCTCGTGGCTGTGAGCGGCGGCATCGACTCGGTGGTGCTGCTCGATGTGCTGCTGCAACTGGACTACCCATGCGTAGTGGCGCACTGCAATTTTCATCTGCGCGGCGACGATTCCGACCAAGATGCAGCGTTCGTCGAAGCGCTTGCTAAAAAATATGGTGTGCCATTTCGCAGAATCGATTTCGAGACTGAAAAGGTGGCACACAAGCGCAAAATCTCCATCGAGATGGCGGCGCGCGACCTGCGCTATGCGTGGTTTGCCGACCTTCTGAAAACAGAAAAATGCGCTGCCATAGCCATTGCGCACAACGCCAACGACTGTGCCGAAACCATGCTTCTGAACCTTGCGCGCGGCACTGGAATAGACGGTCTGCACGGCATTTTGCCAACAAATGGGAAAATCATTCGTCCGCTGCTCTGCTGCACGCGCGCCGAGATTGAGCAATACGCCGAAAGTCGCCACTTGCAACACCGCGAAGACCGCACCAACAGCGACACTGCCATTCGTCGCAACTTTGTGCGCCACCGCCTGTTGCCACTTTTCGAAGAGATAAACCCCGCTTTTGTGCCAATAATGCACCGAAACGCGCAAAATCTGACCGACGTAGCCGAGATTTACCACTTTTTCATCGAGAAAATCAGGAAAGAGATCTGCCAAAATCTGCCCGATGGCACAACCGAAATCGACACCGAAAAACTGCTGCAACAGCCTGCGCCACGCACCATTTTGTACGAAATTCTGCAGCCATTCGGAATAAATAGCGATACCAACGACGCTCTGTTCGGCAGTCTGCACAGCGTTGGCACCACATTCTGCACAGCGAGCCATCGTCTGCTGATCGACCGCGGCAAAATAATCGTTGCGCCGCACAACGAAATCGATGCAAACGAATATCAAATCGCTGAAAATCAGGCAGAAATCAGCATTCCCATTTCGCTGAAAATTGAAAAGATCGATAGCATTCCAGAAATCAGCAAAAGTCCAGAAATGGCCTATTTCGATGCCGAAAAGGTGAAATTTCCGCTCACGCTCAGGCGTTGGCAGCAAGGCGATGCATTTGTGCCGTTTGGCATGACGGGGCGCAAAAAAGTGAGCGACCTCTTTGTCGACTGCAAACTGAACCTTTTCGACAAGCAAAATGCGTGGTTGCTCACCTCGGGCAGCGACATTCTGTGGGTCGTTGGTTTGCGCACCGACAACCGTTTCCGCATCGGCAAATCGACAAAATCCGTATTACGACTGACATACCGCCCGTAACTTTTGGCAATGTTAAAAAAAAGTCGTAACTTTGCTCGCTTATAATTCCATTACTGCCATGAAAAAACGCAAAATCACGCTGTTTGCGTGCGCCATTTGTGCCGTAACAGCCCTGTTTGCTTGCAGTTGCAGCAGCCAGAAAAAAGCCACCGACAAAAAAGCCAAGACCACCATTCTTGGCGAATTGCCCACAAACATCGATTTTTCGAACTCGTTCCGTCTGCTTTGGGATCAGCTCACGGCCGACACCAAGCATGTGCGCTCGCTCGAGAAGTACAAGCCATCGGACGAGGTGCTTACCAACGCCGCCATTTCGGAGCGCGATGGCGCATATTTCGTCTCGGGCTGGCTCACCACCAACGACCAATTCGACGAGGCAGCATTCACCGCACTGGGCGGCGAAGTTACCAGAATAGACAACACCACAGCGACCTTTCGTTTTCCGCTGAAACGTCTGCCCGAAATGTGGCAGGTGAGCGGCATTGTGTCGGTCGAAGCCGCACAGCGCGTGCATATCAGAACGAAATAGTTGATAAGTTGACGAGTTGAAAAGTTGATAAGAAGTTTATCAAGTTTAGAAGTTTAATACGTTCAACAAGTTCAACATTTTACGAATAACCTAGAACAATCTAATTTCCCATGAAAAAAATAAATCTTATTGCAGCCTTCTTGTGCGTGGCTTTGATAGTTGTGGCGCAAGAAACGAAATTGTCGAACTACTCGCGCGCCTTTATCGATGCGCAGAACGAGGCCAAGACAACCGAACAGCGCAACACACTGCGCAAAAATTTCTCACTGAAAGTAGCCGAAAGCGGACAAGAGTATATCTCGGCGTTTGTGCATTTTGCCGATGCTGATGCCGACAAAAGCGTGCTCGAAAACTACGGTGCAGTGCTCGAAAACGACTTTGGCGAGTTTGTTACAGCGCGCATTCCAGTGGAAAATCTCGAGGCATTAAGCCAAGACGAAGCCGTGAAATTGGTAGAAATTGGTACGCCAGTTCGCAAAAAGATGGACAAAGCGCGCGCTGCAGCCAATGTA
This sequence comes from uncultured Paludibacteraceae bacterium, assembly GCA_964528925.1. Classification (GTDB taxonomy): domain Bacteria; phylum Bacteroidota; class Bacteroidia; order Bacteroidales; family Paludibacteraceae; genus W0P28-013. The sequence goes on along the minus strand of CAZGVF010000159.1, from coordinate 154 downwards.
GACAAAGTGCAGGCTGGCACCGACCTTTCGCAACCATTCCTTGGCACTGGCGTGATAGTTGGCGTGGTCGATGCTGGTTTCCAGTACAACCACATCAATTTCTACGATGCCAACAACTCGTCGGAACTGCGTGTTAAACGCGTATTGCGGCAAG
>CAZGVF010000158.1:0-3116 GCA_964528925.1 uncultured Paludibacteraceae bacterium | reverse complement strand
ACTTCTCCGCAATTTTTTCGGCAATGCGTTCGCCGTCCATGGCCGACGAGGTGATACCGCCTGCGTAGCCCGATCCTTCGCCAGCAGGGTAGAGCCCGTGCAGGTGGATATGCTCGTAGGTGTCGGCATCGCGCGGTATGCGCACGGGCGACGACGAACGGCTCTCGACACCAACAATCACGGCTTCGTTGGTTAGGAAACCGCGCATTTTTCGGTCGAATGCGGCGAAACCCTCCTGCAATCTGCGCCCAATGCGCTCGGGCAACCACTCGTGCAGCGGCGAAGCGTTCACTCCTGGCAGATAGGAACATTTTGGCAGCAAACTCGATGCGCGCCCTGCCACAAAATCGGCCAAACGCTGTGCTGGAGCGGTCTGCAGTCCTCCGCCATTATTCTCGAAAGCCATTCGCTCCAAATCCATTTGAAAATGCAGTCCGCACAACTCGCCGTAGTGCGCATATTCGGTCAAATCTTCGGGGTGAAGTTCCACCACAATGCCCGAGTTGGCAAATGGCGAATTGCGGTGTGATGCCGACATGCCATTCACCACAATCTGCTGCGGCTCGGTGGCCGACGGCACAATATGTCCGCCTGGACACATGCAAAACGAGTAAACTCCGCGCCCATCTGCCTGATGCACAAGACTATATGCCGCCGTGGGTAGATTCGGATTTTTCTGCCGACTGTGGTACTGAATGCTGTCGATGAGTGCCTGCGGATGTTCCACGCGCACGCCCATGGCAAAGCCTTTGGCGCAAATGTCGATGCCTTGGCGGTGCAACATTTGGTAGATGTCGCGCGCCGAATGACCTGTGGCAAGTATCACATTATCAGCACTATACACATCGTCACGCTCGGTGCGGACGCCACAAATTTGGTCGCCGCGTGTGAGCAATTCGGTTACGCGCGTGTCGAAATGCACCTCGCCGCCATGTTCGGTGATGGTTTGGCACATGTTTTTGATGATTTGCGGCAGGCGATCGGTGCCGATGTGCGGATGCGCCTCGTACAGAATGCTGTCTTGCGCTCCGTGGCGATGAAAAATCTCGAAAATGCGCTGCGGATTGCCGCGTTTCACACTGCGGGTGTAGAGTTTTCCGTCTGAAAAAGTGCCAGCGCCACCGCAACCGAAACAGTAGTTCGATTCGGCATTGAGCGCCACATTGCGGTTTAGTTGCGCGATGTCGCGTTTGCGCTCCGACACCTCTTTGCCGCGTTCGAGAATGATCGGCTTCAGACCAAATTCCATCAGCCTGAGAGCAGCAAAAAGTCCCGCAGGACCGCTGCCAACAATCACCACCGCTGGTGCTTTTGAAACGTCGGCATAGTGCGGCTCGCTCTCGTATTTTATCTCCTGTTCGCCATCGGCAAAAGCACGCACTCGCAGCAGCACTTGCGGCTGTCGACTGCGCGCATCGATCGATTTTTTCGCAATCTGAAGTTGTGCAATATCGCGTGGCGAAACGCCCATTTTGCGCGCTGCCGCACGCTTCACTTCGGCTTCGTTGGCAGCCTGCTCGGGCGAAAGTGTCAGTTGTAGTTCGGTCATTATAGAGTTGAAAGTTAAAAGTGAAAAGTGAAAAGTCTGTAAAGTTCGTGATCTGCGGAAATAATTGGGTAATTGGAATTTGAATAATTAGAAAATTGTTCCGCAAAATTACTGCAAAAAAATGGTTTGGTCAAACGGTGGAAAAATACTATTTTTGCCGAACTTTTGCCGAAACGAAAAATTTTTAGAAAACGATGGTCGAGATTGGCGATACAGTGGTGAGTTTCGAACTCTTCGAGCGCATGTTTTGCTGCGATCTTGGTGTGTGCCGCGGTCAGTGCTGCGTCGAGGGCGACAGCGGTGCACCGCTCGAGGCGGGCGAGTGTGCCGAGTTGCAGCGCGCTTTGCCAGCTGTGTGGAGCGATCTCTCGCCCGAGGCACGTGTTGTAATCGACAAGCAGGGCGTGGCTTATCGCGATGTGGAGGGCGATTTGGTAACATCGCTCGTTGGAGGGTGCGAGTGCGTTTTTGCCTACACCGACACCGATGGCGTTTGCAAATGTGCCATCGAAAAGGCCTATCGCGAGGGTCGATGCACGTTTATGAAACCCATTTCGTGCCATCTCTATCCCGTGCGACTGACCAAATACAAGCATTTCACAGCGGTGAATTTTCATCGATGGGAGGTTTGTGCGTGTGCCGAAAAAAATGGTCGCGCGCTGCGGTTGCCTGCCTACAAATTCTTGAAAACACCGCTCATTCGCCGCTTTGGCGAGGCGTGGTATGCCGAACTCGAACAGGCCGCCGCAGCCTACGAGGCTGCATTCAAAGCCAGAAATTAAAAGATTTCAGATTTCAAATTTCAGATTGTGCATCTGCGAATTTTTGCGGTAGGCGCACTTTATGCACTTTTTACTTTCTACTTTTTACTGAAAGAAATGAACTACCTCGATCTTATCTTGATTTCCATCGGTTTGGCAATGGACTGTTTTGCGGTGTCGATTGCCAGCAGCATTGCATACGGTCGCTACGATTGGCCGAAAATTCTGCGAATGGCACTGTTTTTCGGATTCTTTCAGGGCGCAATGCCGTTCATTGGCTGGTTCGCTGGCGTGTGGTTTGCCGATTTCATCGGAAAAATCGACCATTGGCTGGCGTTTATAATTCTTGGCTTTTTGGGCGGAAAAATGATTGTTGGTAGTCTGAAAAAAGATGCGCCTGCCGACGATAAAAAATCGCCTTTTGGCTCCATGCGCATGCTTTTGGTGATGGCCGTGGCAACTAGCATCGACGCGCTGGCAACGGGTTTGATATTCGTTCCGCTGGGCAATTTCATCTACCAAGCCGTGGCGGTGATTGCGCTGGGCAGTTTCATTTTCACCATTTTGGGCTGCATCATTGGCGTGTCGTTCGGCAAGCGTTTCAAACTGAATGTGGAACTCATCGGCGGCCTCATCTTGTTTGGCATTGGTCTGAAAATCCTGCTCGAACACCTGATAAGTGGCTGCTGAAAATCTCGATTTCGTACATTTCGTAAAATTTGCGTAATTCACTTTTAGCTAAACAGGCGCGCGGGATTTGCAATCCCGCGCTTGGTGTATTATTCGGATTTGTAATCCGAAAAAAA
>CAZGVF010000157.1:0-3141 GCA_964528925.1 uncultured Paludibacteraceae bacterium | reverse complement strand
GAGATGGTAGACCGTGTTATGCTTCTCCGCAATCGGGTAAGCCGTATTTTCTTCCTTCGTAAGTTCTTTGATTATCCCATCTCGATGAAGAAAGAGACTTTCTTCAATATGGGTTTTGCCAATACCATGCGTGCAGGTTTTGGGTATCTTTGGTCGTGTATACACAAACTACCTGAGACCTCTCTTGAGAACTTCTATATCAATCGATTTGGCCGTCCGCTCTATGAGATGTTCTTTGAGGGATACACTGAGAAAGTATGGGGTGTTCATCCTTCTAAGTTAGGTGCAGATTGGGGTAGTCAGCGTGTCAAGGGCTTGAGTGTTCTGTCTGTACTGAAGGATATGTTCCAACGGGCATTGGGCATCCACTCTAAGCATGTAGAGACCTCTCTCATTGAGCAGTTTATCTATCCTAAATACGGACCTGGTCAGTTATGGGAGACTGTAGCAGACGATATTCGTAAGCAGGGTGGGGAGATATACCTTCAGCATGAGGTCGTTCGTCTTAATGTTGAGAATAGCCATGTAGTCTCGGTCGTTGCCCGCAATGCTGATGACACTGAGCAGACTTTTGCTTGTGACTATTTCCTCTCTACCATGCCTATCAAGGACCTTGTTCCTGCTATCTCGGGTATTGCAGTACCGCAAGAGGTGAAGAATATTGCTACTACATTGCCGTATCGTGATTTCATTACCGTCGGACTATGTGTCAAAGACTTGCGTATTAAGAACCAGACTAAGATACCTACTTATGACCACCGAGTGCCTGATACATGGATATACATACAGGAGCGTGATGTGCATATAGGGCGTTTGCAGGTGTTCAACAACTGGTCACCTTATCTTGTGAATGACTATGAGCACACGATGTGGATTGGTCTTGAGTACTTCTGCACTGAGGGCGACAAGTTCTGGAATATGTCCAAAGAGGACTTTATCCAGATGGCTATTGACGAGTTGGTCAAGATAGATATTATCAACAGAGAGGATGTACTCGATGCCTGCCATGTACGGGTCAAGAAAGCATATCCTGCTTACTATGGTTCTTACTATCAGTTAGATACGGTCAAGTCTTTCTTGGATACTATCCCGAATCTCTATTGTCTTGGGCGCAACGGACAGCACCGCTATAACAATATGGACCACTCTATGATGACAGCTTTCGAGTGTGTGCGTAACATCAAGAATGGCATCACTGACAAGTATAATATCTGGAACGTTAACACCGAAAAAGAATATCATGAAAGCAAATAACACTTCTCATGCGGACTTTCGCAGTCGTTGGAATAACTCCTTTTGGCATTTCTGCTTCTCAAAAGCGCAGGTATGGGATTGGGCTCTTGTGTTTGGTATATGCCTTATAGGATACATTGTTATCCGTTTAGCATATCCCTATCCTGCTGCTATGACAGACAGTTTTACCTATCTCCGTGCAGCGATAGATGAACAGTTCAGTGTGTTTCGCCCTTATGGCTTCTCGGAGTGGTTGCGTGTGATACATGTATTCTCGACTTCGATATTCTCCATCTTTATTGTGCAGATGCTGCTTTATGCGTTGTGCTGCACTCTGCTTATCTTAACATTGAAAAGGTATTTCCCTATACATCCCACTTGGTTACGCTGGACTATCTCTGTCTTTATTGTTGCCAGTCCGGTTGCTTTCTATATGCTCAATGCTATCATGTCTGATGCACTATTCGGGTGTATGATGATTCTCATGATTGCTATGCTGATAGTTCTTGCAAATGAGGGGTCGTATAGTGCATTACTGCTATATTTTGGAGCATTCTTTGTGGCATTGTTTACTCGCTATTCAGGAATGTTTTTTATTGCAGTTTTGTTGCCGATACTATGCTTTATTCCTCACAAACCTTGTAGATATATCGGCATAGTAGGAACACTACTTATCAGTTTGTTCTTTTATCAGAATATCTGCAATAATATGCAAGAGATTACTCATCGTAGACAGTTCTCGACAGGCTTCGATGGTTGGCAGTGGGCAAATAATGGTATGCATGTACTTCCATTTGTAGAGGAGGATAAGGCTCCTAAAAAGAATATGCAGTTTCTTCATGAAGCATGTCTTGCTTCTCGTGACTATATCTGTCAAAAGACCGACTCTGGTCATATCGCTTCTGCTGCATTCCTTTGGGATAAACAATCACCGCTGAAACAATATCTTTTTTACTACATGCAGACGCGCCGAGTGTCGTATGTGGAGGCATGGGCAAAGTTGGGTGGCGGAATATATGCTGATTATGGCAAATGGCTTATCAAACAACATCCTATCGAGTTTTGCCGCTATTACTTAGTGCATAATACCGCTAAGGTGTTCTATCCTGACTGCCTTGAACTGATGAACAGTTATAGTGATATTCCCGCAGATAATCGTGAAGTGCAAGTGTGGTTTGGTATCGACGCAGAGGATATTCAGCAACACCCGTCTTACCCTCTTTATGAGAAATATATCAACCCCATACTGCCTGCACTTGAACTGGTGCTATGGATTGTGATGTTTGGTGCTTTATTAGCGATGCTTATTCGTTGGAAACATTGGAGCATGACTCGTTCGCAACGAATAGTGTTTTGGACCATATTGTTGTTGGGTTTTGTCTATTGTGGAAGCACTGCCTTTGCTAGTCCTATTACCATCCGCAACTGGTTCCCGCTGCAAGCCATAAAGTTGGCATTCACTACTGTTTGTCTCTATTTTGCGATTCCAACTACTGCAAAAAATAGGTGATTTATGCGATTTCATCAACTCATAGACATTCTTTTTCGTCGGGATACGGACAATATATGGCTGCAACTGTTCCGCTATTGTTTTGTGGCGGTGGGGGCTTTCATTGTGGACTATGGTACCTATTTCCTAACATCATACATTATTGGTATTCCCTATCTGGTGGCGGCACTGTTAGGTTTCATAACGGGTACTCTCACTAACTATGCTATTGCCAAGTGGTTGGTGTTCCGTGGCGAACCGAAATCGCGTGCCGGTGAGATTGCCGGTGTGTTTATCATTGGTGGACTAGGACTGGTGTTCCTTGAATTAGGTATCTGGTTCTTTACCGAGAAAGTCGGGGTGCACTATCTCATCTCCAAACTCATCATGACGGTAATCTGCTTCGCATGGAACTTCCT
>CAZGVF010000156.1:1678-3174 GCA_964528925.1 uncultured Paludibacteraceae bacterium | reverse complement strand
AATTGGAAATTAAATAATTAGATAATTAGATTGATCACCGTTCTGCGCGCATGGGGTTGGTCAGGAAGTCGTGGTAGGCGAGTCGGATGCCGTCGCGAAGTTCGGTTTTGTAAGTCCAGCCGAGTGCCGTGGCTTTCGACACATCGAGCAGTTTGCGCGGCGTGCCATTGGGTTTGGTGGTGTCCCAGCGAATCTCGCCAGTGTAGCCAACAATTTCTGCTACAAGATTTGTCAACTCTTTGATAGTCAGTTCTTTACCAGTGCCAGCATTTACGGTTTCGTTGCCGGAATAGTTGTTCATCAGAAAGACGCAGAGGTTGGCGAGGTCGTCAACATAGAGGAATTCGCGCAGTGGACTGCCGTCGCCCCAGCAGGTTACGAAAGGTGCGCCCGACTCTTTGGCCTCGTGGAAACGACGTATCAGCGCAGGCAGCACATGGCTGTGAGTGGGGTGGTAGTTGTCGTTCGGACCGTAGAGGTTGGTCGGCATCACGCTGATGTAGTCGGTGCCGTATTGACGATTCAGGAATTCGCAGTATTTCAGTCCCGAAATTTTGGCGAGTGCATAGGCTTCGTTGGTCTTTTCGAGTTCCGATGTGAGCAGGCACGACTCTTTCATGGGTTGCGGTGCCATGCGTGGGTAGATGCACGACGAGCCGAGAAATTCCAACTTTTTGCAGCCATTGCGCCATGCTGCGTTTATCACGTTCATCTCGAGCATCATGTTGTAGTACATGAAGTCGGCCAGCGCGTTTTGGTTGGCTACGATGCCGCCCACTTTGGCAGCTGCCAGAAAGACATATTCGGGCTTTTCAGCGGCGAAAAACTGCTCCACGTCGGCTTGTCGGCAAAGGTCGAGTTCGGCGTGTGTGCGTGTGATGATGTTGGTGTAGCCTTGTCGCTGCAGTTCGCGCACAATGGCGCTTCCCACCATTCCGCGGTGTCCAGCGACGAAGATTTTTGAGGTATGCTCCATGACGATGACTATTGACTAAGACTAAGACTTTGTGGTGCGTTGAGTGTTGTGCCGAGCGTTTAGACGATGATCATTGACGAAGACTGTTGACTATGACCTAAGACTATTACTATGACTAAAACTAAGACTATGACTAAAGGCTATGATTTTTTGCGAAGAGTTTTGATGAATGAAGCAATTCTTCGTTCAATGCTTTGTAGTAGCTCTCGTAGTTCTTGATATTTGGCCTCATCAATATACGATATAAGTCTCGCTATCTCTAATTGCGATTCTGCTTCGTAGGCTGATCCGAGTGCAATTTCAAGAAATCTTGCAAAATCTGCTTCCGATTCGCGCGATGAACCCTCTGCTATGTTTGATGAAATGGAAACTGCAGAGCGTTGAATTTGACCTGAAAGCGCATCGTAGCGAGGGAATGTGTTTGTCATAAGGTAAATGTCTTTTGCAAAATTTACCGAATCAATCCAAAAATCATATTTTCTAAAATCGCGCATACTCCTAAAGTTTTATGACTAAGACT
>CAZGVF010000156.1:0-1578 GCA_964528925.1 uncultured Paludibacteraceae bacterium | reverse complement strand
TCTTTGTAGAAAACTCCGCTGTAGCCATCCCAATCTAAAATGCCTTCGTCAAGCATAAGCAAGATGGGGTAGTATCTAAATTTTATGAAAAGGTTGGAAAACATAATTGACCAAAATTTTGAGTCAATTTTTTGGTTCAATTCAATTTCATATAATCCTTCTTCAACTTTTACTTTTTCAAAGTATCTGGTTGTGTAACCATCATTATATGATTCATCAAATCCATTTTGACTCGCTTCGTATTTGGTTATTTCGATGTAAATTCCGACAACATCTTCACTGTCCCAATCTCTAAAATTTGAGTTATCTGCAAGTGTCACACAAAATGGCAATAATGTAAATAGGCAAAAAAGTAATTTTCTTTTCATCTATATTTATTTTTTTTGTAAAAGAAAAGAGTCTAATCTTGTAGAGCTGTTTTTTATAACCCCTAAAGGCGCTTATATTTTGCAGCCCCTAAAAGTCATAGTCATAGTCAAAGGTCATAGTCTTAGACTATCTTCATGTCGCTCTTCACCATCAGCTGCACGAGTTGGTCGAATGGGGTTTTGCGGGGATTCCAGCCGAGCAGGGTGCGGGCTTTTGTTGGGTCGCCAAGCAGTTGTTCTACCTCGGCGGGGCGGAAGTATTTTGGATCGACCTCGACTAGCACGCGACCAGTCTTTTGATCGATGCCGCGCTCGTCGACGCCAGTGCCTTCCCAGCGCAGTTCGATGCCAGCGTAGTGGAATGCTAGCGTGCAGAATTCGCGCACGGTGTGCATCTCGCCAGTGGCAATCACAAAATCTTCGGGCGTGGGGTGCTGCAAAATGAGCCACATGCACTCCACATAATCTTTGGCGTAGCCCCAGTCGCGCTGTGCCGATAGGTTGCCAAGGTAGAGCTTATCCTGCTTGCCATGCGCTATGCGAGCGGCCGCAAGGGTTATTTTGCGCGTTACGAAAGTCTCACCGCGGCGTTCGCTCTCGTGGTTGAACAGAATGCCATTCACGGCAAACATGCCATACGATTCGCGGTAGTTTTTGGTGATCCAAAAACCGTATTGTTTGGCCACGCCATAGGGCGAACGCGGATAGAAAGGCGTTGTTTCGCGCTGTGGCACCTCTTGCACCTTGCCAAACAGTTCCGAAGTGGAGGCTTGGTAGATGCGGCATTTCTTTTCGAGTCCGAGAATGCGCACGGCTTCGAGCAGGCGCAGCGTGCCAACGGCATCGGCTTCGGCTGTGTATTCGGGCACGTCGAAACTGACTTTCACATGGCTTTGGGCTGCCAGATTGTAGATTTCGTCGGGCTGCACCTCTTGAATGATGCGCACCAGCGAGCTGGAGTCGGTCATGTCGCCATAGTGCAGGTTCACGGCACGACTCTGTTTCATGTCGCGTACCCATTCGTTCAGGTAGAGATGCTCTATGCGTCCCGTGTTGAATGTTGACGAGCGGCGCAAAATGCCATGCACCTCGTAGCCTTTCTCTAACAAAAATTCGGCCAAAAACGAACCATCTTGACCCGTAATGCCTGTGATTAAAGCGGTTTTCATTATTTTTTAGTAGTAAGTAGCAAGTAGCAAGTCGCAAGATT
>CAZGVF010000155.1:0-3252 GCA_964528925.1 uncultured Paludibacteraceae bacterium | reverse complement strand
GGAAGAAAATACGGCTTACCCGATTGCGGAGAAGCATAACACGGTCTACCATCTCGGGGTCATATTGAGAAGCAGAAGAGTGCTCCTCAATTACATCATTGTCATTGTAGGGGGGGGTATTGGACTTATTGATATTCAGCAACTTAGTATCTTTTGCTGGAGCATCTTGTAATGGTATGATATTGTTCCACCACTGCATAACCTCTTCACTCTTTGAGAAAAAGCGGTGTCCACCAATATCCATACGATTGCCGTGGTACTGAACCGTCTGCGAGATACCACCGATAGCATCGGTAGATTCGAGGATAATAGGATGTATGTCAGTCTGTCGCAGCAACTCATAAGCAGCAGTAAGACCCGCAGGACCTGCACCTGCAATGACAGCAACTCTCTGTTCCGTTTTTTCAGTTTGCATTACTAGTTTTTATATTGTTCGGAATATTCTTGGAATATGTTCGCTGGTTATTGTCAGCATATTGTCAGCAAAAGTAACGCTTTATTTTGGAATGGGCAAACTTTTCAAAACAAAAAAGCGACTCTCAAACTCAGTTCGAAAGTCGCTTGCTATTTTCTCTGCTTTTAGAAATCAAAAAGCGTCGATAATCTCTTTGAAATCGGGGGCTTTGAGCGAAGCACCACCAATCAGGCCACCATCGATGTCGGGATTGGCAAAGAGTCCGCGCGCATTGCTGCCTTTGCAACTGCCACCGTAAAGAATGGTGCAGTCGTCGGCCACCTGTTTGCCATATTTAGCGGCTACCAACGAACGAATGTAAGCGTGAATTTCTTGAGCCTGTTCTGGCGTAGCGGTCAAGCCTGTGCCAATAGCCCAAACGGGTTCGTAGGCCAGCACAATTTTACCAAAATCTTCGGCCGAAAGGTTAAAGAGCGAGCCTTCCAACTGCGCTTTCACCACTTCGTTTTGTTTGCCAGCCTCGCGTTCTTCTTTCACCTCGCCAATGCAGAAGATTGGTTTCAGACCATGAGCCAAGGCAAGTTGCACTTTCTCGCGCAGAATGTCGTAAGTCTCGTGATAGTAAGCACGACGCTCGCTGTGACCGATGATGCAATATTCAGCGCCAGTCGAAGCCACCATAGCAGCCGAAACTTCGCCCGTGTAGGCGCCCGACTCTTTGTCGGCGCAGTTTTCGGCAGCCACCTTAATGCACGAACCTTTCACAAGTTCTGCCACTGTGGCCAAATGAATGAATGGCGTGCCAATAATCACCTCGCAGTTGGGGCGGGCATCAGCCAAAATGTTTTTCAGTTCTGTAGCCAGCGCTACACCTTCTTGCAGGGTCTTGTTCATTTTCCAGTTGCCTGCGACAATGTTTTTTCTCATTTCCTTATGTTGGTTGATTAGTTAATCGGTTGATTAGTTGATGGTTTAATAATTTCTAATTTCTAGATTTCTAATTTCTGGTTTGTAGGGACGCACCGCGTGCGTCCGTGCTGATAATTTGCAGTTAGTCTCGTTTACCGAAAGTCATAGTCATCGTCAAAAGTCATAGTCTAATTAAATAATTGAAAATTAGATAATTAAACAATTTTATTCCTATTGCGGTATTCTCGCGTGACTATATTTATCAATTACCGTGCCATTCTTCAAAACCACAATGCCGGGATTGGCGCGAACCACAGTTTTTAGCATTATCGGGTCGGCAGTGCAGAAGTCGAACGGCAGTTGCGTTTGTTCTACAAATCGATCGATCAATTCATCGTACGAGGCGGTGAGCGCATAAAATTTCGCACCTTCGGCAGTGCGTGCAGCGTAGAGTTGGCGCAGCGCATCGAGATGCGCGGTGTCGGTCTTCTCCAAATCGTACATTATAATAAGGTATACAGGACCTTCGTCGGTCAAAACATCAGCAGTGATGTCGTCGCCATCGCGCGTGGTGAGCACAAAATCGTGAATTGGCGGCGTGTAACCTTTGCGCACAAGCTTACTCTCTTGCGTAACGAAATGCCAAGTGCTATCCTCCCACAGATAGGGCGATTTGATGAATTCCGCTTGCGAAAATTGCTGTTCCACGCCGTTGTGCGCATAGGTGTAGGTAGTTTCGTACACATCCGTCTCCGCCCCTTCGGGAATGGTCATGCCCTCGCTGATGTTTGCGCCGATTTTGTACGGACGAAAATCGATAATTGGCAGATAACGTAGGCAATAGAGCGACAGCGCCACCGAGACGGCAAAGAATGCGCCCACCAACAACCAGCTTGGCAGCGGCGAAAGGTGTGAATGTTGCAGTTTTTCAGTCTTCAGAATGATGATGGCAAGCGTGAGCAGAATGGCATTTTTCCAGAATGTTTGCCAGTTGGTGATGACGATGGCGTCGCCAAAACAGCCGCAGTCCGACACAGGATTTTCTATTGCAATCCACAGTGTGAGCGGCGTGTAGAAAAGCATGAACGCCAGTCCGACCCAAGCCGCCTCGCGCAGACGAATGCCGAACAAAATGCAGCAGCCAATGGCGAATTCGAGTGCCGACATGCCAATGGCGCCAACGAGCGTGAGCGGATCGAACTGCGTCAGATTCCACGCCTCCAGATAGTCATGCATTTTGTACGAGAACCCGAGCGGATCTATAGCCTTGACGAAACCCGAAAAGATGAACAGCGCACCGAAAATGATGCGGCACGCAAAGCCCATCCAACGCCAAATGCAATTTTTCGTCTCGTTAGTCATTTCCAGAATTTTGTTTTTCGCGCAACTGAATGAGCGCAAACACAGCGTAGTTTATCATGTCGAAATAGTTGCCATCGCTGCCTTCCGAAATCAGCGTTTTTTCGTCGTGCGAAGCAATGGATTTGTTCCGATTTATTTTTGTGAGAATGATATCGGTGAGCGATGTCGACGCCATGTCGCGCCACGCCTCGCCATAGTCGTGGTTCTTGTCGAGCATGAGCGTGCGCGCCCGCAGCAGATATTTGTCGTAGAGTTCGAGTGCGCGCTCGCGACTCATGTCCACCGAATCGCCATAATGACACTCCAGCTGAATCAGGCCAATGATGGCGTAGTTCACAATGGCCATCAGCTCGCCCTCGATGCTGTCGCCCACGCGGTTTTCGCCCGTGGTCTCGATGGTGCGAATGCGCTTGGCTTTGATGAACAATTGGTCGTTCACCGTCTGCGGCCGCATGATGCGCCACGAAGGACCGTAATCCTTCATCTTCAAAATGTAGATTTTGCGGCACTCAGCCGTGATTTTATCAAATTGCTCTTCGGTACTCATGAGAAAATTTCTAATTTCT
>CAZGVF010000154.1:0-3283 GCA_964528925.1 uncultured Paludibacteraceae bacterium | reverse complement strand
AAAAAAATTGTAACTTTGCAGCCGATTTTTCAAGCGGCAAAATGCCGATAAAAAGGTAAAAAAAGATGCAAAACATACGCAACATCGCCATCATTGCCCACGTCGACCACGGCAAAACCACGCTGGTTGACAAAATGCTGCTAGCTGGGCAACTATTCCGCGAAAACAAACCCACGGGCGAACTCATTCTCGACAACAACGACCTAGAACGCGAACGCGGCATCACCATCTTGTCGAAAAATGTGTCGATAAACTACAAAGGCACAAAAATCAACATCATCGACACGCCGGGGCACGCCGATTTTGGCGGCGAAGTGGAGCGCGTACTCAACATGGCCGACGGCTGCTTGCTGCTGGTCGACGCTTTCGAAGGACCAATGCCACAAACGCGTTTCGTGCTGCAAAAAGCTCTTCAAATAGGATTGAAACCAATTGTGGTAATTAACAAGGTGGACAAGCCAAACTGCCGTCCCGACGAGGTTCAAGAGGCGGTTTTCGACCTGATGTGCAACCTGAACGCCACCGAAGATCAACTCGATTTTCAAACCATCTACGGCTCGGCCAAGCAGAACTGGATGAGCACCGATTGGCGCAAACAGACCAACGACATCACTGCCCTGCTCGACGCCATCATCAAATACATTCCCGCGCCAAAAACACTCGAAGGCGACGCGCAAATGCTCATCACCTCGCTCGACTACTCGTCGTACGTGGGCCGAATTGCCGTAGGACGCGTACACCGTGGCACCATTCGCGCCAACCAAGATGTAGCGCTCATAAAACGCGACGGCACAGTGGTGAAACAGCGCATCAAATCGCTCAACACCTTCGATGGACTGAGCAAAACTGAGGTTGCCTCGGTCGATTCGGGCGACATCTGCGCCATTGTGGGCATCGACGGATTTGAAATTGGCGACACCATTGCCGATGTAAACAATCCCGAAGCACTGCCGCCCATCGCCATCGACGAGCCAACGATGAGCATGACTTTTACAAACAACGACTCGCCATTTTTCGGGCAAGACGGCAAATACATCACCTCGCGCCACATTCACGAACGTCTGATGCGCGAACTGGACAAAAACTTGGCGTTACGCGTCGAGAAATCGGAAAACTCCGACTCGTGGCGCGTGTCGGGTCGTGGCGTGCTGCACCTCTCGGTGCTGATAGAGACCATGCGCCGCGAAGGCTACGAACTGCAAGTGGGTCAGCCACAAGTTATCACCAAAGAGATTGATGGTGTAAAATGCGAGCCTGTGGAGCAGCTCACGGTGAATGTACCCGAAGAATATGCCAGCAAAATAATCGACATCGTTACCCGCCGCAAAGGCGAAATGACCTCGATGGAAACGCAAAACGACCGTCTGCAGTTGGAGTTTATGATTCCTTCGCGCGGCATCATCGGCTTGCGCAACACTGTGCTGACACTGTCGGCTGGCGAGGCCATCATGGCACACCGTTTTGCCGAATATCAGCCATGGAAAGGCAACATCGAACGCCGCCAAAATGGTTCACTCATTGCCATGGAAACGGGCACTGCCTTTGCCTATGCGCTTGACAAACTGCAAGATCGCGGACGCTTTTTCATCTATCCGCAGGACGAGGTTTATGCGGGTCAGGTAGTTGGCGAAAATGCAAAAGAGGGCGACATCGTAATCAATGTTACGAAATCGAAAAAACTGACCAACATGCGTTCGAAGAGTGCCGACGACAAAGCCACGTTGCCACCGCCAATCGTATTCAGCCTTGAAGAGGCGCTCGAATACATCAAAGACGATGAATATGTGGAGGTTACGCCGCACCACATGCGCATTCGCAAAATCATTCTCGACGAGCTTGAACGCAAACGCCAAGGACGTGGAGCGTAAAAAAACGGACGCAAATCAGTTTTTAATCAAAAAAAATCGTTTGAAACGCTGTTTCAAACGATTTTTTTTGTACCTTTGCAGCGCATTTTTCGGAATGCAGAATTAACCCTATGTTTAACCTGCCAGACGAGAGTTTGGCGCAAAAAAATCCTTTCCAATCCTATGGAAGAGAACAAAAATCAAACAGCACCCGTTGCTGACTTCGATTGGGACGCCTACGAAAATGGCGACGTCGTAACCAAAGAAGAAAAGGCGGAACTCACTCATCAGTACGAAAACACGCTGAACAAAGTGAAAGACAAAGAGGTCGTAATGGGCACCATCATCGCCATGAACAAACGCGAAGTTGTGGTAAACATTGGCTTCAAATCGGACGGTATCATTCCAATGAGCGAATTTCGCTACAATCCCGATCTGAAAGTTGGCGACCAAGTTGAAGTTCTGATCGAAAATCAGGAAGACAAAAAAGGTCAGTTGATTCTGTCGCACAAAGCCGCTCGTGCTGCCCGCGCTTGGGATCGCGTAATCCAAGCTTTCGACAGCGAAGAGATCATCAAAGGCTACATCAAATGCCGCACCAAAGGTGGCATGATTGTCGATATCTTCGGCATCGAAGCATTCTTGCCTGGCTCGCAAATCGACGTTCGCCCAATTCGCGACTACGACGAATTTGTAGGCAAAACCATGGAATTCAAAGTTGTGAAAATCAACCAAGAAGCCAAAAACATCGTCGTTTCGCACAAAGCACTCATCGAGGCTGAGATTGAGAAACAGAAAAAAGAGATCATTTCGAAACTTGAGAAAGGTCAAGTGCTCGAAGGCGTGGTTAAAAACATTCGTCCTTTCGGCGCATTCATCGACCTTGGCGGCGTAGATGGTCTTATCTACCTGACCGACCTGAGCTGGGGTCGCGTAAACG
This sequence comes from uncultured Paludibacteraceae bacterium, assembly GCA_964528925.1. Lineage (GTDB taxonomy): Bacteria > Bacteroidota > Bacteroidia > Bacteroidales > Paludibacteraceae > W0P28-013. The sequence goes on along the minus strand of CAZGVF010000154.1, from coordinate 496 downwards.
ATCCTTCGGAAGTTGTGTCGATAGACCAAAAACTGAACGTCGTTATCCTCGACTTCGACGACGAGAAGAAACGTATTTCGCTCGGTTTGAAACAACTCACACCTCAACCTTGGGACGCTCTGGATCCAAACCTGAAAGTGGGCGACCACATCAAAGGCAAAGTTGTGAAGATCGAAGACTACGGCGCATTTGTAGAGATTATCCCTGGCGTCGAAGGTCTGATTCACGTAAGCGAAATGAGCTGGAGCCAATATCTGCGCAGCGCACAAGACTTCCTGAAAGTGGGCGACGAGGTTGAAGCCGTTGTTTTGACCATCGACCGCGAAGAGCGCAAAATGTCGCTTGGCATGAAACAGCTGAAACCAGATCCATGGGAGACCATCGACACCAAATATGCCGTTGGATCGCGCCACATGGCTCGCGTTCGCAACTTCATGAACTTCGGCATTTTTGTTGAGTTGGAAGAAGGCGTCGATGGCATGATTCACATCAGCGA
>CAZGVF010000153.1:0-3332 GCA_964528925.1 uncultured Paludibacteraceae bacterium | reverse complement strand
TTTAGTGCAATATCTTGAATACCAGCTCTTTCAGCAGTTCGTCATCGCCAGTCGATGTGTTGCCGAAACCTTTGCAGCGTGCGTCGGTGGTGCGTATGTCGCTGATTATCTGAAGCGTTTTGCTCGAATTGTAGTAGCGCGCAGCCTGCTGATAGTCGCGCACAAAATATGGATTGATTTTCAGCTCGGTTGCCACATTCATCTGACTTTTGTCCTTCAGCGAGTGGTAGAGCAGCAGTTTGCTGAAAAATCCGAACAGCACCATATTTATCATGATGAGCGGATTGCTTTTCGTATTTTTCCCAAAATAGTTGGCAATGCGGTTCGATTTCAGAATGTCGTGGTCGCCCAACGCTTTCACCAGTTCGAAGGCGTTATAATCTTTGCTCACACCAATGTTGCGTTCCACCACGTCGGGTGTTATCACATCTTGACCGCTTTTTGCAATGACAATGCGCAGTTTATTCACCTCGCCAATAATGCGCTCAAGGTCTGTTCCGAGAAATTCGGACAGCATGTTGGCGGCTTTCGGCTCAATTTTCAGTTTCTGCTCGCGGCAATAATCTTCAATCCAACTCGCTACTTGGTTGTCGTAGATTTTTTTCGAGTCGAAAAGCACGCCTTTTTCGGCAATTTCGGATACGTATTTTTTGCGCGCGTCGAGTTTTTCGTATTTGTAGCAGATGACGAGAATGGTGCTTGGCTGAGGCTGTTTCAGGTAGAACAACAGCTGGTCGTACTCCTTTTTGTCGATGTTTTGCGCCTCTTTTATTATCAGCACTTGATATTGGGCAGTCATTGGAAAACGCTTGGCAGCAGCGATTATTTCCGCCATTTTCGTATCTTTTTTGGCGTAAACTATCGTTTTGTCGAAAACCTCCTCGTCGGGCGTCAGCACATTTTGGTCGATGTAGTCGGCAATTTTGTCGATGTAGTACGGTTCTTCGCCCATCAGCAGATAGATTGGCTTGTACTCTTTGCGCTTGAGCGATGCAATGATTTCGTTGTATGTCGCCTGTTTTTTTGCCATGTTCTGAAAAAATTACCAACGCAAGTGTTTCACGGTGATGCCTTTGTTTTGCAGTGTTTCGAGCGATTTTATGCCGATTTTAAGATGTTCTTCGGTGTAGAGGCTCGTCACTTTTTTGTCGCTCTCTTCGGTTTTGATGCCCTCCTCGTGCATTGGCATGTCCGACACTAGCAGCAGTGCGCCCGTTGGAATGGCGTTGAAAAATCCCACGCTGAAGAGCGTTGCGGTTTCCATGTCGACGGCGATGGTGCGCATCTGCCGTAACGATTCTTTGAACTGCTCGTCGTGCTCCCACACGCGGCGGTTGGTGGTGTACACGGTGCCTGTCCAGTAGTCGTGACCAAAGTCGCGAATGTTCGACGACACAGCGCGCTGCAGGTTGAAAGTGGGCAGGGCAGGCACTTCGGGCGGGAAATAGTCGTTCGATGTACCTTCGCCACGAATGGCTGCAATTGGCAAAATGTAGTCGCCAACGCTGTTTTTGTCCTTCACGCCACCGCATTTTCCCAAGAAAAGCACTGCTTTGGGTTTTATGGCCGACAAAAGATCCATTATCAGCGCAGCATTCGGACTGCCAATTCCAAAGTTGATAATGGTGATGCCGTTGGCCGAGGCGTTGGGCATGTTGCCTTTAGCTCCGCACACGGGGACATTGAACAATTCGGCAAATTTTTCGACATAACTATTGAAATTGCACAGCAAAATATATTCGCCAAACTCGTCGAGCGGACGCTTAGTGTAGCGCACCAACCAATTTCGTACTATCTCTTCGCGGGTTTTCATATTCAAAAGGTTAGAGGTTAGAGGTTATAGGTTATAGTTTATAGGTTATAGGTTATAGGGGCGGGCAACTTCGAGATTTTGCAGTGTCCCAACTTTATACACTTTTCACTTTCTGACTTTATACACTTTATGAACTTTCAAACTAAATACTTACCTTTGCAAACCAAAATGGACGCACTAAATCTGCCATATTATCAGCAAAAAATTCGCTCGACCGACGGTGGCAAGCAGCAAATTTTCGATCGTATTCGCCATCGCTATGTGGCGTTGACGCCCGAAGAGTGGGTTCGGCAGAACATGGTGGCGCACCTCATCGAGTCGCTTGGCGTGCCGCAAATGCGTATCAGCGTGGAGACGCCCATCACTTTCAATGGCCTCACAAAACGCTGTGACACAGTGGTTTACGATTCTGCCCTGAAACCTCTGATGTTGGTCGAGTTCAAAGCGCCGTCGGTTGAGATTACGCAGCGTGTGTTCGACCAAATGGCGGTCTACAATTTGCAATTGCAAGTGCCTTATTTGCTCGCTAGCAACGGACTTACGCACATTTTTTGTCAAGTCGATTTGCAAAACAAACGCTATCTTTTTGCGCCCGAATTGCCGCACTATTCGTCGTTACTTTGAGCGACGCTGATTGTTTTTCTGATTTTTCTTGTTGTTTTTCTTTTTGCTGTCGACGCTGTTGCCAACGCTGCTGCGCTTGGCTGAATTCAGTGTCATAGCGTCATTTTTTATGTCGATTGCGCCGCCCGAAAGTTCGCGCAGATCGTCGAAAATTTTGTTGTCGTCGGCCAATTCTTTGTTCCAAGTTACGTAACTCTGTTTCATGTCGTTTGCCACGAGGCGCGTCAGTGCCGCGCGTTTTTCGTCGTCGGGCAGCGCAGCGATGGCGGACACCAAAGTCTCGATCCAACGCCCATAGTGACGATATTTTATTCTTGTAGCTTGATACGGAATTCGTTCTGGCGCAGGTCTATTTTCGGGCTTCCGCACCTCGAAAGGGTAGTCGATGTCCAATTTCCCGTCCGACATAATATAAAGGTGATCCCACAGTTTGTGCTTGAAGTCATCGATGTCGCGCAAGTAGGGGAACATATTGCCCATGATGTCGATGATGGTGCGCGCGCAGCGGGTGCGTTCGGCGCGATCGTCGATGCTGCAGGCGTATTGCACCATTTTTTGAATGTTGCGCCCATATTCGGGCATTATCAGGCGTTCTTTTTTTTGCTGTGCAATGGCTTCCATGAAAAAGTTCGTAAAGTTTGTAAAGTTATAAAGTTTATAGAGTGGGGCGGGCTGCGTTTTTTGTTTTAGTTGATTAGTTGATAAAGTTTATCAAGTTCATAAAGTTCATAAAGTTTATAAAGTTGCGTCACACAACTTTCTGCAGATAGTTTTTGATGCCGTAACCTGAAACTTGAAACTTTTATACTTGCAACTGTTTCGACTTTGTCGGTTGAAATTCTTTCAGATAGAACGGCACGAAATACGCCACATCTTCCCATTTCTGGTTGTTGAA
>CAZGVF010000152.1:0-3333 GCA_964528925.1 uncultured Paludibacteraceae bacterium | reverse complement strand
CCCGGACTCGAACCGGGGACCTACGCATTACGAATGCGTTGCTCTACCAACTGAGCCAAATTGGCAATTTTTTCGGTTGCAAAAGTAGTGCTTTTTGTCGAATTGGCAAAATTTTTCAAGAAAAAAGTGCGACGCAAGATTTTTTCGGCACAAAAATCCGTTAAAAACGCACTTTTACCCAATCTTTCGCAGCCCGCAACTTTATAACTTTACAAACTTTACAAACTTTATGAACTTTACAAACTCTTCACTTTCCGAACTCTGTCCATCTCGCGGCGGTCGGCTTTTTCGCGCAGGGTATCGCGCTTGTCGTAGTTCTTTTTGCCTCGCGCAAGGGCGATATTCAATTTTGCCAAGCCCTTCTCGTTGATGTAAAGCGAAGTCGGCACAATGGTGAGTCCGCTCTCTTTCACCGCGCGCTGCAGTTTGCGCAGTTCGCGCCGTGTAAGCAGCAATTTGCGCACCCGCTGCGCATCGTGGTTGTAGCAAGTGCCAAGCCGATATTCGCTGATGTGCATGTTGCGCACCCACAATTCGCCATCGGCAAAAGTGCAGAAAGCATCGGTGAGACCAGCATGCCCTTCGCGAATGGACTTTATCTCCGTTCCGCAAAGCACAATGCCTGCCGTGTAGCGGTCGAGCAACTCGTAATCGAACGAGGCGCGGCGATTTTTTATGTCGATTTTTGCTTTCATCAGGAGTGCAAAAGTAGTACTTTTTCGGCAAATTTGCAAAATCGGCCAAATGTGAGTAAATTTGCAGGTTATAAACCCATTCAGCAATGAAACGCACCGTCTCGCTCATTTTTGCGCTCACCGTGGCTATTTTTGCCACAGGGCAAGCCACCATGCGCATCTACGAATTGCCCTGCAATCAGCGAAAAACGACAAAATCTGCCACAAAAAACACCACAAACGAAGTGAAAACATCGGGCGTGGTAACTGCCATTTTGGGCGATGGATTTTTTCTGCAAGATGCCACAGGCGATGGCGACAACTCCACGCGCGATGCCATTTTTGTTCTCTACGACACCGCCAACATCCGCCTCGGCAACGGCATAACGCTGACTGCTTTTTACTCCGACGACACGCTGCGCAATGTTTCAAATCTAGAAAAAACCACTGAACATCAGCAAGTTAGTACAACAAAAGTAACCTTCCCCGATGATTTTGTTGATGGCAAAGGCAGCAACTATGTGGGTATGTCGGTGCAGATAGCCAACACGCTCACCGTGACCAACAATCGCAATTGGAACAGCGGCACGAGCAGCACCATCACGCTGTCGAATGGTCTGCTGATGACACCCACCGAGGTGGCATTGCCCAGCAGCACTGAATATCAAACCGTGGTGAAAGAAAACAATCGCAACTACCTGATTCTTGCGCCAGCCACATCGCAAAGCAAGCCTTTTGCCGACGCCAACGGCACACTGCGGACAGGTTATCAAGTTGATGATTTGGTGGCGACGGTAGTTTCGTCGAGCGGAATTAGTCACCGACTGCAGACTGCCACCATGCCCGCATGGCACAACAACGAGCGTCCGACCACGCGCCCCGACCTTGGCGATTGCAACCTGGTGGTGTGCGCCGCCAATCTTCAATACTATCTGCGAAGCGATTTTGGCACGGGCTATGGTCCTGCTAGCGAAACGTTGGCCAACCGTCAGCATGCCAAAATAGTGAAAGCCCTGCGCGCCATCGATGCCGACATCTACGGATTGCTCGAAATGCAGCAGGGGCAGGACGCCATTACCTACCTTTGCGACGCCCTGAACGAAGCCGCTGGCAGCCAAATCTACTCGTACATCGACGACGGCACGTCGGTCTATTCATCGTACACCAAAAGCGCTCTCATCTACCGCAACGACCGTGTAACGCCGCTCGGCAGCCTGCAAATGAACAATCTGAAAACCTATTATCGCAAACTGATTCAGGCATTCAAACTGAACGAAAATGGCGAGGCTTTTGTGCTGTCACTCAACCACTTAAAGTCGAAAAGCGGATCGTCGTCGGCTTCGGGCAGCGACCAAGATCAGAACGATGGTCAGGGTGCGTACAACGCCACACGCGTGGCCGAGGCGGAGTCGATAATCAGCAAATGCGCAGCGCAAACGCTCGATGCCGATGTGCTGATAATGGGCGACATGAATGCCTATTCGATGGAAGATCCCGTGCAGAAATTTGTGAGCGCAGGCTACAGAAATCTGCTCAGAAAATACGATGCCAACGCCTACTCGTACGTCTACAACGGGCGTTTCGGGTTGCTCGATCATGCGCTGGGCAACAGCACCATGGCGGCGCAAGTTACGGGTGCTAGAGTGGCTCATTTCAATGCCGATGAGCCAACCATTTTTGGCTACGAGAGCGACACCGACGAGTTGATGTATCGCTATTCCGACCACGACGCAGTGGTTGTGGGTTTGAGCCTCGGCACTTACCACGACGACACGCCCGTGCCAAATATCAGCAATGATGACGCGCCATTTGTGCAGACCATTTCGCACGATGGACAGTTACGCATAGAGCGCGCTCAAGGCTTCACGGCCACGGTTTACGACATGCTCGGTCGCACACTCTACACGACTGAAATCAGCGACGATTGCGCCACGCTCAGCACTACCAATTTTGGGACTTCGAGCATCGTCATTTTGCAATTGGAAAACAAAAGCGGCAAGATATTCACTCAAAAAATACTGGTCAAATAACTTCCACTAAAAAAATTCCTCACTCCTAATTCCTAATTCATGAAAGATGTTCTCAGCATAATCACGCGTTATTATTTGCCCGGCACGCCGCTCTACGACACGCTCATGAGGCATAGCCAGTCGGTTTGCGACAAGGCGTTGCAGTTGGCCAGCCGCCACCCCGAACTTGGCATCGACACCGATTTTGTGGCCGAAGCCGCCATGCTGCACGACATTGGTATTTTCATGACCGATGCGCCAAAAATCTTTTGCGTGGGGTCGCATCGCTACATCGAGCATGGTTACCTTGGGGCTGAATTGATGCGCCGCGAAGGACTGCCGCGTCACGCCCTTGTGTGCGAGCGTCACACTGGCACGGGCATTTCGCTCGAGCAGATTTTGGAGCAAAACCTACCGCTGCCGCACCGCGATATGCGCCCAGTCAGCCTCGAGGAGCAACTGATTTGCTATGCCGACAAATTCTATTCTAAGTCGCACCTCGACCAAGAATTGACCATCGACCAAGCCCGCGCCAAACTCGTCCGCTTCGGCGATTCGTCGGTCGAGCGCTTCGACGAGTGGGTGGAAAAGTTTGAATAAAGAGCAAGGAGTAAAGAATAAAGACAAAGGACGGGGGATGCAAAGATTGG
>CAZGVF010000151.1:0-3343 GCA_964528925.1 uncultured Paludibacteraceae bacterium | reverse complement strand
CATTTCGCACGAAAAACCACCGCCAAAATTTCATTCTTGCACGCAATTTTCTGATTTTTGCGCAAAAATGGGGCTATTTTATCGACGAAAAACACAAAAATCGGAACAAAATTCACCAAAAATCTTCCAAATTCGTCCAACTTTGCCATTTTTTCAAAATATCACGAATGCCCTATTCATCGGATTTTCTGGCTATTTTCTTCCATATTTTTGAACTAATGAGCAATTTTTTGGCGCGATAATTTGCAAATTAAACAGTTTTTGTCTATTTTTGACGGCAACTAACCTAACAACCGCCAAAAATGCACCGCTCCGTAAGACAATTTGCAAAAATCGTACTGCTCATTTTGGCCACATGCACAAGCGGGGCAATGCAGGCGCAAATAGCCACCATCGTGCCAAGTTCGTACACGGCAGGCAACGCCTCGGTGGCATACACAGCCGAATGGCAACCGTTCCAAAATCCCGCTGCACTGGCCTGCGAAAAGCAATATGCCATTTCGCTGCTCTACGAAAATCGCTACATCACAGCCGAACTCTCGAACGCCGCAGTGAGCGTGGCAATTCCAACGAAATACATCAACATTGGCGCGCAATTTTCGTATTTTGGCTATGCCGAATACAACGAAATGCTGGCTGCCGTAACCTTTGCGCGCACTTTTGGCGACATTTTTCACCTTGGCGTGGAGTGCGACTACTACGCAGTCTACCTTTCGCCGACGGAACGCTACCGCAGCACCGCCACCGTGCAAGTGGGTTTTCAGGTGCAAGTGATTCCATCGCTCACTATCGGTTTCAACGCTTTCAATCCCATTTTTTCGAAGATAAAAAGCGATCTCACCGAAAAACGACTACCATCGGTTTTCAGTCTCGGGACGAACTACAAAATTCACGAAAAAGTGGCTTGGCTAGTGCAGATTGACAAAGAGGTGCATTCACCACTGCGATGGGCTACTGGCTTTGAATATGCGCCATTCGACGTGTTCGACGTGCGCATTGGTTGCTACGGCAGCGACTATGTGGTGCCGACCCTTGGTGTGGGCTGCGGTTGTGGCGGCTTCCGTTTTCATCTGCACTGCGAATACCGCAATCCGCTGGGCGTGACCATGCTCGGCGCACTCCAATACCGTTTTGGCCGATGAAACGCCTCGCAACCATAGCGTTGGTGGCGTTGCTCACTGTTGGCTCGGCGGCAGCGCAAGAAGAGGCGGCCATCGACCGCGTGATAGAGCGCATCTACGATTTTCTGATGGAAGATGTCGAAGATGGCGAAATTGACTACGGCGACCTGTACGACGACCTCGAAGCCATCTATCTTTCGCCCATCAATCTGAACACCGCCACACCCGACGACTTGGCGCAGTTGCGTTTCCTGAGCGACATTCAGATAGAAAATCTGATGTACTACATCTACAAAGCGGGACGCATGCAGACCATCTACGAGCTGCAATTGGTCGAAGGACTCGATGTTTTCACCATTCAGATGCTGCTGCCGTTTGTACGCGTGGAGCCGCCAGATGCCGAGACAGAATGGCACCTGCGCGACATCTTGAAAGAGAGCAAGCACGAGTTCACACTGCGTTTCGATGGCACTTTCGAGCGCCGAAAAGGCTACACTTCCATTTCCGATGAAGAATTGGTCGCCAATCCGAATGCGCGCTATGTGGGCGATCCGTTCTACACCTCGCTAAAATACCGATTGCGCAGCAGCGACAAACTCGAAGTGGGTCTGACTATGGAAAAAGACGCTGGCGAACAGTGGGTTGGCGCGTACAACAAAAAAATGTTCGATTCCTATTCGGGCTTCATTCAGGTGAAAAAATTGTGGAAATTCTCCACCATCGTTTTGGGCGATTATCGGGCAAATTTCGGTCAAGGGCTCGTCATCAGACAAGACATGAACATGGGCGCAACCGCCATGGCCACGAATGTTTCGGCACGCACTCGCGGACTAAAGCGCCACTCGTCGACCGACGAATACAATTTTCTGCGAGGTGTGGGCGCAACCGCTCAGTTTGGCGATTTCGATGTCTCAGCCTTCTATTCATACCGAAAAATGGACGCCGACACCAGCGGAGGTGCTTTTTCTTCGTTCAAGAAAGATGGTTACCACCGCACACCCGACGAATATGCTCGTCGGCGCACCGTGGGGATGCACGTTTTGGGTGCAAATGTGAGCTATCGGCACAAATTTTTCCACATTGGAGCCACTGCGTTGCAGACTTGGTTGGGCATGCCGCTCGACTACGACCCAAAGCCTTATCAACAATTCTATTTCCGTGGCAACAGGCAATTTGCCGCCAGCGTGGATTATCTGTTTTCGTGGCGCGGATTTGGCATTTTTGGCGAGACGGCAGTGACTGGTCGCGGCGCTGTGGCCACCATCAACGGGCTAACTTTTGCGCCCGCCTCGGTGGTGAATTTTGTGCTATCGCACCGCTACTACAGCCGCAACTACGACCTATTTTTCGCCAATGCCTTCAGTCAGACCGCCACGCGCAACGAACACGGCATTTACATTGGTAGCGAGATAAAACCCGTCAAAAATTGGAAAATTGTGGCGTATGCCGATCTCTACAAAACGCCGTGGGTAACCTACAGCATGCCGCGCCCCACGCAGGGTTACGCTACCCTACTTCAGATCGATTACATGAAAAACAGCCGCCTATCGATGTATCTGCGCATGCGCTATCGCTACAAAGAGACAAAAGCCGCCGAATTGAGCAACGAAGCAACCACATTTCTGGCCGACAGTCGCAAGCTCTCGCTGCGCTACTGCATGAATTACACAGTGTTTGGATTCGACTTGAAGAGTGTGGTCGAGTGGAATCGTGTGCGGATTGAGAAAGAGCAGCCATCGCATGGTTTTCTGATAGCGCAAGATGTGGCTTACACTTTCAAAAAAATCGACATGACCGTGAGCGCGCGCTACGCCTATTTCGATGCCACAGTCTACGACAACAGGTTTTCGCTGTTCGAGCGCGATGTGCCGAGCGCAGGCTTTTCGCCATCGATGTATGGCGTAGGCAATCGTTGGTACTTGAACATCGACTACGAGCCAATTCGCGACTTGAAATTCTATCTGCGCGTGGCACAAACTTACTACACCGACGGTCGCACGCAAATAGGCAACGGGTTGAACCAAATAGCAGGCTGCCACAAAACCGATTTCAGAGTGTATGTGCAATATAAGTTTTGAGGAGCGAAAAGTTAAAAATCGCACTTTTTGCTCAAAAATTCGGATAATTGAAAAATTATTTACTAACTTTGGCAGCAGAAAAATAAAACTATCGTCAAACGCGATTCAAGATAGCGTTCACCCCATTATTAACCCTTAAATTTT
>CAZGVF010000150.1:0-3361 GCA_964528925.1 uncultured Paludibacteraceae bacterium | reverse complement strand
GTAGCCAGCCGCCGGAAGAAAAATCGAGCTACCGTTAATTTTGCTTGTTAACACCCAACCACCACACATTCTAATATCCTCCGTCCACGAATGAGGCTATTTCTGTAATCTCTACTTTACAAAACTATGGAAAAATGAACCGACTATTTGGTCATGTCAAAAATATGCTGTACCTTTGCGCAACATTTGTTGCATAACAATTGTTATATAACCGATGTTTTGTTACAATGTACTGATAACCAATATAAAATAAGAATAGAGATATGCCACGCAAAGAACAATTCACTCGTGAGATGATTATCGAAGCCGCCATTCAGATGGTGCGCAAACATGGTCCGGAAAGCATCAAAGCACGAGATTTGGGCGACTATATGGGTTGCTCTTCACGACCGTTTTTCACAGCTTTTCGAAACATGGAGGATCTTGTTGATGCTGCACGTGAAGAAGTAGCACAACGTTTCTTGCAACAGGTCCGCACCGCACGTGACACGCCGAATGACCTACCGGCTGCTAAACGTATGGGAATATGCATCGTGCAGTTTGCACGCAAAGACCCTAATCTATATAAGTTCATCCACTGGACAGGTGGCAAAATGTTAGACGTCGAAGAACTATCACATATTATGGCAACGCAATATCAAACGGACTATCAACTCTCTGATGAAGATGCAATTGCATTTTTCGATCACATGATGATATTCAACATGGGTCTCTGTTCACTCATTGTGAATGGTGTGCGCCACTTCTCGGATGAAGAAGTCAATCGGATACTACTCGACCAGTTCTCCGCGACACTTGCCTACTACAAAAGTGGCAAACACTCTGTGGAAGAGAATATAACAGAAAATCAATAAAATATATAATAGAAATGAACATTATGAAATCAATTCTTTCTACAATCCTAACCCTTTTACTTGCCACAAGTGCTTTTGCGCAGACAACTATCTCCGGCAAGGTACAAGACGAACAATCGGCACCTATTGCTTACGCCACGGTGAGCGTGTTGCGCAGCGATAGTAGCCTAGTGACGGGCGCAATCACCGACGACGATGGAGCATTTGCACTCTCGACCTCAACGGGCAACTATATCCTGCAAGTCTCGTTTGTAGGTTATCAGACACACTGTCAGACCGTCAAGCCCGGCACAAAAGACCTCCTCATTACCCTTCGAGAAGAGAGTTATGCCCTCGGTGAGGTGGAGGTGAAAGCCAACAAACAACTCATTGAACATCAGTTCGATAAGATAGTCCTCAATGTCAGCAACTCTACTTTTGCAATGGGTAATAACGGCAAAGAGATCCTCAAGAAAGCACCAGGCGTGAATGTGGACAAGGATGGTAATGTGACGGTCAATGGTAAATCGGTAGAAGTGTACATCGACGGACGTCCTTCGTATCTCTCTGGACAGCAACTCAAAGCCATGCTTGAAGGTACTGACGGCAGTACCATCGAGAAGATAGAGATAATATCAAACCCATCCGCCAAATACGATGCTTCCGGACAAGGAGGTATCATCAATATCAAGACTAAACGCAACATGATGCGTGGACTAAATGGTACATTATCTGGTGCTTATGGAGGAATGTACTACAAGGATATTGCCAAGTGGCAGAACATGGACTTCTTCTCGCTCAATCTCAACTACCGTACCGAAAAGACCTATACCTTCGGAACGCTCACACAGGTCTATTCTGACCAAAATAGCAGTATGGAAGTCGGTTCTACCTACCTTGACTCGCTTGCCAATAGTACCACTGAACGATATGATAAGTCTGAATATGTCTGCGATTTCCAGTACTATATGGCAAAGATAGGTAACGATTGGTTCATCGATTCCGTCAACACGCTCGGCTTTATCTTTCAAGCACCCTTTATGGTCTTACACCAAAATGTTCCACTCGGTAACGGCTACGGATACACCAAAGTGAACGACATTACCACCGAGAACTCCACTCTCACCATCGAGAGTCCTATGTTTTCGCAGCAATACACGGCAAACCTCAATTTCACACATGTATTCTCGGATTCACTAGAGCGTGAACTGACCGCCAATATCGACTACAACCGCAATGGTTGGACTTCTGGGAACAAGCAGACAAACACGTATTCGTACCCTCTTATGCCCGATTCGATACTAAACACTAAACTGGATATCAATACCAAGCAAGTGGTGGACATCTACTCCGCCAAACTGGACTTCCAGACACGCTTTTGGCAGACGGGCATGATAGAGGCAGGGGCTAAATATGCACTCTCTAATACCAACAACCGCATGACTACGGATAGTGCTCGCAATGATGTTTCCTCTGCCACGGCACACTCCGATTTCGACTACTCGGAACATGTGGCGGCTCTCTATATCTCTGTCGCTAAGCAGTTTGGGCAACACTTCAATGCTAAACTGGGACTGCGCGGAGAATATACCCACTCGCAAGGAAACTGGATTTCGGCTGACAGCATCTCTACAAAAGACTATTTCAATCTGTTTCCAACTGCCTTTTTAGGATATAATCCCACTGACAAGTGGTCAATGAACCTCTCCTACACTCGCCGTATCAAACGACCGAGTTACTACCAACTCAACCCATTCCGCTCGTACATCGATGCGCACAACTACACAGAGGGCAATCCTGAACTGACTCCGGAATTCAACAACCAAGTAGACCTCAATGTCTCATATTCGCAGTATGTATCTCTCGCCTTCAATTTCTCACATACACAAGATATGTTCTCGCAACGAACGGAGATACTACCCAACGGAGATAGCCGTATGCAATGGGTTAATTTCGGCACTTGTACTACACATGGAGGAAACCTCTCTCTTACCGAATTACCTATCGTGCCGAAATATGTTACGAGCGAGGATGGCTCTCGTCAGATGCAGGGCGCTTGGTTGGCGCTCACGGTCAATGGTGGCTACTACTACTTCATTAACCGTTCAGCCGACAACCTTTATGTCAACAGAAGCCATTGGGGCTATGCATATACTGGACTTAACGCCTATCTCCCCAAAGACTGGACTCTCTCAGTAGAAGGCTCATACCAAGCACCTAACACTAGTGGATACAACCGTACCTCAGCCTTTTACTTTTTAGGGTGTGGCGTGCGCAAGATGTGGCAAGAGAAAAGACTGATATTCAATCTGCAAGTGCAAGACGTGCTGCGTTCTATGAAAGAACGTTCCGATGCCTTTGGTTTGGCAGAAGGCTGCTCAAGCTATAGTCAACAGAACTATCGTGCTCAGAAAGTGATGCTCTCTGTCACATGGATGTTTGGACAGCAGCAATATGTGAAACAACGTAAAGTCGGCGATCTCGACGAGTCATCTCGTCTCGGCGGAGGCAAGAATGTCGGGCAATAG
>CAZGVF010000149.1:0-3408 GCA_964528925.1 uncultured Paludibacteraceae bacterium | reverse complement strand
AATTCATAATTCTAAATTACCGATATAACGTTCCTTTTTTTCGCCAAATGAGCAGAAGAATCAGTCCAAAAATCATGCCACCGAGGTGAGCAAAGTGCGCCACATTGTCGAAACTGAAACCTGCCACGCCTAGGAACAACTCCATCACGGCATAGAGTCCCACGAAAATGCGCGCTGGAATGGGAATTGGCACAAAAAGCAGGAACATTTTTACATCGGGGAAGAGCCAGCCAAATGCCAGTAGCACGCCAAACAGCGCACCGCTTGCGCCCACGGTGACGGGCAGATTCAGCAGCATTTCGCGCATGCCAGCAATGTCGAGCGGTCGCAGCGCGTTGATGTCGCCAAAACGGAAGAAATGACGCAGCGTCGGTTCTACGCTCTCGAGCATCTCGGGCGAACTCTGCGCAATAGCGGCGTTCATAGCCTCGGTTACGCTCCAAAATTCGCCCATCCAGCAGAGTTGTTGCACAATGGCAGCGCCCACACCCGACACCATATAATATAGGAGGAATTTTTTGCTGCCCCAAATCTGCTCCAAAGCAATGCCAAACATATACACGCCAAACATGTTGCAGAACAGATGCCAAATGGAATGCGTGTCGTGCATAAACATGTAGGTGAAGAGTTGGTAGAAGTGGAATTTTTCGGACGCAAAATAGTGCATTCCGAGCAAATCGGTGAGGTCGATTCCCATTTTTGCCGCCAAAATCTTGCTTGCAAGCCACACAATCAGGTTGATTATGATTAAATTTAGCACCACCGGAGGCACATTTCGCATGAAAGATGTGCGTTGAAAGTTCATTTTTTCGACGATTTTGGGTGCAAATTTAGCAAAAAAGCACCAAAAAAGCCCCGTTTTTTTACTTTTTTCGCCCATTTGTCGATTTTTTCCAAAAAAAACGCCGAAAAACTTGTTCGTTCAAAAAAAAAGCCCTATCTTTGCCTTGAAAATTTGACTATCGAATATTCACTTAACCATTTTTAAATTTTTAGTTCTATGAACAAAGCAGATTTGATCAATGCTATCGCCGCTGAAGCTGGCATTAGCAAAGTCGAGGCTAAAAAAGCACTCGAGGCTGTAGTTGAAAACATCTCTAAAGCACTCGCTGCTGGAGATAAAGTAGGTTTGGTAGGCTTCGGTACCTTCTCGGTTGCCGAGCGCGCTGCTCGTCAAGGCATCAACCCATTGACCAAAAAACCTATCAAAATTGCTGCTAAAAAAGTTGCCAAATTCAAAGCTGGTGCTGAATTGGCTGAGAAAATCAAATAAGTTGATTTTTTCTGAAACAAAATTGGAGGTCGTTCGCAAGAATAACCTCCTTTTTTGTGTCGCTTTTTTTTGTAATTTTGCAAGCGAATTGAATGAACTTTGACTGTTGACTATGACGATGACTTTTGGTAGGTATGGTCAACTCTCGGGCGAATGATTATTCTCCCCTACAATTTGAAATCTGTATTTTTGCGATAAGCGAGAGCAAACGAAAACTTGGTTTTAAGTTTGCCGAGCGGAGCAAAAATCTTGCAAAGCAAAATTTGAAATCTGAAATATGGACATTAAATCGCTTGTGGCCCAGACCGTGGCCGATGCTGTGAAAGAGTTGTACGGAATTGACATTGCTGCTGAGTCGGTGCAACTGCTCAAAACCCAAAAAGAGTTCGTTGGCGACCTCACTGTGGTGGTTTTCCCGTTTGTGAAAGCCGCTCGCAAAGCACCCGAACAGACTGCCACCGAAATTGGCAATTATCTGCGCGCGCACTCGTCGCTGGTTACCGATTTCAACGCGGTGAAGGGTTTTTTGAACCTTTCGGTGGGCGCATCGCATTGGGTGGAGACGCTCAACGCCATCGCTGCCGACGACCGCTTCGGACTGAAAACGCCCGCTGCCGATGCGCCGCTGATGATGGTGGAATATTCGTCGCCAAACACCAACAAACCGCTGCACCTTGGGCATGTGCGCAACAATCTGCTCGGTCATAGCATCAGCAAAATTCAGCAGGCCAACGGTTGGCGCGTGGTCAAAACCAACATTGTGAACGACCGCGGCATTCATATTTGCAAATCGATGCTGGCGTGGAAACTTTTTGGCAATGGCGAAACTCCTGAATCGTCGGGCAAAAAAGGTGACCATCTGGTAGGCGATTACTATGTGAAATTCGATCAGGAATATCGTAAACAGGTGAAAGAACTTGTGGCGCAGGGGCAAACCGAGGAGGAAGCCAAGAAGAATGCGCCGCTCATGCTCGAAGCGCAGGATATGTTGCGCCGTTGGGAGGCTGGCGACGAGGAGATTCGTTCGCTGTGGCGCACCATGAACAGCTGGGTTTATGCTGGCTTCGACGAGACTTACAAGCGTTTGGGCGTAAGCTTCGACAAAATCTACTACGAATCGCAAACCTATCTCATTGGCAAACAAAAAGTGGAAGAGGGCTTGGCGAAAGGCATTTTCTATCGTCGCCCCGATGGCTCGGTTTGGGCCGACCTCACCGCCGATGGCTTGGACGAAAAACTGCTGCTCCGCGCCGATGGTACTTCGGTTTACATGACTCAGGACATCGGCACTGCCAAATTGCGCTACGACGATTTTCCGATAAATAAAATGGTGTATGTGGTCGGCAACGAGCAGAATTACCATTTCCAAGTGCTGTCGTTGCTGCTCGATAAACTCGGCTTCGAGTGGGGCAAAGAGTTGGTGCATTTCTCGTATGGCATGGTGGAACTGCCCGAAGGCAAGATGAAAAGTCGCGAAGGCACGGTGGTCGATGCCGACGATCTGATGGACGAGATGGTGGAGCAGTCGCGTGAAACATCGCGCGAATTGGGCAAACTGGACGACTGTCCTGCCGACGAGACCGAAGCCGTGGTCACCATGGTGGGTTTGGGCGCGCTCAAGTACTTCATTCTCAAGGTCGATCCCAAGAAAAATATGCTCTTCAACCCCAAAGAATCGATCGATTTCAATGGCAATACGGGACCATTCATTCAGTATACGCACGCTCGCATAAAATCGGTTTTGCGCAAGGCAGCCGAGGCTGGAATAACGCTGCATGATGCTGCTAACTCGCTCACTATCAGCGAGAAAGAGACTGCGCTGGTGCAACTTTTGGCCGAATTCCCAGCCATCGTAAAACAGGCTGGCGACGAGTTTAGTCCTGCTGTGGTGGCGAATTACGCCTACAATCTGGTGAAAGAGTACAACCAATTCTATCACGACTTCAGCATTTTGAAAGAAACTGACGAAGAGTTGCGCAATTTCCGCTTGCTGCTTTCGGCAAATGTAGCCAAAGTGGTGAAAAACGCTATGGATCTGCTCGGCATTGAAGTTCCAGAACGCATGTGATCAATTACTTAATTACTTAATTTTCAATTATTTAATTGAGATTTTTGGACGATCAGAAATTTATCAG
>CAZGVF010000148.1:0-3441 GCA_964528925.1 uncultured Paludibacteraceae bacterium | reverse complement strand
TATTTTCCACACAAAAAGACCCTCGTTTTTGCCAGTTTTGGTGGGTATTCGCAACTCCACAAATGCCGTTTTTTTCGTAAAATGGGGGAAATGTCGGAAAAATCGTGTGAAAATTAACAAATCGGGAGGTCAGAAATGAATAAAGAGTAAAGACAAAAGAATAAAGAATAAAATGGGTGAGAGTTGATAGTTGAGAGTTTATAGGAGGTTGATTAAAAATTTCTGCAGTTGGTCGTGGATACGTAACAGATGGACACTGCGGTTTCATTCGATAAAAAAAGGA
The DNA here is from genome assembly GCA_964528925.1 of uncultured Paludibacteraceae bacterium. GTDB lineage: Bacteria > Bacteroidota > Bacteroidia > Bacteroidales > Paludibacteraceae > W0P28-013. The sequence continues at coordinate 3,158 of CAZGVF010000148.1, read as the reverse complement.
GACGCGGCGCGCCACGTCCCTACTGGTCACAAACAATTGCAGTTGGCAGGTTACCACCATTCAATCATTCAATGAATCAATAATTCGATAATTGTCTTGTAGGGGCGAATGATGATTTGCCCGAAATGTGCAGATTGTAAATTCCTCCTGACACAAAAAAAACGGCTCGAAGATCACTCCCCAAGCCGCCAAACAAAATTCAATTATGAAAAAAAACTTCCTTTTTCGTACATCTCTGCACGATGGGTTAATGTCAGTTTTCGGTATCGCCACTGCCGGCATAGTCAAATTCGTAGGTCACAATTTCGCCATTTATCACGCCCGAAGCAGAGACTGGCGCTACCATCATCAAATAGGTGCCAGCGGAATTCAGACTGAGCTCGGCAAGCGTGAAATTGTAGTTGCCGTGGTATATTACGTAGTCGAGCAGATCATACTCCTTGGCATTCTCGAGAATTGGCTCCAAATAGGCTTTCGCGCCACCCGCACTCTCGACAGTGCTTTTCAGCTCGGTCATCGAAACCCAACCTTGCGTAGTATCGCTCACAGTGAGGCGGAACAGCGTATCAGCCTCCGAAACGATTTTGAATTCAGCCGTGTTCTGCTGAATAGATGTGGTTTTCACCGTGTAATCGTAGAGACGACCATCATTATTATATAGGGTGTCGAGATAATAAGCCCAAACCACATATTCGGTCTCTGGCTCAAGATTTTTGAGCGTGAGCGTATCGCTGCCAACCGACAAGAAATTGCTCAACGTGTAGTTGTAGCCAAGATCGCGAAAGACGGTGAGAGTTTCTTTAAGATATTCGACATCGTCGGCTATAACTGCGGCCTTGCTACCGAGCGAATCGAGCATGGCATCGTATTGCGCCTTCGAAGCATACAGGCTGAAGAATGTTTTGTTGGCATCGCACGGCGTGATTTTCACCGAGATGGCATTTTCGCCAGCCTCCAATGTCTCAAAATTAAATTCTCCGTCGTTGTTTGCCTGTTCCGGATCGTTTTCTTTGTTACAAGCCACAAGACCAATGGTCAAAATGGCTGCGGCAAAACCATAAATTATCTTTTTCATCTTCTGATTTTTTTGAAAAAAGATGGGGACACGCCCAAGCGAGCGCATTCCCATCATTTCTATTTTTCGATTATTTACGAACTACCACTTTTGTAGCGGCATTTTCGGTTTTCACTACGTAAACGCCACCCAGCGAACCATTCAGCGTAGTTACATCGCGACCGAGCAGATCGTAGATTTTCAGTTCGCCATCGGCATAGATGCGACCATCGGCAGCCCAAACGCTTGCGTCGGCATTTACGCGGTGCAATGCAGTGGTTGGCTCAAGTTCGATCTGTTCTTCATCATTATTGTAGCATGCAGCTTCGAATGTGCCGCTCAGGTTGCAAGTGTCGCCATTAGCAGCAACCACTTGACCCGATATTTCGTAAACGGCGGTGAGTTCTTTTTTCTCCTTCAGTTTAATGCTAATGCTTCCAGCATTTACATATTCATCGCCCGAATCGAAAGTGATGTACGATGTGCCATAGTACGAATAGATAGTCTTGTTGTCAACCGAATAGTCGCCAATGAGCGAATTTTCTGCCTCGGCATAGAGCGTGAATGTGAAATTTGGTGTCTCTTTTATGCTAGTGCCCGTATAGAACGAGAAGTACATTTGATAAAGTTTCATGTAGTCGTCATAACCGTAAGTTGTGCCAATACCTTTGGTGATGGTTACATCGTAGGTTTTCGCTTTGCGCTCGAGTTCGATTTTGTTACCGCTCTTATTGTAGCCAACAGCGATGATTTTTCCGCTGAAGCGGCAAGTGTCGTTCGTAAAGTTGTCGATTGCAACATAGCCCGATACATTGTAGACAGCGGTGGAATCGGCGCGTTTCTCGACCAATTCAATTTTGATTTCGCCATCGCTAATCCATTCGTCGCCCGTTTTCAGAGTAATCCACGAGGTTTCATTTCCAGTGTAGAGCGTATTTTCTTCCACTGTGAAATCGCCTACAAGCGACTGATTAGCAGCAGCATACAAGTCGAAAGTGAGCGTTGGTGTGGCATCCTTATCCTGCTGATAGAATGTAGTTTGAATCTCGAACAAGCCCGTAAATTCGTCGTAACCATAACTTGTAGCCTCGGCGGTTTCGAGCGTAATGTTGTAGGTTGTTGGAACGGGTTTAGTATACGAGAAATCTACCGTTGTGGCATCGCCATTGCGGTAGCCGCGCTCAACAACAGGAACTGCGATAGCCGTATATGTTCCATCGGCAGTGTAGAAAGTAGGCATCAAATCGGCGATTGCAAATGTTGTGTCGCCCGAGAAATAGAGGTCGTTCCAATAACTTGTTTCATGCAGATATGGCACAACGACTTCAAAAAGATCGTTGACAGTGCGCCCGCCAACGAGCAATTTATCGAGTGAATCTTTTTGTGCAACGTAGAGCAAATAACCATCGGCGTTGGAGGTGACAATGTGCAGCGAATCATCTTTCACATTGAGGGTGATTACATTATCGCTTGTTGCAACACTAGCAGTGGTGAACTCGGTCGTTGCCAATTTGTAGTTGGTATGGTACTCGCCGTTCAGCGTGTCGACATAGAAAGCCAGCACCGTGTACGATGTTTTTGGCACAAGCACTTTCAGCGTTGTGTCATCGACAGCAACATACGTATAGTCGCTAATGTAGGCTGAATCAGAGCCAAAATACCCAGCGAATAGGTTTGCAAGTTCAATTTCGTTAGCCACCTTGTTGATGTAGTGGTCGACAATGCTATCGGTGCTTTTCAGCGAGTCAAGCATGGTTTTGTACTCAGCCGTGGTGGTGTAGGTTACATACCAACGTGCCGTGAGGTCGGTTGGTGTGATGATTGCCACTGCCGACGAGTCGGTAATGTTGTCGACTTTGATGTCGATGGTGGCATCGTCGGCCACGGCTTTCACCGCAATGGCTTTTGGAGTGAAATTCGAAGCAACTTCTTGCTTTTTCAGTTCTATTTCGGACTTCTGTTCAGTGCCGAAATTCTGCAGCGCGTTTAGGTTCAGTGCAGGAGCAGCCGCAATGCTCGCTGCCGTTGCCACAAGAGCAACGAGAGTAAAAATCTTTTTCATCTTAAAAACTTTTTGGTTTGAAAAATTTATTGCTAAATGCGC
>CAZGVF010000147.1:0-3565 GCA_964528925.1 uncultured Paludibacteraceae bacterium | reverse complement strand
AACTTTTCAACTCGTCAACTTCTCAACTTAATTTTGAATCTCGTCACCCACGACATAGCATCTGCGCTCGAACCGTTGTTGCCAGACAATGCGGACGAACCCGTTTTTGTGCTTACCGACAGCAACACGGCGCGCCTCTGTCTGCCACTTGTGCAGCGTGGTAGGCTTGCTGCAGCGCATGTCATCACCATCGAGAGCGGCGACGAGAACAAGAACCTCACCACGCTCACGCACATCTGGCAAGCGCTGGTCGATGGCGGAGCGACGCGCCATTCGCTGCTCATCAATCTGGGCGGCGGCATGGTTACCGATGTGGGAGGATTGGCGGCGTCAACCTTCAAACGCGGCATTCGGTTTGTGAATGTGCCAACCACGCTTCTGGGCGTTGTCGACGCGGCCACAGGCGGCAAAACGGGCATCAATTTCTGCGGATTGAAAAACGAAATCGGAACTTTTGCTCAGCCCGAAGCGGTCATCATCGATACGCAATTTTTCAAAACTCTCGACGAAAAAAGTCTGCTTTCAGGCTACGCCGAAATGTTGAAACACGCACTCATTAGCGATGCCGATTTGCTGCGCGATACGGTTCAATTCGATTTTGAAAACTATTCTGATGATCAACTTAACGATTTGATTACCAGAAATTTAGCAATAAAAGAACGCATCATCGCAGCCGACCCAACCGAACACGGACAGCGCAAAGTGTTGAATTTTGGGCACACTTTTGGTCACGCTTTCGAGTCGCTTTCGCACACGCTCGGCAGTCCGCTGCCACACGGCTTCGCGGTGATGTGGGGCATGGTGTGCGAACTCTATCTCTCGTGCCGGTTGCTGGGACTGAACAAAGCTACGTTGACCGATTTTCTCTATCTTGCAAAAGAGTATTACGGGGCATTTCCGTTTTCGTGCAAAAACTACGATGCGCTGCTCGATCTGATGCATCACGACAAGAAAAACGAGGCGCAAAATATCAATTTCACGCTGCTTGCTGCCGTTGGACAACCCAAAATCGATCAAACCGCACCACACGATCTGCTGCTCGAAGCACTCGACTTTGTCCGCGAAAACTAGAAAATTTCAAATTTCAGATTTCAAATTTCAGATTGGCGCGCCGTCCTTCTGTAATGCGTTAAACTTTTCAACTTTTCAACTCGTCAACTTATCAACTCAACCATGAATCTGGCTCTCATCGGATACGGCAAAATGGGTCACATCATCGAACAGGTGGCTCGCCAGCGCGGACATCAAATTGTCTGCACCATCGACAAGGATAATCAGGCCGATTTTGCTTCGGCAGCGTTCGCCTCGGCCGATGTTGCCATCGAATTTACCATGCCTGCCGTGGCGGTCGACAACTACCGCCGAGCGTGGGCTGCGGGTGTGCCTGTGGTTTCTGGCACAACGGGTTGGACAGCGCAACTGCCTGCCATTCGTCGCGAGGTGGAGCAGGGCGGACACACGCTCTTCTGGTCGTCGAATTTCAGCCTTGGAGTGAACATCTTTTTCGAGCTTAACCGCCATTTGGCGCAGCTGATGAACCGCTTCCCGAACTACGAACCCTCGCTCACCGAGATTCATCACACCGAAAAGAAAGATGCGCCTTCTGGCACTGCCATCACGCTTGCCGAGGGCATTCTCGCCGAGTTGCCGCGCAAAGAAAAATGGGTGCTTGGCGCTAAAACTTCTGATTCCGAACTGCCCATCGAAGCCATTCGTCAAGGTCAAGTGCCTGGCACACACATCGTTCGCTACGACAGCGCCGAGGATTGCATCACCATCACCCACGAGGCCAAAAGTCGCGCAGGATTTGCCCTTGGTGCCGTGCTTGCCGCCGAATTTGTGAAGGGACGAAAAGGCTTCTTCACAATGCACGATATGCTTCAATTTTGAATTTTGTAAACTGCTGATATTCAGATAATTATGGAAGAAAATATTTCTGCCCAAAAACCGAAACTTACCATAAAAGAGCGTCTTGCACGTCCGCGCCGACAGTATGTGAAAGCCGCCATTTGGAGTTTGCTTTATATTTTGTTCATCGTTTGGGTGGGCAATTTTTGGTGGTTGCTGCTGCTGCCGTTCATTTTCGACGCCTTTGTAACGAAATTCATTCCCTACGATTGGTGGAAAAAATACAAGACTACCAAACACGCACTCTATGTGGTTTGCAGTTGGGTCGATGCCATCATTTTTGCCCTTGTGGCGGTCTATTTTATCAATCTCTATCTGTTCCAAAATTACCAAATTCCAACTTCATCGCTCGAAAAAAGCCTGCTCGTGGGCGATTTTCTCTATGTGAGCAAAGCCGCCTACGGACCGCGCATTCCGAACACGCCACTCTCCATGCCGCTGGTGCAAAACACTTTCCCTGAATGGCTCGGCGGCGGAAAATCGTATTTTGAAAAACCGCAGTGGGAATATCGCCGACTGAAAGGCTGGGACACGCTCGACCGCGGCGACATTGTGGTTTTCAACTTTCCCGCTGGCGATACGGTCTGCACCAAAATGCAAAATCCCGATTACTACACGCTTTGCCACTATCTTGGGCGCGATTATCTGGAGTCGCACAAGGCCGAATTTGGCGAGATTGTTTGGCGTCCCGTCGATCGGCGCGAAAACTATGTGAAACGTTGCGTTGGTTTGCCTGGCGATACGCTGCAAATCATCGATAATGTGGTCTACATCAATGGAGAAGCTGAGCCAGCGCGCGAGGGCGTGCAACTCAACTATTTTGTGCAGACCACAGGCGGATTGCTCAACGATCGTCAGTTCGAACGGCTCGGCATTAGCCGCGACGACCGCCAATTTGCCACCATCGACGATGCCGATTTTCTCACCGAAATGGGCTTCGATCTCAGCATGCCAATCTATCACCTGCCGCTCACCCGCAGCGCGTTCAACACGCTCGAACAGCAGAAAAATGTGGCGCTCATTGCCGTTGAACCAGCACGCCGTGGCGGTCGCGTCTATCCGCTCGATGGCAACTACGGCTGGTCGCGCGACAACTACGGACCAATCTACATTCCGAAAAAAGGCGAAACCATCGCTCTGACGCTCGAAAATCTGCCAATCTACAGCCGCATCATCGGCACTTACGAGCATCACACGCTTGCCGTGACCGATAGCACCATCATCATCGACGGACAGCCAGCCACCACCTACACTTTTGGTATGGATTATTTTTGGATGCAGGGCGACAATCGCCACAACTCGGCCGACTCGCGCTATTGGGGCTTTGTGCCAGAAGATCACATCGTTGGTCGCCCCATGTTCGTTTGGCTCTCGCTCGACAAAGATAAAGCGCTCTTCCATGGCAAAATCCGTTGGAATCGCTTCTTCAAAGATGCTAAAAATTGAATTTAAGACGTAATTAGATAGAAATTAGAAATCAGAAATTAGAAATCAGGAATATGCTCTCCACGCTCATTTTCGACTTTGGCGGCGTGCTAATCGACCTCGACCGCCAGCGCTGCATCGATGCATTTCGCCGACTTGGCCTCAACGAAATCGATTCACTCATCGACAACTATGTGCAGTCGGGCATTTTCAAACAACTCGAAAATGGCGA
>CAZGVF010000146.1:0-3574 GCA_964528925.1 uncultured Paludibacteraceae bacterium | reverse complement strand
CAGTTGGACCGACGCCTCGAGCGCCACGCTCACATTGAGCGAGGTTGGCACTTACACGGTGCGCGCAATAGCCAGTTTCGAGGGCTGCGACCAAACCGCCACATCGAACGAAGCTACGCTAACTGTCGAAGAGAAACCAGGCGTTGTGATTCATGCGAATTTCCCAGCTGATTGGTTCACAACCTATTCTGGTCAAACTCCAGGCATTCATCATTGGGGAGGTTCTGCTGGTGGCACATTTGCCATGACATACGAGGCTACCGATAGCGATGGCTCGCAGTGGTACTCTTTTTATGTGCCAGGCGATGTTTCAGCCTTTAAATTTTGTCTAAGTAGCGGCTTTAATTGGGAATCGGGCTGTGATGTAGCACTTCCTAGCGAAGAGACTTGTTATCAGTTGTACACTAAAAAGTCTATAGCGTCCACCGTGCGCGACTGCCCCACTTTCAACCCAAGCATGACGCTCTCGTCGAGCGAAGGCACATCGCTTGTAGCGGGAGCAAGCACCACCATCACGGTTGGCAGTAGCAATTTTTCGGGCAGCGTGTCGTACACCATCAGCATCGATGGCACGCAGGTAGCAAGCAAAAACACCTACACTTGGACACCGACCGCTGTTGGCACCTACACCATTTCGGCAACGGCAACCGATGGCACTGAAACGCTCACAAAAGAATTACAAATATCTGTAGTTCAGACGGTTACAGTCATGTTCCGTCTTCCAAAAGGGACTGAAGGCTTTAGCGAAATCGCTGGTTGGAGTCAGCAAACGCCTGAAATATACATGGCAACGACCTACACCACAGGCGAGTACTACCTCAGTCAGTTTACAAAAATTGGCATGAACTATTATGTAACCGACGACAACGATTACAATTGGTACACCGCCGATGTAAAAGAAGGCGCGCAAATTTTCTTCTTCGATGGAAATTCGTCACACATTCACGATAGTCGCTCATACTACAATGCCGCAACGGTAATTGTGTCGGCAGCGAACGAATGCTACACCATCGAAAGTCAAGAACGCCACGATCCAAATCGTTTTGCACTGACCACGGGCAACTGTCCAACGCTGTCGGGGCGTTTCCGTCTGCGTAGCGAAACCACCGATGGTCGCACATTCTACTCGAACGTCGGCACACTCAACGACACACTTTCGGTGTATGTGGCCGGTCGTCTTTATCTCGAAAAATATGACAATGCCCAAGATGCTTGGGCCGATTCGACCGAGTTGACACTCACAGCCGACCTCGATTCGATGCTGATAATCAGCACCTACGCCGACAATCAATTCACTTTGGCTCCGTATGTTGGCGACATCTACGTGCGCACCGATGGTGCCAATGGCGGCTGGGTGAACTACATCAACGACGACAACCGCATGACCAACTGGGCGCCCAACCGTTCGCTAGCGAGTGAATACTACGACTATTATTGGGTGAAATGGTTGGAGAAGAATGTGAACCTGAAAGCCGCTGTGGCAAACCGTTTCAATCAAAGCATTTCAAACGAATTGGGCGATTTGGTACTGAAAAAGGCTGGCGCAAATACGCGTTTGGCATACGATGCGCCATCGAACCGCTTCTATCGCAACCTGATTGGCGGCGCGGGAACGAACAAATTCCTTGAGATTACCGAGATGAAGAGCAACGAACAACACTTGCTGTTTATGGATTCGCTCAAGGCCGATCCTGTGGCTTACAGCGGCAACAATGGTCGTCTGCTCACCGACGTATCGAACTGGAACTACTACATCGACACCTATTGCTACCCTGGCGCGGCCGTTCACATGGAAGGCACGCAGGACGATGCTGGCACGCAGGTTTTGGTCGATAGTCTGGTAGTGCTGAAAGGCGAAACATTCCCAACAAAGCCTTATCGTGTGCGACTGATCTACCTATTTGCGCAAAACCGCATTGTTCACGCATGGTTGCCCGATGGCGAACTGAGCGACAGCTACGAAATTGGTTCTGGCGTGCTGTTTGTGCGCGAGGACGATTCGCTGATAAATTCGCTCAGCATGGCGCAGTTGGAGCAGGCAAAAGTGGTGGCAGAGCGCATCTACCTCTGCTTGGAGATAAACAAATCGAACTGGCAAAAAAAGAAAAACGTAAGCCAACAGGCCTATTTCTTCTCGCTGCCCTACACTTGCAAGATTGAGGACATCTACGGCAGTTTCGACAAGACGCACTACGGCACCAAATGGATTATTCAACGCTATCGTGGCGATAAGCGTGCACAATATGGTCTTACAGCCGATGCAAACTATTGGGCGACCATGAAACCGACGGCTACGCTCGAAGCCAACCGCGGCTATGTGCTGCTCACCAATTTCCAAGAAAGCGATTTCAAAGATGCAAACGGCGTTTCGCGTCTGCGCTTCTATTTCCCGTCGGTTGGTACCGATTTCATCTTCAAATTTGAAGATTCCGCCACATCTGAACTCGAATCGTACCCTTGCACCATCAACATTCCCGACTCGCTGATTGAATATGGCAATGGCGACCGTCGCGCGCTCGACAACGACTGGCATGTGTTTGGCATTCCGGGCTTTGTGCCGATGACCATCGACAATGTAAATCTTGGTGGAAATGCTGCGCCAAACTACGTCTACAAATACACCATGCGCTCCACAGCCGATGCCGATCCATCGAGCCAATACACGCTCTACAGCACAGCAGGCGGTTTTGTGATGAAGCCATTCTACTCCTATTTTGTGCAGTTTGCAGGCACAGTCAACTGGTCGGCCTACACTAGCGTGTCGCCGCACAATTCGGCTGCTAGCGCGCCTGCTTTGGCACCGAGCGAAAACGTCACGGAGCAATATCTGCTTACGCTCACCAACACCGCCAATGCCGAGGATCACATGTACATCACGCTGTCCGACGATGGTTCCGACGATATTGTGAGCAACCGCGATATGCTGAAAATGCTCTCGACGGGTCGCAATTTCCCGCAGATTTATGCACTGAATAAACGTGAAAAATTTGGCGCGATAGACCTTGCGCGCAAGTCGCAGACCATTCCGCTGGGCATCTATTTCGGCACCGATGGCAACTACACCATTGCGCTCTCGACGCTCAACGATTACGACATTTCGTCGGTAATGCTCTACGACAAAACACTGAACCAATATTGCAACCTGTTGCAAGGCGATTACACATTTACCGCCACCACAGGCAGCGATGAAGCGCGTTTCGAAGTCAGCATCAACCGCAAATCGGGCATCAGCACCGAGACGCCAACCATCGGCGAGAACAACGGCGCGTGCGTATTTGCCTACGCTGGTCAACTTGTGGCAGCCAACCTTACCGATGGCGATCAAGTGCGCCTCTACGATGCCGTTGGTCGTCTGCTCACAACCGAGCGTGCTGCAGGCGGACAGGTTCGATTCTCGTCGCTCAATGCGGGCGTCTATCTGCTCACAATCGAAACCAAGGACGGAATTTCGACGCAGAAAATTGTGGTTGAATAAGGGTATCGACCTTTGGTCGTACCACCGAAATCAGAAAATAAAGAAATCCCCTGTATTCTAGCAGAACACAGGGGATTTTCTTGTACGCCCATACGGAAT
>CAZGVF010000145.1:0-3581 GCA_964528925.1 uncultured Paludibacteraceae bacterium | reverse complement strand
ATGGACATCATTCGCCTACTACCCGATGCTGTAGCAAACCAAATAGCCGCTGGTGAGGTCATTCAACGCCCCGCCTCGGTCATCAAAGAGTTGATGGAAAACGCCATCGACGCGGGAGCTACACACATTCAGGTGGTGGTGAAAAATGCTGGCCGCACCGCCATTCAGGTGGTCGACAACGGCAAAGGCATGAGCGAAACCGATGCCCGCATGGCTTTCGAACGGCACGCCACATCGAAAATAACCGACGCGCACGACCTTTTCTCGCTCCGAACCATGGGTTTCCGTGGCGAAGCGTTGGCGAGCATTGCCGCCGTGGCCGATGTTGAACTGCGCACCCGTCCGCAAGGTGCCGAAATGGGCACTTTCATCGAAATAGCCGCCTCCACAGTGATGCGTCAAGAGCCAACCGCCTGCCCCGAAGGCACACAATTTTTGGTAAAAAACCTCTTCTTCAATGTTCCAGCACGCCGCAAATTTCTGAAATCGGACGACACCGAAATGCGCCAAATCATTCAAGAATTTCAACGCATCGTGCTGGTCTACCCCGACATACATTTTGAGCTAATCAACGGCACCGAGCCAGTCTACGACCTACCCGTGGCGAACACCAAACAGCGCATCAACGCCATTTTTGGCAAAAAAACGCGCGATTGGCAACAACAACTCGTGCCGATTGAGGCGCACACCACGTTGGGCAATATCAGCGGATTTGTGGGCAAACCCGAATACGCGCAGAAAAGCGCCAACCAATTTTTCTTCGTCAATGGTCGTTTCATGCGCCACCCATATTTTCACCGCGCCGTGATGCAGGCCTACGAGCGCATGCTTCAGCCTAACGAAAATCCAGCCTATTTCATCTATTTCGAGATGAATCCAGCCGAGATAGATGTGAACATTCACCCGACCAAGACCGAGATAAAATTCGAAAACGAGCGCGATATCTGGAGCATTCTGATGATCTGCGTGAAGGAGTCGCTTGGCAAATTCAACATCATGCCGACTATCGACTTCGATGCCGTTGGGCAAAACGATTTGCCAACCGTAGGACAGCACCCCGATGCGCCGCAACCGCGCGTAGAACTGCATTCGGGCTACAATCCGTTCCACAATAGCGCGCCATCGTCCACGTTCAGCCGACCGAAAAACGACAGTTGGCAGCAACTCTACGAACATCAGCACCCGCAAGCCGTGCAAACCGCTGCGCCCATCGACGCTACCGAAATTGCAACGAAACCCGATGCCACACTCTTTGCGCACACCGACGAGGTTTCCGACACGCTGTTTTACAAAGGTCGATTTTTGCTCACGCCCGTAAAATCGGGACTGATGGTGATAGAATGTCGCCGCGCCACCGAGCGCATAACATACGAAAATCTGCTTCACCAACTGGAGATGCAACAATGCGCCACGCAGCGCACACTCTTCCCCGAAACGCTCGAACTGACGGCCGACGACGATGTGCTGATGCAGTCGCTACTGCCCGACCTGAAAGCACTCGGTTTTGAGTTGGAATCGCTCGGACAAAATGCCTACTCGGTAAACGGCGTACCAGCGCTCATCACCGACGAACCCGATGTGCTGGGCGTACTTCACGGCATGCTGGCGCGCGCCAAAGAGCAAGATGGCGCATTGCGCACACAACTGTTCGAGCCATTGGCCTACGAGGTGGCAAAGTCGGCAGCACGCACCAAACCCATCACCACAATGGGTCAGCAAGAAGCGCAACAACTCATAGCGCAACTTTTCGCCTGCCAAAATCCCAACGCCACACCCGACGGTCGAACCATAGTCAGCATCGTGAGCGATGGCGAAATCGAAAAAAGATTCGGAAATTAATCATCGAATCACTGAATCATTGAATCATCGACTCATTGAATGAGTTTTTGGTTAAGATCTAATTTCACAGAATGCAAATTTGCAATCAGTGAAAACACATTAGAAACGCGTATCAAATCGGCACAAATAAACAAAGCGCACGACACAATCGTCATGCGTTTTATTATTTATTATTTATTTTTTATTATTTATTACATTTCTGCTACTTCTTAGCAGAAATGTGCAAGTCTTCTGCGCCACTGATTTCGGTGCTAGTTTCGCCAATCCAGCCACAAGTTTGGTTCACGGCAGTGTAGACGCGCACGAAATCGATGCAGGGCAAATAGACCGACTGCCCAGCCTCGTCAACCGCCCAATCGATGTCGAAACTGACAAGATCGGTCGAGTCGTTGGGGTGATTGTCGGCGTAACCCCAATCGTAGGCATAGAGCAGCCAAGTGCCATTTTCTTGATAGCCATTTTTTGGCAAAAGTGTGCCGCTGAAAGTGATGCTATCGCCCAGCCAGAGCGGGAAATAATCTTGCTGATGGAAAGAATTTCGCGCCACATAGCCGCTGCCGCCTAGGTTGTCGGTCCAGCGAATGTAGGTGCTGTCGGTTACGGTTTGCGCATCATCAGGGCGAAAATAGGTAATTTGATAATGATGTTTGGTGTCGGCATTGTGGTAAGCGCTGCCCGCAAGTTCGTACCAAGGGTCGTCGGGCTGACCGTTTTTATTCTGATCCACCGCCACCATCACTATTCCAGGTTCGCTATTGCCCGCCTGACCGCGCTCGGGGTGCGAATTATTTGTGGAATAAAAAGCATTACCAAGCACTGTGAAATCGCGCTCGCCAGCCACATTCACCACGCTATGGTCGAATCCGAAGGTGACATAGCCGCCAAACGCGCCCAACGAAATCATTCCGTGCGCATTGTTGGCAATGGCATTTTGCGCCTTCAGAGCCATATCGGCAGCAGAATTTCCAGCATCGTATTGCGGCAGCACATTCACAAACTGCCCTGGCGCAGGCCGATATTCGTAGACTTTGCTGATGTAGCGACTGTAAGCCACCTGCTCCTGCCAAACCACAATTTTTATGTCGTGCGAAACGGGATTTTCTTCGTCGACGATTTCGAGATGCAGATAGTAAGTCCCCGTGTCGGCAGCACAAAAAATGTAGTCGCGCTCGGTGCCGACTATGGAATCGCGTCCATCGTCCAAGAGCATGGTCCAGACGTACGCATCGCCCGTGTATTCGGGGTGAAGCACCAATGTGGTCATGCGCTCGATGGAATAGACATCGTCAATTCCAAGACCGACCAGCACATCTTCTCTCTGACAAGAAATCAGAAAAATGCCGCTAACGAAAGCGACCAAAAAAAATATCTTTTGCACTCTTTTCATCATTCAATAATTCAATGACTCAATGACTCAAAAACGTCATGTGCGCTGGAATGTCGCCCGTGCGAATGCTCCAGAGTTTGCGCCCGTTTTTGTCGTAACAATGCAGCATGCCGCTCGACACATAATTTTTGGCATCGGTTAGATAGATGTCGCGCGTGTAGGGGTTCACAGCTATTCCGTACGGCACTTTTATGTCGCCCTCGGTGCCATCGGTTATCAGCTGCGACGATACCAGCTGGCGCGTCCGCACATCGATGATGCCGTAGGTGATGGCATTCGATTCGGTTTGATTGCTCCACGCGGTGCTGTAAAAATAGAGCGAATCGCCCACAATGTCCATATCGGAGCAGGCAAT
>CAZGVF010000144.1:0-3596 GCA_964528925.1 uncultured Paludibacteraceae bacterium | reverse complement strand
TCGAGATTGCGCAGCGTCATGCGACTCAGCTTGGCCAAATCGACATCGGCCACGGTGGCTGGAATTTCGCCTTTCGACACCATCAGCACCAGTTGATCGATGCTTAGACTGTCGGGCGCGGCCTCAATGTCGATTCCGCCGCCGAGTTCGTCGTTCAGATGTTGCAGCCGCAGCCAGTATTTGTTGTCTTTTTTCGATACGATGGTGCGCCCCACAAGGTCGGTAACGTCGGTCGCCATCTCCACAGCGCGGCGCTGCACTAGCACGGGATACGACTGCACCGTGCGATCGACAAACGCCATCTCCTCTTTGTTGGCTTTTGAGCAGGCGTAGCGATAGGCAATCACATCGCCGGTGCCGTCGAGCAGCATCTCTTTCATCTCTTCGATGCTTTGCGCTACAATCAGTCGCACCTGCACGCCAATTTTGTCGGCATAGTTGCGCACAAGGTCGTATTCGTAGCCCATATCTTCGTCGCCCGACACAAAATACGACATGGAATTGACCATGGTGATGACGCGCAATTCGCCACTCTCGACAATCTCGTCGAGGTCGCGTGTGTCGCTCGAATGGCTCGCGCCACTGCAGGCAGTAAGTAGGCAAACAAGTGCGCAAACTGCCACGGAAAATGCTATTTTGCAGATTTTTGCCATAACTTTCCGACAAAGTTAGGCAATTTTTTTGAAATAACAAAATTGGAAGGTCGCAAATTGCGTGTTTTTTATTCCGAAAGGTTTTCTTTCGAAATCACAATTCGTTCCACGGTGTTCACTTTTGCTTTGTCGTAGGGCGTTTGCAGGCGCACATAGTTTTCGGTGAAGCCGTGCATCATGCCTCCGCGTTTGGCGGCTTCCCACAGCACCAGCGCCTCGTTGCCGCATTGCGAAGCGTAAAAATCTTTCAATTTCTTGTCGGAAAGTTGGCGCAAAATGTCGTTTCGGCGTTTGCGCTCGGCGTGCGGCACGGTGTAATCAATCTCGAGCGCCTTGGTGCCAGCGCGTTCCGAATAGGTGAACACATGCAGTTGCGAGCAGGGTAGTTTTTCGAGAAAATCGCAAGTCGCAGTAAAATATTCTGGTGTTTCGCCGCGCACGCCCACCATCACATCGATGCCGATGAAAGCGTTGGACATCAGGCGTTTAATCTCTGCCACTTTGGCAGCGAAAAATGCGGTGTCGTAGCGGCGGTGCATCAGTTTCAGCACTTGGTCGCTGCCCGACTGCAGTGGTAGGTGAAAGTGCGGCGCGAAGTGCGGCGACTGTGACACGTAGGCAATTATCTCGTCGGTGAGTAGGTTTGGTTCGATGCTCGAAATGCGGTAGCGTGCGCCATCAAGTTGGTCGAGCGCGCGCACAAGGTCGAAAAATGTCTCGCCCGTGGAACGCCCGAAATCGCCTGTGTTCACGCCCGTTAGCACTATCTCTTTGGCGCCATCGGCAATGGCTTGGCGCGCCACGCTCACAGTTTCGGCAATGGTGGCGTTGCGACTGCGCCCGCGAGCAAATGGAATGGTACAGTAGGTGCAGTAATAGTCGCAACCGTCTTGCACTTTCAGAAAATGGCGCGTGCGGTCGTCGGCACTGCAAATGGGTTTGAACGAGCGAATTTTCGCTGTTTTCACAGCGTTGATTTTCGCGCTTTGGGCATCGAATTTTTGCAAAAATGCTTCGAGATCGATTTTTTCGTTCGCACCAAGCACCAAATCGACATCGGGCAGCGACGCCACTTCGTTGGGCTTCAGTTGGGCGTAACAGCCCGTCACCACAACGAATGCATTGGGATTTTGCGTTGCAATGCGATGAATGGCTTGGCGGTCTTTGTGGTCGGCAGTGTCGGTTACCGAGCAGGTGTTCACTATGCAGATGTCGGCTTTTTCGCCTGCCGCCGCACGAACGCAGCCCGCAGCCGTGAGCGCGCGCCCAATGGCCGACGACTCGGCAAAATTCAGTTTGCAACCGAGTGTGAGAAACGCTATTTTCTTGCCTGATAGTTCCATTGCGACTGCAAAATTACAATTTTTTTGCTTAGAAAAAACGACACCGATCGTTCTGATCGATGTCGCCCCAATTTAAAACTACTTAATCTAGAAAAAACTAAATTCTATTTTGTAAAATCATTTGACGGTACTATTCGCAAACAACCGTAACTGACTGATTTACAACGCCTCCACTGATGTTGAGTGTGGCACTACCGTTGCTCACTTTGGTGATGGTTACTGTGACGCCTGCTGCGCCTTCGCTTGGGCTGATGGTGCTTGGCGACACGGTGAAAATGCCCGTGTTGCTCGATGTTACGCTCACGCTCTCGATCAGATTGGCGATGTTCACTTGCAGCGTGGATGTGCCTGTGCAGACAATGTCGTTTTGCTTCACATTTTCAACCACAATGGGCTTGCCGACCATCAGCACTGGATCGTTCGAAACTACTGGCGTGGTGTTGCTGCCGCTGTCTGAATTGCCAGAATCTGAGCCATCTGAACCGCTGTCGCCCGAGTCTGAACCACCGCTATCAGTTTCGGTGCAGGCGCTGCAGCCGTTGCTTGATCCTGCGGTGAAATTGCTATCGAACGAGCCGCAGCACGATGCCAGCGAGAATGTTTGTCCTGCTTTACTTCCCCACAGATATTCTGCCAAACACGGATAATCGATGAACGGATTGCGATTGCCTTGTGTAGATTGAATGCCGTTGTTGCGGTCGATCTCCTTTTGCGAAACGGGATCTTGACGATGCCATTTCATGAGAAGAGCCATGCCATATTCAGTCAATCCATAATGACCAGCTTCGGTGTAAGTACCCGAAAACATCGTGCTACCATCGTCTGTTGTAAATGCTTGATAATCACCTTCCCAACGAAGTAGTGTGCCAAAATATGCACGTGCAAAATCGCCTTTGTAATCATCAATTGGTTCGAAAACTACACTACTGCAAGTCGCTGTAACTGAGCCACCTAGCAAATTGTCGGTGGTTATTGATTTTGCAGAGCCAAGTTTGCTACCATTATAGGTGTATGTCGCAGAACTTACTTCTCCGAATGCGTAGTTGCTGCGCATGCCATTTACTTTGCCATCGGTGGGAACTACATGAAAAATATCCGTTCCTGGGGTGCCGTTACTCTCCGTTCCACCGAACCAACTTTTGGGAATAGAATGTTCTCGGTTGTAACAGTCGCATTCGTTAGAATAGTTGCCGCATTGGTCGGTTGTGGGGGTAAATTCGCAGCCACCGTACATGTCCCATATTTTGCCAGAACTATTGAGGTCTGTTGTTTTGTATGCAGTCCAAAGACCAGTATAGGTTAAACTGCTGTATCCAGTTTTGGCTACGGTGTGAATCGCACTAAAAAGCGTACTTCCACTCTTCCCATCGAGGCTGGAGTAGTAGGTGGCGTCGACGGCAAACGACAACTGCGCAAAGGCAATGGCAAATGCCCCAAACAGCGCAGTCTTGGTTATAAAATGAAGATTTTTCATGTTTTTTGCCGATTTAAGCGTGCAAATTTAGACAAAAAAGTGCAATTCTTTAACTTCTTTGCCTAGTTACACCCATAAATTATCGACAAACTGCACGAATTATCGACAAACGGAATTTAACTTTGG
>CAZGVF010000143.1:0-3596 GCA_964528925.1 uncultured Paludibacteraceae bacterium | reverse complement strand
GGACAGATGCAGCGCGTGGCCATTGCGCGAGCGTTGGTCAACAATCCTGCCGTGATCCTTGCCGACGAGGCCACTGGAAACCTCGACACGCGCACCTCGTTCGAGATTTTGGTGCTTTTCCAGAAACTGCACGCCGAAGGACGAACCATCATTTTTGTAACACACAATCCCGAAATCGCCCATTACAGCACTCGCAACATTGTGCTGCGCGATGGCATGGTGATAGAGGATACCATCAATCCAAATCCGCTCGATGCGGCAGCGGCGTTGGCGGCTTTACCCGTAGAAAACGAATAATATGAATTTCGCAAATCTTCTAAAAATAGCCCTTCGTGCGCTGGCCAACAACAAAATGCGGGCTTTGCTCACCATGCTCGGTATCATCATTGGCGTGGCGTCGGTCATCACCATGCTGGCCATCGGACAAGGCTCAAAAAAGAGCATTCAGGAGCAGATAGCCGAGATGGGCAGCAACATGATAATGATTCACCCCGGTGCCGATATGCACGGCGGCGTGCGTCAGGATCCAAGCACCATGCAGACGCTGAAACTCGACGATTTGCGCAGCATAAAACAGTGCGAACATGTGGCGGCAGCCAGTGCCATTGTGTCGAGCAGCGGTCAACTGATTTTCGGCGCAAACAACTACCCGAGCAGCGTGAATGGCGTGTCGGTGGAGTATCTCGAAATTCGTCAGCGCAAGGTGCAGGACGGCGAAATGTTTAGCGATGCCGACATCGATGCTAACGCCAAAGTGTGTGTGATTGGCAAAACCATTGTCGATAATCTTTTCACCAGTGGCGAAGATCCGATAGGGCAGGTCATTCGTTTCAACAAAACGCCTTTCCGCGTGGTTGGCGTGCTCGAATCGAAGGGCTACAACAGCATGGGACAAGACCAAGACGATGTAGTTCTGGCGCCCTATTCCACTGTGATGAAACGCCTTTTGGCACAGACACACCTGCAGGGCATTCATTGCTCGGCTACCGACGAATCGCTCACCGATGTGGCGATAGAAGAAATAACGCAGGTTTTGCGCACCAATCACAAACTGCGCGATGGCGATGACGACGATTTCAACATTCGCTCACAGCAGGAACTCAGCACCATGATGACCAGCACCACCGACCTGATGACGGTGCTTTTGGCTTGCGTGGCGGGCATTTCGCTGGTGGTTGGCGGCATCGGCATCATGAACATAATGTATGTGAGCGTAACCGAACGAACTCGCGAAATTGGTCTGCGCATGAGCGTTGGCGCGCGCGGTCGCGACATCTTGGCGCAATTTCTCATCGAAGCCGTTTTGATAAGCGTAACGGGCGGTCTGATTGGCGTGTTTGTCGGCATTGCAGCGTCGTTTGCAGTAAAATTTATCGCAGGTTGGCCAATTTATGTACAAGTTTGGAGTATTTTGCTTAGCTTTGCAGTCTGTACGGCAACGGGCATTTTCTTTGGTTGGTATCCTGCCAAAAAAGCCGCAAACCTCGATCCAATAGAAGCAATACGATACGAGTAAATAAAATTACTCAATTACTTAATTTCCAATTATTTAATTATCTTATTTGAAAATTTGAAGATTTGAAAATTATTGGGCGGCGATCAATAGCAGAATGAATTAAAACAGAAATCGCGACAGCGGTTTCGTGAAACTTAGAAACAATTAGAAACTTGTTGTTTTACCGCACTGCCCAACACTAATACCAAATCTGAAATCTGAAATTCCAAACAATGACTCGCGAACGAAAAACTGAAATCATCATACATGTGGCGTGCTGGCTGCTGGTGCTGTTCATTCCATTCCTTTTTGTGGAACACAATGGTAACAGTTTTCAGTTCAATTGGAACCACTATCTGCACCACTGCACTATTATCGCAGCGTGTGCTGTATTGGTTTATGTAAACTACCTCTATCTGCTGCCGAAATTGTTCTTCAATCAGCAGCGTTACGCACTTTTCTGGTCGTTGAATGTGATTTTTGTCTTGGCGCTCACAACCATGCTCACGCTCGTTTTCCGTGTGTGGGATTTGCACACGGTCGATGTCGTTACTACCGCTGGAATGCCGCCAATGCCAGCCGATGTCGCAGGCATGCCACCTATGTCTGGTGCTCCAATGCCGCGTCCGCCGCGTAGACCGACTTTTCTGCCTGCTACAGTCATCTTTTTCTTGCGCGATATGTCGTTCCTTTGCCTCGCGTTTGGCATCGGTTTCGCCGTGAAATTGGCCATGTCGTATCAGCGCAAAGAAATGCTCATTCAGCAACTCGAGCGCATGCAACTCGAAACTGAACTGAGCCAACTGCGTTACCAAGTAAACCCGCATTTTCTGCTGAACACGCTCAACAACATCTACGCTTTGGTGGCTATCGATGTCGAAAAAGCGCAAAAATCGATTCTCGAGCTCAGCAAGATGATGCGTTATGTGCTTTACGACAATCGCGAAAAAGTGCCGCTCATTCACGATGTGCATTTCATCGAGAGTTATATCGACCTGATGCGACTGCGCCTAACCGACGACGTTACGCTCGATATTCAGATTGATATCGACGAAGAAAGCACCACGCAAATTGCACCAATGATGTTCATTTCGCTTGTCGAAAATGCCTTCAAACACGGCATTCCAGCCAAGGGCAAATGCACCATCGAAATAGTGCTTCACGAGGATGGCAACGGACTTGTAACCTGCTATGTGGCAAACTGCAATCACCCCAAAACTGATGCCGACAAGAGCGGTTCGGGCGTTGGATTGCAGCAGTTGCGCCGCCGCCTGAACCTGATCTATCCCAACCACTACATGTGGAGCGTGCGCCTGTCGGACGACAAAAAACAGTACATTTCGGAACTAACTATAAACACGAAACCATGACACTCAATTGCGCTATCATCGACGATGAGCCGCTGGCTCTCGATTTGCTTGCAAACTATGTGGGCAAAACTTCGTTCCTGAATTTGGTCGGTCGCTACACCAACGCTGTGTCGGCACTCGAAGGGCTGCGCCAGCACCCTGCCGATGTCGTTTTTTGCGACATTCAGATGCCCGAACTCAACGGCTTGGAGTTTGCAAAACGCCTCTCGGCCGACACGCACATCGTCTTCACTACCGCTTTCGATCAGTATGCTGTGGAGAGTTATCGCGTGAATGCAGTCGACTATCTGCTGAAGCCATTTTCGTACGACGATTTTCTGCTGGCAGCCAACAAGGTTTGGCGCATCGTGGAGCAAAATCGCCGCAACACTGGCGTTGTTTCTGAACCCGAAGCCATCTTTGTGAAGAGCGATCGCCGCCTTGTGCGCATCGACATTGACGAAGTGCTTTACATCGAAGCCATGCGCGACTACATGAAAATTGTTTTCGAAGGCGACCGTGAACCAGTCTTCTCGCTCATGAGCCTGAAAGCGCTCATCGCACTGCTGCCGCCCGGACGGTTCATTCGTGTGCATCGTTCGTTCCTAGCGCAGAAAACCAAAATCTCGTCGGTCGAGAACAACCACATCGCTTTCGGACGCGTGCAAGTGCCTGTGGGCCGCCTCTATCGCGCCGAACTGATGCAATATCTCGACGAACGCAAACTGAAACCGCAATCGAAATAAAATTGT
>CAZGVF010000142.1:0-3607 GCA_964528925.1 uncultured Paludibacteraceae bacterium | reverse complement strand
ATTTTTCCTCTTCCGCGAGTTTGTTGTAGCATTTTCGGCAGATTGGCTCGTATTTGTCGGTTTCGCCTAGCAGCACCTGACTTTCGCCAGCCACCAAACGGTGCGAAATGTAGGCGGGGTGACCGCAGCGCACGCAGATGGCGTGAACTTTCGTAACATCGTCGGCAATGGCCATCAGTGCGGGCATGGGACCAAATGGCACACCGCGGAAATCCATATCCAGACCAGCTACTATCACCCTGAAACCTTGGTCGGCCAGCTGGCGGCAGACCTCCACCAAATCGTTGTCGAAAAACTGCGCCTCGTCGATGCCAATCACATCGACATCGCCCGTCATCAGCAGAATGCTCGCCGATGAATCCACAGGCGTCGACGCAATGGCGGTATGGTCGTGGCTCACTACATCGACGTCGGAATAGCGTGTGTCGATGGCAGGTTTGAAAATCTCGACGCGCTGTTTCGCAAATTTTGCGCGTTTCAAGCGACGTATCAACTCCTCGGTTTTGCCCGAAAACATCGAGCCGCAAACCACTTCTATGCTGCCGCGGTGCGGACCGTTGTGCGAGGTCGATTCAAAAAAATCCATGATTTGTTTGGTTATTGGGGTCTGATTTATCTATTTTTTGTAATTTTGCAGGAAAAAATTCCGCATTTTTCCTCTTGCAAAGGTAGAAAATTTTTGCTGAATTTCCACAATGAATTTATAAACAGACAATTTAACACCCTATTATATTATGCACAGAGAAACGCTCCTCGCACTCATCGAAAAGGACATCGACGAACTAAAATCGCTTACCGAAGGCTTTTCGGAACTGCAGGTTTTGCCGCAGCGACTTGTCGATTTGGCCATCGCAAAAGCCGAAAATATACGACTTTGCATCGAGCAATTGCCGCAAGCAAAAAATATTGAAACGCCAATTCCCGAAAATCCGCAACCCGAAAAAGCCGAACCTGAAATAGTCGCGCCCGCTGAACCTGCCGAAATAGCTCTCGAACCTGAAAAAGTTGAAGAAAAGATTGAGCCAGAGCCAGAAATAGTTGAACCAATCGCACAAGAACCGGAAGAAATTATTCCAGAACCAGAAGTTGTCGAGCCTGTGCCTGAAGTTGTTCCTGAACCAGAACCCGAGCCGATTCCTGTGATTGAACCTGAAGTCGAGCCAGAAACTGTTGCTGCTCCTGCCACTGATCAGCCGCAAACCGTGGCGGATTCCATTGTAAAACCCGAAACGGTGGTCGACGAGTTTTCGCACCGCGACGACCAATCGCTGGCGCATGCCATTGCACACAAGCCCGTTACCGATTTGAAACAGGCATTCAGCATTGCCGAACGCTTCCGTTTTCAGCGCGAACTGTTTGGCAACAACGGCGAAACGCTGATAAAAGCCCTCGACGCGCTCAACGCCTGCACCACATTCGACCAAGCCGAACAATTGTTACAAACACAGTTCCATCTCACTGCCGAAAATCCCATCGTTGCCGAATTCCTCGAAATCGTCCGCAGGAAATTTTGAAATGAGAGCATAGAAGATAGAACATAGATTGCGCTCGACAATTTGAAACCTGAAACCTGTAACTTGTAACCCGAATGCCTAAACTTTACCTCATACCCACTCCCGTTGGCAACATGGAGGACATCACGCTGCGTGCGTTGCGGCTGTTGCGCGAGGTTGACCTTGTGCTGGCCGAGGACACACGCACCACGTCCATTTTGCTGCATCACTACGACATTCACACGCCGCTCGAGTCGCACCACAAGTTCAACGAGCATCAAAAAGTGGATAGCGTAGTGCGCCGCATTGCCGATGGCGAGAACGTTGCGTTGGTATCCGATGCTGGCACGCCAGGTATTTCCGACCCGGGATTTCTGTTGGCGCGCGCCTGTGTGGCTGCTGGAATCGAGGTTGAATGTCTGCCTGGCGCCACGGCTTTTGTGCCTGCGCTGGTCGATTCGGGCTTGCCGTGCGATCGCTTCTGTTTCGAGGGCTTTCTGCCGCAGAAGAAAGGTCGCCAAACACGCCTCGCTGCCTTGGCCGACGAGGAGCGCACCATGATTTTCTACGAATCGCCATTCCGTGTGGTCAAGACGCTGCAGCAGTTGGCCGAGGTTCTTGGAGGCGATCGCGCAGCCTCTGTTTCGCGCGAAATTTCCAAGAAATTTGAAGAGACCCAGCACGGCACTCTGGCCGAGTTGGTGGCGCATTTCACCGAACATGCTCCCAAGGGCGAATTTGTGATTGTTGTCGCTGGTCGATAGTTTACGACTGTTAGTCGGCGCGCAAAATTTGCTTTTAATTTGAAAGTAAAATTGCAAACTTGCTTTCGTTTTCTACAAAAATCTACCCCGTTTGTTTCGTTTTTGAAACTGATTTTTGGCAAAATCCTATGTTTTTTGCGCAAAAATTTGCGCGAAATGCAGTTGTCAGTATTGCTATTTTCTTCTGAAAATATGCTGTGCAACATATAATTTTGCCGTCGTTCTATCTCGGAAATAGAAAAATTATTGTCCATCAAAAAAAATGGCAAAAATGATTTTAATCGCTTGAAAATGAAATGATTGCAAAATTTGCCGTTTATCGAAAAACAATATCATTTTTTTGAAAAACGAATTTTCCTAAAAATTGCATTTGCTCGATTTTTTCTTTTTCCTGAATTTCTTGCCCATTTAGCCGAAAAATTGTAACTTTGTCAGAAATAGGCGTATGCCCACAAGGTTGCGCTTTCGGATTGTAACCAAACCGACTGTTTACACACTATTTTATAACATTTATCTACAAAACAAGATGAGAAAATTTACGCTATTGCTCACCGCATTTTTGACCCTTGGCGCAGGACTTACATTGGCCAACGTGAAGGGTACGGTAGTGTCGGGTGAAGGTGATGAGCCTGTGATAGGCGCATCCATCATGGTGAAAGGGACGACCAACGGTACCATTACCGATATCGACGGCTCATTCGATCTGTCGATTTCTGATGGTGACATTCTGGTGGTTTCGTACATCGGCATGAAAACGCAAGAGGTGGCTGCCAAAAACGGCATGACCATTCACTTGGAGGAAGATGCCCAGATGATTGACGAGGTTATTACCGTGGCCTACGGTACTTCGACCAAAAAATCATTTACTGGCTCGGCTACCGTGGTTAACTCCGAAAAAATCGAGAAAAAGAATGCAACCGAGGTTAGTAAGGCTCTTGCTGGCGAGGTTGCTGGCGTGCGCGTGGTGAACACTAGCGGTCAACCTGGTACAAGCGCTACCATTGTGGTGCGCGGTATGGGTTCGGTGAATGCCTCGTCGACGCCTCTGTATGTGGTCGATGGTGTGCCTTTCGATGGTGACATCTCTGGTATCGACCCAAGCGATATTGCTTCTACCACCGTGTTGAAAGACGCTACGGCTACTTCGCTTTATGGTTCGCGCGGTGCCAATGGCGTTATCTTGATTACAACCAAAACTGGTACTGCTGGTAGCGAGGCAAAAATCGATGTAGATGTAAAATATGGTGGCAACATGCGTCTGCTGCCAATGTACGATGTTATCTCTACACCTGAAGAGTATTTGACCATGAGCTGGCAGAGCCTTTACAACAGTTACAGATATGCCAAAAA
>CAZGVF010000141.1:2097-3609 GCA_964528925.1 uncultured Paludibacteraceae bacterium | reverse complement strand
TGGAATCTGAAATTTTATAGATGTTTCGTTTTGCAAATCCACATTACCTTTATTTGTTGGCAGTGATTCCGCTGCTGATAGGGTTGTTTGTGTACGAGCAGCGGTTGTTGCGTCGTCGGTTGCGTGCGTTTGGTAATCCCGCACTGTTGGCGCGATTGATGCCGAATGTGTCGCACACTCGGCCGCGCGTGAAGTTTGGTATGTTGCTCGTGGCGTTGGCATTGCTGATTGTGGCGTTGGCGCGTCCGCAGTTTGGTAGTAAGTTGCAAACCGTTAAGCATCAGGGAGTTGAGGCCATGATTGTGCTCGATGTCTCGAACTCGATGATGGCGGAAGATGTGCAGCCCAATCGTTTGGAGCGTTCCAAAATGATGCTTTCGAAGTTGATCGATCAGATGAACGACGATAAAATCGGTCTGATAGTCTTTGCTGGCGATGCTTATGTGCAGTTGCCAATTACTGCCGATGCCGTTTCGGCCAAGATGTTTTTGCAATCCATTCAGACGAATATGGTGCCGCGTCAGGGAACGGCCATTGGCGCAGCTATCGATTTGGCTATGCGGTCGTTTGGCGCGGAACAGAGCGATGCAGGGCGCACCATCATTGTCATTACCGATGGCGAAAACCACGAAGACGACGCTGTGGCGGCAGCCAAAACGGCTCACGAACGCGGCGTTACGGTGCATGTGGTTGGCATGGGAACGCCCTCTGGCTCGCCCATTCCAGTGAATGGCACCATGAGTTATCGCAAGGACCGCGAAGGCAATGTGGTGGTTACGAAACTGAACGAAGAGATGTGTCGCCAGATTGCGTCGGCTGGAGCGGGCGTGTATGTGCGAGCAGATAACTCGAACACTGCGCTTAAGGCACTTTCGCAGCAAATCGACAAGATGCAAAAGGGCGATTTGGAGACGCAAACCTATTCGGAATATGACGAGAAATTCTACATTTTTGCGTGGATTGCGCTGTTTTTGATAGTGGTCGAATTCTTCCTCTACAATCGCAAAAATAAGTTCTTTAGCAAAATAAAATGGTTCGATTGATGCTGAAAATAGGGCGTTTTTGTTTGCTTTGCGGTGCTTTGATGTGCGCTTCGGTGTGCATGGCGCAGCAAGAGAGCAGCGATGTGCGGCACGGCAACAAGTTGTACGAAGACGAGAAATTTGTCGATGCCGAGGTCGATTACCGCAAGGGCTTGGAGAAGAACAACAAGTCGTTTTCGGGCGCGTTCAATCTTGGCAATGCGCTCTATCGGCAAGAGAAATATCCCGAAGCCGCCGAGCAGTTTCAGAAGGCTGCCACGCTGGCTGGCGACGACAAACAACGCATTGCTTCTGCCTATCACAACATGGGCAATTCGCTGATGCAGATGGGCGATTACGCCAAGAGCGTGGAGGCATACAAGCAGGCTTTGCGCAACAATCCGAGCGACAACGAATCGCGCTACAATCTTGTCTATGCGCAGCAAATGCTGAAACAGCAACAAGAGCAGCAGCAAAATCAACAAAATCA
>CAZGVF010000141.1:0-1997 GCA_964528925.1 uncultured Paludibacteraceae bacterium | reverse complement strand
CAAGATCAGCAACAGCAGCAGCGCATGTCGAAAGAGCAGGCTGAAGAGATTTTGCAGGCATTGGAGCAGGACGAGCGCGACACACAAGAGAAAGTGAAAGAGGCGCAAATGCAAAATAGCAAACGCTACAAAGTTGATAAAGATTGGTAAGCGAATTGCCTGATTTTTAGGGATTTAGAGATGAAAAAAATACTTTTTGCAATAACATTTTTGGCGATGTCGGCTGTGGCGATGGCCGACGAAGTCAGTTTCACGGCTAGCGCGCCAAGCAGCGTGGCAAACGGCTCGAGTTTTCAGCTTGTCTACACCGTAAACGCCAAAGGCAAAGACCTGCGCGTGCCCGATTTTGCAGGCTTCGATGTGCTGATGGGTCCTTCAACATCGACCAGCTCGAGCGTACAGATCATCAACGGCAATATGTCGTCTGAAACCATCGTGCGCTACACCTATGTGCTGTCGCCAACCAAGGAAGGCACATACAACATTCCTAGCGCAACCATCACGGTCGATAAGCAGCGCTATCAGTCTAACGCGCTCACAATCAAGGTTTTACCTGCCGACCAAGCACAGCAAAATGCGCAGCCGCAAGGTGGCAATCGTGGCAATCAGCAGCAGGCAGTGGCGCCGCAGCAGGCCATCACAAGCGACAATCTGTTTATGCGCACCATCGTGTCGAAAACGCGCGTTCACGAACAGGAGGCTATCTTGCTCTCGTACAAAATCTATTCGAAGGTTGATGTCGTAAATCTTGGCGATGTGAAACTGCCTGATCTTCAGGGATTTCTGGTGCAGGAAATTGAGCAGCCGCGCGATTTGCAGTTCGTTCTCGAAAACTACAACGGCAGCAACTACAACACGCTCACGCTCAAACAATATCTGATTTTTCCGCAGCGCACGGGCACTATCGAGATTGAAAAAGCCAACTGCACCGCGGTGGTTCGAGTGCGCTCGCAACGCCAAGTGCGCAGCTATTTCGACGACTTTTTCGACACCTATCAAGAGGTGAACAAACCGCTCGCCACTGCGCCAATCAAAATCACGGTCGATGCGTTGCCCACTCCAAAACCTGCCGATTTCTGCGGTGGCGTGGGCAATTTTAGCGTGAAATCGAGCATCAATGCCAACGAAATCAACGCCAACGATGCCATCACCATCACGGTGAAAATTTCGGGTAGTGGCAACATCAAACTGCTGAAAACGCCTGAGGTGAAATTCCCTGCCGACTTCGAAACTTATGAACCGAAGGTCACCAACGATTTCAAAAATACAACGAGCGGCGCGACTGGCACAAAGACCATCGAATATCTTGCCATTCCGCGCCACAGCGGCGATTACGAAATACCAGAGACCACATTTTCGTACTACGATTTGTCGTCGAAAAGCTACAAAAGTCTCTCCATTCCGGCCTACACTTTGAAAGTGAACAAGGGCGCGGCGCAGGACAACGCTGGCGCGGTGAGCAAT
Source organism: uncultured Paludibacteraceae bacterium (assembly GCA_964528925.1). Lineage (GTDB taxonomy): Bacteria > Bacteroidota > Bacteroidia > Bacteroidales > Paludibacteraceae > W0P28-013. The sequence goes on along the minus strand of CAZGVF010000141.1, from coordinate 533 downwards.
TTCACCAACCAAGAGCAGGTGCGCATGCTGGCCAACGACATTCGCTACATCGACACCAACGATTTCGCGCTCGCTCCGAAGGCGACACTTTTTGCTGGAACGGCCGAATTTTGGCTCTGCTACCTTGTGCCGCTACTTCTGTCTGGTTTGGCACTGTGGTTCTTCCGCAAACAGGCAAAACAGAATGCCGACCTTGCCATGGTGCGCAACAAAAAAGCCAACAAAGTGGCACGCCGTCGCCTGAAAATTGCTGCTAAGTATCTGAAAGACAACGATAAAGCCGCATTCTACGACGAGGTTTTGCGATCGCTTTGGGGTTATGTGGGCGACAAACTTGCGCTGCCGCTTTCGGAACTGAACAAAGAAAATATCGCCTCGAAACTGGCCGACCGCCATGTGCCGCAGAGCGATGCTGACGCGTTCTTGCAGTTGTTGAACGATTGCGAATTCGCTCGCTATGCGCCCGCTGCCGATCAGCATGCCGAAATGGATCACATCTTCAGCCAAACGCTAAATTTGATCGAAAGGCTCGA
>CAZGVF010000140.1:0-3670 GCA_964528925.1 uncultured Paludibacteraceae bacterium | reverse complement strand
AATTATCAATTATCAATTATCAATTGTCAATTATTTCACGATTATTTTTTGTGCTTTGTTGGCGGTTTTAACGATGTAGATGCCGCTGAGTTGACCGTTGAGGTGGGTTACATTGCGGCCGAGCAGGTCGTAGATTTGCATCTCTTGGTCGCTCCAGATGCGTCCGTCGCGGGCAAAAATGGTGGCGTCGTCGGCCTCGATGTTGCTTGTGGGCGTTTGGCTGATGGTGACTTTAATCTCTTCGCTCACGGTGCCGCCTTTGGGCGTAACTGCGTAGTACACAGGCACTTCGTCGCTCACGGTGGTGTGCACTTGGTAGGCTGTGCCGCTCACTTCGGTGGGGAAACCATCGACCGATACTTTGGTGCGCGTTGTGCCGCCGGCTTTCAGCTGAATATTTGTGATGTAAAGTCTTTTTTTGCTTGCGGTGTTTGTAAGTTCAATTTTTGTCTCGGTGGTTGCTGGAATCGTTATTGTGTAGTTGCTTGCAGATGTGGTTAATGTCACGGTTTGCGTATTGTTGCCGACTACAATTTTTAGCGAAGAAGCATCTTTGCTGTACGATTTTGCATTTACAACTAAAGTGCCACCTTGGGTCAAATCAAGATTTGAGATGGTGAGCGTTCCCGTGCCGCTACCGCTGCCAAGGCGTAGACCTTCTTTTTCGTCGTAATAGTTGTCAGAGAGTGCAAGGTGTTCGTTGGCTTTCACTTTTTCGATGGTCAAACCAGTTTCGTTCACTATTTCGGTTTCGGCGGAGCCTTTCATTTCGTAGCGATAGACATCGAGCGTGTACGATTCGACGCCGCCATCGGACCAGTTGGCGGTGAAACCTGCGGTGCTAACTTCGCTAGCTGGGTTGGCGTGGAAGGCGCATTTGCCCGTCAGGTTCAGGGTAATGTTGTATGCCAATTCGCTGCTCGAGATGACAACTGTGGCGGTGTGGTTGCCGAGCGTGGTTGGTTCGTATTCTATGTTCAGTTCGTAGCCCGCCATGGCTTGTGCCGCGCTGATGCTGGTGGTGGCTATTTGGAACTGATCGGCGTTGGTACCGGAGAGCGTTACGGTTACATCTTTGGTGAGAAGTTCGCCCGTTACGCTCACGGTTTTGGTCACGGTTTCGCCCACGGCGGCAGTGCCAAAGTCGAGCTTAGTGCCGGTGCGTGGCGCTGTGATGGTTGGTTGAGTAATCTCGTTGTTGCAGCCGCATTTGTCTTCTTCTGAAAGCGACAGATAGTCGGCATCGCGCGTAAATTTCAGGTCGGCAAAGTTCACGGGCTGGCCTTTGCGATTGCCCCAAATGTACTCCGCCAAGCAGGGATAGTCGATGAATGGGTTGCGGTTGTGCTGAAAATCGTTCACTGCATTGGCGCGGTTAATCTCTTTCGTCGATACGGGATCTTGCCTGTGCCACTGCAGCAGAACTTCTATTTCCCAATCTTGAAATTCGAGATAATTGTCGTTTTGCATGGCAAATCTCGAACCTACATCTTTGTTATCGAGCCGCCAACCATTGTATTTTGTCAAATCTGGCACATTGCCGTTCAGATCGTGACCATAGCAGGTGGCCATGTAGAAATAGGCGCGCGCAAAATCGCCTTTGTATTCATCTTTCGGCTCCCAAATGAAGTGCTCTTCGCCCAATGCTTCGTGATAGCGTTTGCCGATTTTCAGCGAACCAGCGGTTTTTGTTGGCTCATCAACATTGCCGAGTGGATAGTTGCTGCGTGCGCTGTTGGCTGTGCTGTTCGATGGATTCAGGTGGTAGCAATCTTTGTAGGCATCGTTTTCGGTGCCGCCCCACCAACTTTTGGCAAAACTATGTTCCACATTGCAGCCGCTAACAACTGCGCCAGGCGTTGTGAATTCTCTCCAGTCGTCGCAATACATGTCCATGCACAGGTTGGTGGTGGTGTCGCGGTCGGCATAGTAGAAAACTTCCCACGATGAGCCGCTGCCGCTGCCGTAGCTCATCACGGTGTGGTCGCGGATTATTTGTCGCAGCGTGCCTTTCAGTATGGAGTCGCTTTTGCCGTTGGCGGTGTCGTAGTAGCCTTCGGGCATTTCGCCTGCGCTGATGGCGGCGGGGAGCATTATTGCTAGAAGTGCGGTGGTGAAGAGTGTTTTTTTCATTTTTTGACTATGACTAAGACTATTGACTATGACTTCGCGTTGTTGAAATTTCTGCAGAAAGTCGTGGATTTCGCTCAATTTGAAATATGAAATCAATTAAGTAATTGAAAATTAAATAATTAGATAATTAAATCGCAATTTTCATTGTTCGTTGTTGTCCGTTGGCTTGTACGCGCACAAGGTAGATACCGCGTGGGGCGGAGAAGTTTTCGCTGGTGTTGCAGTTGCTGCGCAGTTCTATGGCGCGCCCGGCGCAATCGAAAATGGCGATTTGTGCTTGTTCGGGCAGATTGTTTACGCAAAAAGTGTTGTTTCCCGTGGTGTAGCAAATCACTTCGGGCAGTGCTATGGTGGCAACGGCTAATATGGGGTCGTTGGTGGTTTTTATCTCCATGTCTTTGCTGACGCTCGATACTATCAATCGTCCAAGCGTGGCATCGTAGGTGAATGTGCCGCCAGTTATGTTTAGTTGGTCGGCTGTGGGGTGCGTGCCATCGGCATAGGTTAGGTAGCCCACGAAGCCCGCCGAGGTGGTGCAGGTGTAGCGTGGATAGAGCGTTGCGCCTGTGTTTGTGGTTACGCTGTAGGTGGTCAGTCCCGACTGATTTTTCAGCATGTTGATGGCCAATTCAGGATAGTCGATGAACGGGTTGCGGTTGCCTTGGTAGTCAGCAGCGCCATCGTTGCGCACCATTTCGGTGAGCGATGGTGGATCCTGCATGTGCCATTTGAGCAGCACCGCTAGCGATTCGAACACGCCATTAGAGCCAAGTTTGTTGAGCAGTTGCGCATTGCCAAGATAGAGGCTGTTTTTGTAACTGCCCATCTGTCCGTAGACCACATAGTCGTACAAAATCACACGGGCGCAGTCGCCACGGTAAGTGCCGAGGTTTGTTTTTTTGTAGTTGGTGTTGTCAATCTCAATTTCGTTGGGATCGTAATATCCGCTCGACTCGCCATAGGCATCGTTGCCGCGGTCGCTATTCACGGCGGTGTTGGTTGGACGCACCGATTGCATATCGTGTCCCATCGGCGTCGATTTGTTTGCGCCCTTCGATTGTGGCCAAGTGTGTTCGCGGTTGTAACTATTGCCCCACTCTCCGTCCATTTGAGTGCCATCGTAGTAACCGATTATTTTTCCCTCGGCATTCAGGTCGCGGTCGACATCTATGTAGCTGTCTCTCAGTGTGTTGTAACTGAACGAACTATTGCCGATTTTGCTGGTGTTGCCCATCAGTGTGTTGAGTGAGCCGAAGAGTGTTTCGCCTGTTTGTCCAGCCAGTGTGGCGTAGGCGTACGAGCCTGTGTAGTAGGCATTTTGTTTGGCTTTGTAGTCGGTGTAGGCGGCTTTGCCTTCGTCCGAGTCGACGTGCGCTTGCATGTCGATGCCCGCCCACGCTGTGAGTGCGACGAGTAGTAAAGTGGCGGAGAATAGTGTTTTTTTCATTGGAAAATAGGTGAAAGTTGAGAGTTTATAGTTTATAGGGGGGAAGTTTTTTTGTTTATTGCGCAAATTTACACACTATTATAATGTCGC
>CAZGVF010000139.1:0-3715 GCA_964528925.1 uncultured Paludibacteraceae bacterium | reverse complement strand
GAACTGCACAACGGCGACGAGAGTGTGATGGTGAAGATTTTTGAAACGGAGCGCGAAATTGCGGCACACAATCTACCTTGCGGTACGCTTGTGAGCGATGGAAAAAAAGTGCTGAAAGTGGCTGTGAACGATGGTTTTGTGCTGATAAAATCGCTGCAAGTGGCTGGCAAACGCCGCATGAACGCTGCCGAATGGCTCTGCGGCAGCCGTCTGGCCGAAAACGCTATTCTACAATAATTTTCTTTGGATCGAGCGCGCGAATCCATGCACGGAATTTGTCTGGTGTAATGCCTTCGCGCTGCGCCAAACGGGCAATGGCTGCACCTTCGGGCGTGGCCATTCGCACTGGATCGGGCATCACGCCAATGCGCACCAAATCGAGCCGATCGGCATCGAAACAGGTGTCGACCGTGACTGCGCTAGTGCGACTTGCCACCGTGTGCGCCATGCAAGCCAGATAGAGCATTGCAAACTTTTCATCGTCAATCGGCAACAACTCATTCCGAACCTCGCGCGCCAATTCGGCACCACGCGGACCATGTTTTTTGTCGTAACCATCATCAATGCGCCGCGAATCGTGAAAAAGCGCGAAAAGCCGCACCACATCGCTATCGGCGCCATTCAATCCTGCCAAAAATAGACCGTTGAATTCCACCTGTGCCCAATGCGCTGATCCGTGAATGGAATGTTCGCTAATGCTGCGCTGCGCGTATATGAAGTCGTGAATTTTCTGGAAATCCATATCCAAAGTTGAAAAGTCTATAAAGTGAGAAGTAGAAAGTCTATAGCGTGGGCAAGTCGGCGAAAATTACCGGCTTTTTTCATTTTCTATTTGAATTGAATTTTAATTTCCAATTTGCGAAAATTGTGGCGCAAACTATGCAAGCCACAGCCGAGGTAACGTAGCCAATCCAGAGCGGTAGCGAGAAGCCTTCGGGTGCAACAATGATGTAGCAAGTGGAAACGGCGGTCATGAACAGTGCAGGCACAAGCGCCACCACATAGCCCCAGCGATAGCGCGAGTTGCGGCAGAGGAAGATCACGCCAGTCCACAGTGTGAATGCCGCCAAAGTCTGATTTGTCCACGAAAAATAACGCCAAACGACTTCGAAATCGACGAAAGTCATGCCAAAAACCACTGCAAACATCGGCAACGAAATGATCAATCGTTTTGGAATGGATTTTTGTTCGAGATGCAGAAAATCGGCCACTATCAGCCGTGCGCTGCGCAAAGCCGTATCGCCCGAAGTGATGGGCGCAACCACCACGCCAATGATGGCCAAAACGCCACCAACTTTTCCAAGCCAAGTGCGCGAAATCTTGTCGATGACCAGCGCTGCTATATTCTCGCCGTGATGCTCGGCTGCGAAGGCTTGCAGACCATCGATTCCGCCAAAGAACGAACCCGCTGCGGCAGCCCAAATGAGTGCCAAAATGCCTTCAGCCACCATGGCTCCGTAGAAAATGCGGCGTCCCTGCCGCTCGTTGGTCATGCAGCGCGCCATGATGGGCGATTGCGTGCCGTGGAAACCGCTGATTGCGCCGCAAGCAATGCTCACAAACATCATCGGGAAGAGCGGATAACCATTCGGATCGCGACTTTGCAGACCATCAGTTACCTCGGGAATTGGCGCATTGTTCACAAACATCATCACCATGATGCCAACGCCCATAAACAGCAGCACACCGCCGAAAATAGGGTAGAGGTGACCGATTATTTTGTCGATTGGCAGCAGCGTGGCGAGCATGTAGTAGACGAAAACTATCAAAATCCACCACATCACGCTGATGTTTTCGACCAAGCCGTGAAGCAGATTGGCTGGTCCTGTGAGAAAAGTGGTGGTGAGCAGCAACAACAACACTAGCGACAGCACACGCATGAAGTGTTTCACGCCGTTGCCGAGTTCGCCGCCAACTATTTCGGGCAGACTAGCTCCGTTTTTGCGTAGCGAAATCATTCCCGAGAGATAGTCGTGGACGCCGCCAGCGAAAATGGTTCCGAAAACAATCCACAAAAATGCGCTTGGACCAAAGAAAATGCCCATGATCGCGCCAAAAATCGGTCCCAGACCAGCGATGTTCAGAAATTGCACCAGAAAAATTCGCCAACCCGACATCGGCACATAGTCCACACCGTCGGCATGCGTGGTGGCAGGCGTTGGGCGCGACGCATCGATGCCGAAAATCTTTTCTACAACCGCTCCATAGACCACATAGCCCACCACGAGCAGCACGATTGATGAGATGAAGGTTATCATTTTTCTGGTAGATGAGATGAAAAGTTGACGAGTCGAAAAGTGTGTAAAGTGAAAAGTAAAAAGTCTATAAAGTGCAGGATTCTGCAATTATTTCTGCCTTGGAAATAGCAGTATCGGAGTGCCGTTGAAATTCCAATTTTCGCGCAATTTGTTTTCCAAAAAGCGCAGATATGGCGATTTGATATATTGCGGTAGATTTGCAAAGAAAACGAACGTAGGCACTTGAGTATTAGGTAGTTGCGCTACATATTTTATTTTCACATATTTGCCTTTGATGGCTGGTGGCGGATAATTTTCAATCAGCGGCAAGAAGAATTCGTTCAGTTTCGCGGTCGGCACTTTGCGATATTTGTTCTCGTAAACCTGCATGGCGGTCTCGATCACCTTGAAAATGCGCTGTTTGGTGAGTGCCGACGCAAAAACTATCGGAAAATCGACAAACGGAGCGAGCCGTTCACGAATTTTGCTCTCGAATTGTTTGATGTCTTTCGCCTCTTTTTTCTCCACCAAATCCCACTTATTCACGCACACCACCAAGCCTTTGCGGTTTTTCTGAATGAGCGAAAAAATGTTCAGATCTTGGCTCTCGATGCCGCGCGTGGCGTCTATCATCAGCACACAAACGTCGCTGCTTTCGATGGCGCGAATGGCGCGAATGACCGAATAATACTCGATGTCTTCGTTCACTTTGGCTTTTTTGCGAATGCCCGCCGTATCGACCAAATAGAACGCATGGCCAAACTTGTCGTATTTTGTGTAGATGGAGTCGCGCGTGGTGCCTGCAATGTCGGTTACGATGTGGCGCTCTTCGCCGATGAATGCGTTCACGATTGACGATTTGCCTGCGTTTGGTCGGCCCACAATGGCTATTTTGGGCAACTCTTCCAACTCGTCGTTCACATCGGGTTTCAAGTGTTTCAGCAGTTCGTCGAGCAGTTCGCCAGTGCCGAGTCCATTCACGGCCGACAAGATGAACGGATCGCCAAGTCCGAGTTTGTAGAATTCCGCCGCCTGATATTGCAGTTCGAAAGTATCGACTTTGTTGGCCACCAAAATCACGGGCTTTTTGCTGCGGCGGAGAATTTCTGCCACATGCATATCGAGGTCGGTAACGCCATTCAGCGCATCGACCACAAACATAATCACATCGGCTTCTTCGATAGCAATGTTCACCTGACGATTGATCTCTTCTTCGAAAACATCGTCGGAATTGACCACCCAGCCGCCCGTGTCGACTACCGAAAATGAGCGTCCGCCCCATTCGCTAAGACCATATTGGCGGTCGCGCGTGGTGCCAGCCTCCTCGTTCACAATGGCGCGCCGAGTCTGTGTAAGGCGGTTGAAAAGCGTCGATTTCCCGACATTTGGTCTACCAACAATGGCCACAAGATTTCCCATAACGAATTATTTTTTAGCGATTTACAAAAACATGTTCCAAACTTGCAAAGGTACGAAAA
>CAZGVF010000138.1:0-3718 GCA_964528925.1 uncultured Paludibacteraceae bacterium | reverse complement strand
TTCAGGCAATTGCAAGGCAGGATTTCTAGATTTCTGGTTTCTAGATTTCTGGTTAGAAAATTAGAAATGAGGAGTTAGGAGTTAGGAATATTGTCACACAAATAGACGCTGCATTTTGGCAAAAATAACAAATCAATTTCTCGGATTACAAATCCATACAATAACAACATCGCGCGGAATTGCAAATCCCGCGCGATGCATTCCCTTGGGGACAAGGGGCTATTTTCAACTCTAACCTCTACTCTACATCTTGAACGAGGCGAACAGATTGACAAAGGAAACGAGCAGTAAGACTGCTAACATTGGTTCCATTCGGGTTGATCATCAAATAATATGCATTTTCATCATCTTGCGGTGTAGCATACCAATAATAAAGGGCAAACCGCACAAGCGTTACTTCTAAACCTTTGCGATAGCCTGCAGCGGGCAAAAAAACCGCGCCTGCGGCTTCCAATTTTCGCCAATTAGCCAGTGTATAAGTTTGCTGAGTAGCATACCCTGTCTCGCTCCAGGCTCCAGGGAAACCACTTGTAAAGGATACGCCATCAGGAAGAATCCAACTATCAGGCAACAAAATAACGCCATTTACATATTTCGTACCATCATCGTTGAGGTTGATACGCGCTGCGCCACATAGTGTGTTGGCATTGTCACGTGTCTCTAAAAGATACTCCCATTCGTCTTTTATCAGCGTACGCCAAGTTTTGCCGCCATCAATTTTTTTGCCCCAATCTACGAAATCGCCACTGTAATCACTTTTAGTCGTAGATGTGCTAATGCCCCAAGGCGCAGTTTCATTGTCTGCACTCCAACCAAACAGATCAATTTTACTAGCAAGGGCTGTGCCATTTTTCGTATCGCCATAGTTATCATCAGTTTTGATATTGCTACCCTCTACATTATCCGTACCAATCATGTCGTATTGATTCTCGGCAAATGCCCAAATGGTATCGGTAGCAGAGAGTGTGCATTGCAAGTTACCATGAGCAAATTTTACAGTTTTATCAGCAGAAACGCTAAACACTCCTGTGAGTGTTTCAGGAGTGGGAGTTACCGCTGGTTTAGTAAACGAAATGCTGTCGAGTTCAGCAATCTCAAGTTCAAGTGTTGCACCACTTTTTTTGTAAACATAAACGCTACTTTGCGCCATGGCACACATGCCCACACAGAGGGCAACGAAAGAAAAAATAAGTTTTTTCATGAATGATAAAATTAAATTGTTTCTAAGTTTTTGCGAGAATTTGTTCACAGAAAAACCAAGGTTTTATTTTGAACAGTTTTTTGAACAATTTGTGCTTTGCATGCGAAACAGAAAAATGTTGCGGGAATGTTTGTGGTATTGAAATTTTGCGTAATTTTGCAGCGCTTTCCAAAAGCCAAAATGTGTACAGTAAAAACCTTGGTTTTCGACTGTACATTTTTTGTGCAATTGTGCAACAGGACGCACGCGGTGCGTCCCTACAGTTTGTGTTCCATTGCACTCCTAACTTCTCACTCCCAATTCCTAATTGCCCCTGTCTTTACTCTTTTGTCCTTACTCTTTACTCCCCCTTGCTACTTTTATCAAAAAACTGTACCTTTGCGCAATAATTTCAGCAACAATTTTAACGCAGCAACAAAGACAAAATCGCAGACCACATTTTATGCGTTAAACTTTTCAACTCGTCAACTTATCAACTCATCAACTAAAATGAAAGGAATCATTCTCGCAGGAGGTAGCGCCACACGCCTCTACCCGCTGTCGAAAGCCATTTCGAAACAGATTATGCCCGTCTACGACAAGCCGATGATCTACTATCCGCTATCGACGCTGATGTTGGCTGGCATTCGCGAAGTGCTGATTATCAGTACCCCGCGCGACCTGCCCATGTTCCGCGATCTGCTTGGCGATGGCGCACAAATTGGCATGCATTTTGAGTACAAGGTGCAGGAAGTGCCAAACGGCTTGGCGCAGGCTTTTGTGCTCGGCGCAGAGTTTCTAAATGGCGAAAAAGGTTGCCTCATCTTGGGCGATAATATGTTCTACGGACAGAATTTTTCGGCCATGCTCAAACGCGCTGCCGCAATTGAACGCGGTGCTTGCGTGTTTGGCTACTATGTGAAAGATCCACGCGCCTACGGTGTGGTGGAATTCGACAAAAATGGTCGCGTGCTGTCGCTCGAAGAGAAGCCTGCGCAGCCAAAAAGCAACTACGCAGTGCCTGGGCTCTATTTCTACGACGAGACAGTTACCGAAAAAGCCGCCAACCTGAAACCATCGGCTCGCGGCGAATACGAGATAACCGACCTAAACAAACTCTATCTGGCCGAAGGCACGCTGCAAGTGGAACTGTTCGGTCGCGGCTTTGCATGGCTCGACACGGGCAACTGCGACAGCCTGCTCGAGGCGTCGAATTTTGTGGCGACCATTCAAAATCGCCAAGGTTTCTATGTGAGCTGCATCGAAGAGATTGCATGGCGCAACGGTTGGATCACAACCGACGAACTGCACTCCCTCGGACGCAAACTGGAAAAGACAAACTACGGAAAATATCTTCTAGATCTGAAATAAATGAGAAAAATTGCTCTTGCACTTGTGCTAGCCGTGAGCCTTTGCGCCACAGCAGCACAATCAATCATTACCGAACGCATAACACTTTCGGCCTCGGCAGACAGTCTGAAACTGAGCGTGCTGATAATAAAGCCTAGCGCCAAACCGCGCGCCATCGTGCAGTTGGTTCACGGCATGTGCGAATACAAAGAACGCTACATTCCGTTCATGCGCTTTTTGGCAAATCAAGGCTATGTGTGCGTGATGCACGACCACCGCGGACACGGTCACAGCGTGAAGACATTCGACGACCTCGGCTATTTCTACGACGGCGGCTACACAGCAACCATCGACGATGTGCTGGAGGTTACAAAAATGATAAAATCGGCCTACCCCGACCTGCCGCTCTTTCTCTTTGGACACAGCATGGGTTCGATGGTGGTGCGCTCGTATGCCAAACGCTACGACAGCGAACTCTCGGGCTTGATAGTGTGCGGCAGCCCAAGTTACGATCCGCAATGCGTGCTGGGAATTCCGCTCACCAATCTGCTTGTGAAACAAAAAGGCGGGCACTATCGCAGCCAGAAAATTAACGACATGGCATTCCGCTATCACAACAAAAAATTTGTGGAAGATGCCACAGGACCCGTTTCGCCGCACGCATGGATCTGCTCCAACCCCAAAGTGGTGGCGCGCTACGATGCCGACCCAATGTGCAACTTCATATTCACAGTGAACGGTTTCAACAACCTTTTCGACCTGATGCGCGATGCCTACGACCGCCACGATTGGAAGATGGACAATCCCGACATGCCAATTTGGTTCATCGCTGGTGCCGACGACCCTTGCATCATCTCTGAAAGAAAATTTGAAGTGGCTGCAGGCAACATGAACAATGTGGGCTACACCAACGTAACAAGCAAACTCTACCCCAACATGCGCCACGAAATTCTGAACGAGACAAAGCGCCAGACCGTCTGGAACGACATTCTCGCCCAACTGAACGCGTGGACAAAGGAGGCGAAAAATAAAAAGGCTGCTGCAAAGTAAGTTGAAAAGTTGAAAAGTTGACGAGTTGATAAGAAGTTTATAAAGTTTATAAAGTTTATAAAGTTTATAAAGTTATAAAGTTCATAAAGTTCACATTCCACAACTGTTTGCAGATAGTCTTGGATACCACAAACCTGA
>CAZGVF010000137.1:2246-3723 GCA_964528925.1 uncultured Paludibacteraceae bacterium | reverse complement strand
GTATTGCACATCGCCAAACAGTTCCAAACCATCGATTATCGTCCAATTGGCTTTCAAATAGACATTTGCATCGAATTTGTTGGCTTTGTTGCGATAGTATTCAAAATCTTTTGGAATGCTTTGGTTGTAGTTGCGCACCCACAGCACATTTCCCCAATGCGCGCCCTGATAATTGTTCACTGCGCCGCCAAAAGTGGCATGCACTTTCGCATTTTGATAACTTACCGCCAGCACGCCGCCATAAAAATGGTTGTTCAGATGTTTTTGGTTGATAAGGTCGGAGCGTTTGACTACATTTCCAGCGGTGTCGGTGAAATTTTCGAGACCAAAATCGCCTAATTTTTTGTTAACTTTGTACTGCTCGTAGTAGCCGCTGCCGTGTGTGTAGTGCAGCGCTGCATTCAGGCTCCAATTGGTCGTAAAACGGTGAGATACATGCAGTTGCGCATGTTGTTGCGCGTAGTTGTCGGTCTGATTGTCGTAGTAAGCGGTGTTGCCCTCGTCGTCGGTGTATTCGCCTGCGGGATTGTAGCGACGGTTGGCGCCATTCAGCCCGTAAGCCACATCGTAGGTTACGCCGTCCCATGCCATGTAGGTCTTCTCTTTTCCGCCGAAAAGAAGCAGTTTCACCATCGTATTTTCACCGTACCATGCGCCCGAAGCGTAGTACGAGTAGAGGTCAGAATTGGCACGTTCGAGAAAGCCGTCGCTGTTCACTTTCGAAAATCGCGCATCGAACGCAAAACCATTGTTCATCAGGCCTGTGCCAATTTTTGCGCTCTCGCGGAAGGTGTTGTACATGCCGCCGTTGAACGCGATGGAGGCGTAGGGTTGCGGCTGTGCTTTTTCGGTGAGCATATTCACCGACGCACCAAATGCCGACGCGCCATTGGTCGATGTTCCCACGCCGCGCTGCACATTCACTTCGCTCATCGACGAGGCCATGTCGGTCATGTTCACCCAAAACACCGTTTGCGATTCGCCATCGTTCAGCGGCACGCCGTTCACTGTCATGTTTATGCGGCTTTGATCGGTGCCGCGCACACGAAAATAGGTGTAACCAACGCCCAATCCGTCGTCGCTCGTAACCACCAGTGAAGGTGTGAGCGTTAGCAGATAGGGCAGGTTCACGCCTGTGTTTTGCTGCTGCAGTTGCGCTTCGGTGTAACTTTGTGTGAGGAGTGGCGTTTCGTTTTTCAGTCTGATCGACGACACCACAATCTCGTCCAGTTCGCCGCTCATGGCAATGCTGTCCGACGCCTCTTGCGCTGCAACCGATGCGCTGCAGAGTAGGGCGAAAGCAAAAAAAGAGAATGATTTTTTCATATTTCCTCCAAAAAATATTCTGAGAAGATGTTTTTGGAGGTTGCGCAGAAGTGTGCGCGTGCAGAGCGACTTTTTCCCTTCGCAGCATTGCCTGCGCAGGTTCAAAGGGTATGATCTCAGCCATGGCTTATGCGCCACGGCACCCCCAAAA
>CAZGVF010000137.1:0-2146 GCA_964528925.1 uncultured Paludibacteraceae bacterium | reverse complement strand
AAAATCGAGTGAGATTTTTTCAAAATCCCACTCTGCCGTGTCCGCAGCCTGCAAGTTTTTCGTTGCTGCAGAGGGTGATTATCTCGTCGATGCCGGGCAGATTGCCGCTCACCACCTCTTGCATGGTGACTTTGCGCACGATGTTGTCAATTTCGCCGCCGCTGAAGTCGAATGCCGTGGCAAGACGCTTTGCCTGCTCGTCGTCGAGCGATGGCAGTTTGTCGCGCCAAATGTTCTGCTTGGCCGTGAGCGATGGTTTCTCGAAATGAATTTTGAACAAAAACCGGCGCTCGAATGCCGCATCAAGATTGCTCTGAAGGTTGGTGGTGGCTATCAGAATGCCGTCGAGCCGCTCCATCTCCTCGAGAATGATGTTCTGAATGGCATTCTCGGTTTGAGCCACGGGTGAAGTGCGTCCCGTCATCTTCTGGCGAGTGGAGAAAATGGCGTCGGCTTCGTTGAATAGCAAAATCGGCTTCAAACCTTTGCTGCTGTTGCATTTGCTGCGATAGTCAGAGAAAATTTTCTTTACAATCTTCTCGCTTTCGCCAAACCACATGCTTTTGGAGTTGCTTATGTCCACGTGCATCACATCGCGACCGGTGCGTTTGGCCCACTGCATCACGGTTTCGGTTTTGCCTGTGCCTGGCGCGCCATAGAGAAGCACCGCGATGCCTTTGGGCAAGCCTTTCGCCTCGAGGCGCGACACAAGTTTCTGGTAATTTTCCTCCTGAATGGAATCCTCGACTAGTGACAACTGCCGTTGTTGTTCATCGGAATAAAAAAGACGCTTTTCGACGATTTTGTCGGCTGCAATGCAGTTGTTGTTGCCGTTTGTAGTTTCGATGAAAAGGTGCGCATCTTCTTCGAAAAACAGCTCTTTGCCCTTGTCGGTGAGCGAAATGAATGTGTTTTCGCCGCCGAAAAGACTTGTTCGCGTGTGAATTTCGGCTAGTCCAGTAACTTGTAGTTCGTGCGTTTCTAGTTTCAGCATGCGAATGGCCTCTTTGCGCTTTCTCATGGGGTAGAGTCCGCTCAATTCTTGCATAAGATTGGTGTCGTTATGCTCTTTGGCGCACGAATCGCAAACGAGGTAGAACAGCGCGCGATCCTCGCTTCTTTTGATGACTTGGCGAATGCGCTGCAGCATGCCGAGCGAACTGTTGCAATCTTCTATCTGCAAAATGCGTTCGTCGAGGCGCGCCATGGCATCGGGCACTTCGTTGTCGTACTCGCGACTGTGCACAAAGTCTGCCACGGCCTCGGCAAATTTGTAGCGATCGAGGTTGGCGTATTGTGCGCAGAATGTGGCGTAATCCTCTTCCAAAAAGAGTTTTTTGCCTTTTTCGCTCAGCAATATGTCCTCTTTGTCGCCCGAAATCTCGATTAATCCCTGTTTTATGAGCGGGTGCGTGCCTTCGACGAGCATTCTTTTTTCTCTGAAAAATGTGCTGAAAGCATCGCCAAAAATTTCGTTCAGCATGTGTTCAATATCGACACAATGTCGGCATCTCATAGAACTGTAGAAATCTTTGCAAGTGCTGTAGAAAATTACGCGATGGTGAATTTCTGGAATCAGTTTTTTTAGCTCTTGTATGAATTGAAACTCAGGGTGCTCATTTTCAAGGCTTTGCGTCATTTGCATCAACGACTCAGCTTGAATTTCACGGTCTTCTACTTGGTCGTCAATTATCTTGCAAAAGTCGTAGCGGTCGAACTCTTTGTCGAATAGTTTCATGTCGACCGATTCGGGCATGCGGTTGTTTGTGATGCAGTCGAGCACGTAGTTTGGCACCATGTACGAGCGGAAATTGCGGCGCGTTTCGTTGGCGTTTGTCTGCACCACTAGACCGCGTTTCATCAATTCGTTCAGCGCTGGCATGTACTCTATCACGTCGAGTACGGTGCTGTCGAAATAGCGTGCAAGGTCGTCAATGTCGCTCTGATGGCAGTTGCAACTGGCGTCGAAAAGTGCAGCAAAAATAATCGCCTCGTTTTTGTCGTTAAAATTGAGCGCAGTGGTCAGGGCGGTCAGCGCCTCGCTGGTCTCCTTGGTTCCAAGTTTTCTGAGTTTGCTCTGCCTGATGCGCGCTGCGGCGGTCTTCACCAGTTGAATGTAAGTCTTCATAAATATGTCCTCCAGTTA
>CAZGVF010000136.1:0-3730 GCA_964528925.1 uncultured Paludibacteraceae bacterium | reverse complement strand
ATCGTCGGCCGTGATGCGCTGAAAATGCTCCAACACAGGCGTAACAAAAACGCCCGCCATCTCTACCGCCGCAGGGCTGATAAGTAACTGACGCTCAGGGTCTTCTGCAGAATACTGCCACGGACGAAAAGCCTTGCGCGGCATCACAAAAAGATAAAAAGTATTGTTCTCGAAATAGCCCACAATGTTCATCATCGGCTCCACCAAAGGCTCTTCGATCAGGTCGTTATAAAGATTCAAAAATGCCACCTGCACGGCATCGGCGCGCTTGCCTTCGATGCAAAAAACGGTGCGCAAATAGCCATCGAGCGCAAAAACGCTGGCCGAACCAACCCTGTCAACCTGCCGCGCGCGCTCCGATTTCAGCCTAAAATAGTCGCCAATGAGCGGCAAAAAATCGCGATTGCCCGCCTGAAAATGTAGATGATCGGGAGCCGAGGCGCCACAGCGCGGGCCGTTGTAGAAGATCACATAATCGGGCAAATCGTGCGTAAACTGCAGAAAATCAGCAATATACTGCGCAAAATCTTGCGGCTGATGCTGCTTGTGAACTATGGTGAAATGCTTTGGAAAAATCGGGAACGGATTCACCAACGCTTGCCAATCGCCACAATCGATGGCAGCCTGTTCGGCTGGTCGATTTTGCGCGCACAAAAAGCACGGACGCGCTGCAATGCTGGCGGCATCGGTCTTGGCGCACGACGAGACAGCACGCGCCGCATTGAACTGCACCCGCACCGCAAATCCATCGAACTGGAACGAACGCACCTGCACTCGTTTTAGGTCGTCGAAATTCTTGGCAGCCAGCGGCCAATCGCGCATCTGGCGGTCGAAAAGCTGTTCTAAATCTTGCTGATTCACAGATTAAATCTTGATTTCAAGTTTCAAATTTAGGAACTTAGATTTCTTTCGCGCCTCAATCTCGATGGTGCGGAGTTTATCTTTGTAAAAATTGTTGGCGTTCACCTTTTCTATTGAGAGATTGGCGTCGGAATTGCCCTCCCAACGGCGACAAAGATAGAGCGAGGTGAAAATGCGCCCTATTTTGTATTCTCGCGAAGTGCGCAATCCCATTGCGTAGTCCTCGCCATAACTCGTATTCGGAAAACCAAACTGGCGCAAAAGTGGCGTGTAGAAGGCTCGTGGCGCACCCAATCCGTTGATGCGAAGGGCATTGTTGCAACCATTGTGGGCAGTCCATTCGCAGTGCGAAATCAGTCCTGGCGCAATGGTGTTGAGCGCGCCGTCGGTCATGGTGTACGCGCCGATGACCATAGCGCACTGTTCTTGATAAAATTTCTCGACAATGGTGCTGAGCGTTGCAGGCGAACTGTAGACATCGTCGCTATCGAGCTGCACGGCAAAACGACCGCATTTTTCGCTGTAAATGGCCTCGTTCCAGCAGCCGCCAATGCCAAGATCGGTGCGCTCGGGAACGATGTGAATCACGCGCTCATCGTTGGCAGCAATCTGGTCGATAATTTCGGTGGTGCCATCGGTTGAATGATTGTCTACTACGATGATATTGAACTGAAAATCAGTTACTTGACTGAGCGCAGAATGAATGGCGTCGCCAATGGTGCGCGCACGGTTGCGCACGGGAATGACCACTGTCGCCTCCACCGCAAAATGACCTTCCGACACATCAATTTTCTTGTAATCTTTTTCAGGATTGATGAGTGCACCAATTCGCCCAAGATAGGCTGTGAAAGCCTGCTCCATCTCGCGCTGAACATCGGCATTGCGCGGATCCACATAGTCGAACTGCCGCTGACCGCTCTGGCGCAAATCGAGTTCCACCTCGGTGTAGAGATATTCGGGCAGATGCACAATTTTCAGCTCAGAATCTTCGCTCAAGCGCAATCGCAAATCGTAAAGCGCCGCAAAACGATAGTCAGAATCTTGGCTTTGAACGGCACCTTTGCGCAATTTTTCTGAATCGAAAAGCATGAGCGAGCCAAAATCGAAATCGTCGCGCACGCTGCCCTGCTGATAATCGATGCAAGGGTGCGGCAGGCGCTCTCCATTGCGCATTTCGTAGCGGTCGGAATAGAGTAGTGCAGCG
This sequence comes from uncultured Paludibacteraceae bacterium, assembly GCA_964528925.1. Classification (GTDB taxonomy): domain Bacteria; phylum Bacteroidota; class Bacteroidia; order Bacteroidales; family Paludibacteraceae; genus W0P28-013. The sequence goes on along the minus strand of CAZGVF010000136.1, from coordinate 1,665 downwards.
TTGGTGTCGCAAGCCACGGCGCAGAGTCGTTCTATGGCGCGCTGACCGAGTTTTAGCGGCGTATTTTTGGTGTAAAGCAGCACAAAATCAGACTCTTCCGAATGCTCGGCAATCGTTTGAATGGTGCTACTGTCGCCCAAACCAGCGATGGCGAGCGTTTCGCAATCGGGGTGGGTTATGCCATTTGGCGAGAGCAGCACAATGCGCTCCACCAGCGGCGATTGACGAATTTCTGCCACCGACATCGCTACCGATTCGGCATTGTCAGCATAGAGAAAACAGACTATTTTTGCCATATTTTTTCAGATTTTTCTTCAAAATTCTCGCGCCACACGTACAAATGCCGCCAAATCGTCGAGGTGCGTTTCAAGATGATTGCCCACCACAACTATGTCTGCTCCAGCGGCGTAGGCTTGGTGCAAATCCTCGACAGAAGTGATGCCGCCGCCAACAATCAGCGGAACGGAGATCATCTTTTTCACTGCCGAAATGGTCGCTGCCGCCACGGGACGAACGGCACCGCTGCCAGCCTCCAAGTAGATCAGTCTTTTGCCCGCCTGCTCGCCACAAAGTGCGGTATCCACCGCCAAATCGATATCGTCGGCGGCAATGGGCTGCGTTTGGCTCACGCGCTGCACAGCCGTGGTTTTGCCGCCATCGATCAAAATGTAACCCGTTGGCAAAACTTCAATCTGCAGATTGTGAATGCAGTGCGCGGCACGCACCTGCTGACCCACAAGCCATTCGGCATTGCGCCCCGAAAGCAGCGAAAGCAACAGCAGCGCATCGGCATTCGACGCCAATTGCTCCACATTTCCGGGGAAAAGCGTCACGGGCAGATGGCAGACCTTTTTTATCACATCAATCGCCTGCTCGGTGGATTGGCGCAACTGGCTGCCACCAACCAAAATCAAGTCGGGTTGGGCAATGGCAGCGGCTTCTGCTACCGTCTGCAAACGCTGTAACGAGCATTTTTCGGGATCGATGAGCAGGGCAAAAAGTTTGCGCCCATGCGCCACAGCATCAGTTATTTGTGAAAAAATCGACGACACTATTTCACAATCCAGACAAGCACAAACTCGGGATAGACGCGGTAACTCAGTTCGAACTGTTCAGCGGCAGGTGTGCGCGTTTCGTGCGCCAACATGCTGCCAGTTAGGCGCGGAACGAACGGTGCCACGCTGAAATGACGTGTGAAATCGACCTCGGTCTGCTGCACAATTTTGTATAGCGCCTCTTTTGCACTCCACAACAGTGCCAAATGCGTTTTTGCCGTGGGTTGATCGATGCTCTCGAGTTCGCGCTTCGACAGAAATTTGCTCTGCACACGCACCACGCGGTCCGAAATGCGCTCGATATCGATGCCCAAACGCAGCGTCGGATGCAGAATGATGGCGGCGTAACTGCCTGTGTGTGTGATACTTATGTTGTATGAGCCATCTTGCAAGCGCGGACTGCCGTTGGGGTCGTAGACTATGGTTTTCTTCTCGCCGAGCACCTCGCGCAGCATCACACGCACAGCCAAGTATTCAAGCTTGCGTTTTTCGCTGGTGAATTGCGCAATTTCGGCTATCACAAATGGATCGAGGTTGAGCGCATCGAGCAGTTCGTCGACCGTCTCGGTTATCTTCCAAAGGGCAAGAATTGCGCCCTGTTCCACGGTTT
>CAZGVF010000135.1:1557-3755 GCA_964528925.1 uncultured Paludibacteraceae bacterium | reverse complement strand
CGTTGAACTGCTTCACAGCAATGGTTTGATGATCGCCCGATGGCGGATTTTCGATAAGTACTTTGCCGTCCCACAGCGTGTTGTCGGCCAAGATGAAACCACCTTTTCGCACGCGCGGCAGCACCAATTCATAATAGTCGAGATATTCGCGCTTGTCAGCATCAATAAAGACAAAATCGAACTCGCCAGCGAGCGTTGGAACAACCTTTCGCGCATCGCCAATATGCAACGTAATTTGCTCATTATAAGGCGATTGCACAAAATTCTGACGAATAAAATTTTCCAACTCATCATCAATCTCGATGGTATCGATGTGAGCGTTGGCGGCGGTCAAACCTTCGGCCATGCAGAGTGCGGAATAGCCCGTAAAAGTGCCAATTTCGAGGATGCACTGCGGCTGCGCCATGCGGACTAGCATTTTGAGAATTCGCCCCTGAAAATGACCCGACATCATGCGCGGATTGATGGTGCGCAGGTGCGTTTCGCGATTGACGGCAGCCAAAAAATCAGGTTCGGCATCGCTGTGGCGCGCCATATAATCGTCGATCAGCGCGTTGTAATCGTCAAATTGTGTGGCTTGTTTCAGTTGCATAAATTAGTTTCTAATCGTTTCGCGCGCTTCGCGCTGTTTCTAATTGTTCATTTGAAGATTTGAAAATTTGAAGATTACAGTGCGGTGAGCTTGTCGAACCGCAAAATTATCAATTATCAATTGTCAATTATCAATTCTTCTAACTATCTGTATATCAGCGTTGAGCAGCGTTCGGCGGGGAACAATTCTGCAGCAAGTTGTTGCAGTTTTTCGGCGGTTACGGCGGCAATGCGATCGTGCATCTGCTCGTCCGACAGAAAAACGCCCGTTTTCAATATCGAATTTGCCATTGCGAGAATGAGATTTTCGCGATTTTCGTTCTCGATGAGCATTTGTCCATCGTATTGGCACTTGGCGCGCTGCAGCTGTCGTGGCGTGAGCGGCGTGTCGATAAGTTTTTGTAATTCGTTGTTAATCAGCCTGATACAGCGTTTTTCGTTCTCGTGATCGCAACCAAAATAGACGCACCACGAACCCGTATCGGGATAGAGGCTGAGCGTGGAATCGATGGTGTAGGCCAAGCCGCAACGCTCGCGCACAGCCATGTTGAGTCGACTGCTCATATTTGGTCCGCCAAGAATGTTGTTGAGCAATCGCAGCGCAAAACTGTCGTCGTGAAGCAGACTGCAGGTGCGATTTCCGACCACGAAATGCGTTTGATAAGTGTCGCGCGACTGCACTTTCGTTTCGGGCTGATAAACTGACGGAGCAATGCGCTCGAAAGTGCGGTAAGTGGCCGCCACGCCAAAATAACGCTCAGCCCAGTGCAGAATTTTTTTTTCATCGACAGAGCCAAGCATGAAAAACAGCAGATTATCGGTTGTGTAGCAGCGCCGTACGAACGCTCGCATGCGTTCCGAATTGATGTCGGCAAGCGATTGCTCGTTGCCAAGAATGTTGTGTCCAAGCGATGAGCCGCTGAAAAGCATGTTATCAAAATCGTCGAAAATCTGCTCCGAAGGCGTGTCGTTGTAGAGTTGAATTTCTTCCAAAACCACGCCGCGCTCGTGTTCCAATTCCGCCTCGGGAAAGGTAGAATGCAGCACAATATCGCCCAATAGTTCGGTGGCGCACTCGGCTTTTTGCAGCGGCACAGTGGCATAAACGAAGGTGGCGTCCTTGGTGGTGTAGGCATCGAGTTGACCGCCAAACGCCTCGAGCCGCCCGATGACTTGCGAGCTGCGGCGATGCTCCGTGCCTTTGAACAGCATGTGTTCCACGAAATGCGCCATGCCTTGCTCGTCGGGCCGCTCGTCGCGCGAGCCTGCATTCACCACAAAACCGCAATAGACCACAGGTCCAGCCGCTGGCACATGCAGCAGCCGAATGCCGTTCGAAAGTGTATGAAGTGAGTAAAACATTTGGTCGGTGCGGTTTAGTTATTTTGAACGCAGATGAATCAACCAGCAAAAAAATCGCGGAGAAAGGTTGATCAGAAAAATTTTGCGACGAATGCGAGGCGTGGAATGAAAGGTAGAAAGCGGACGAATATGCAAATCGTTGTATTCTTTCAGAAATTGATTGCGTTCCGTCCAAAAATCGCTCGCAATCATACCAAGCAGCGAAACGGAAGTTGCTGCCATCATGCCTAGATACCAGCGTTTGT
>CAZGVF010000135.1:0-1457 GCA_964528925.1 uncultured Paludibacteraceae bacterium | reverse complement strand
ACCAATTCGGTGCGCATCACAAACTGCCACGCATAGCATTTGTAACCTAAACGTTCAGTCAAAAATGTAAGACCATCGCACACACTGTCGCTATAATCGGTAAAAGGTTTACCATCTTTATATGGCTGAAAAATGCGATAGTTTTCGTCAACATTTTGGTAGTTGAACCGCAGCACATCGAGCCTGTCGGCAGCCATTTTTTCGACCAAAGAACCAAGCACATTGGATTCGAGAAAATCGTCGGAATCGACAAACAGCAGAAACTCGCCATGCGCCATGCCAATGCCCGTGTTGCGCGCAGCACTGAGTCCGCCATTCGGCTGATGCACCGCCACAATGTTCGCATTTTGTGCAGCATATTCGTCGGCAATGGCAAAGCAGCCATCGGTGGAGCCATCGTCAACAAGAATGATTTCGAAATCGGACGGCGCCAAATTCTGCGTCAGCAGGCTATCGACGCAACGGTGCAGATACGGCGCGACATTATAAATCGGGACGATTACACTGAGTTTCATCGCAAGATTCCCCATTTTTCGAGTTTGAAAACCACGCGTTCGACAAACCACACCATGCCCCAAAGATGATGCCGCCGCAATCGACGATATTGATCCATGGGAAAAGCGTAGTGGTCGTAGTCCCAAAGCACCGACGCAGGGACAATTTTTTCGAGATATTCACGCCGTTCGCGCGCAATGATTTCGGCATTTTTTCGTCCGCTCTCGCTTATGCCGTTCATGTCGAAGTGCGTTACATCTATATTGACATAGACCGGTTGAACGCCGCCAAGCACAATGGCGCGAATGTACCATTCCCAATCGGAACAGATGCGCATCTGCTCGTTGTAGAACCCGAACCGCTCGAACAGCGAGCGACGAATATAGGCGCAATCGTGGTTTAGCGTGCCGCAATAAAAATAGAGGAACGACTGCGGCGTGTACAGACTGCTGTCGCCACAACGATCGCGGCGAAAATGCTGCCAATCGCTGGTTTTCAGCATGTTACCATACATTATTTCGGGATAATTTCTGGCATCAAGGGCGGCAAACATACGCTCCACCACATCGGCAGAAGCCAGTGCATCGCCCGAATTCAAAATCTCGATGTAATCGCCCGTGGCCATGCCGATACCTTTGTTCATGGCGTTGTAGATGCCGCTGTCAGGCTCGCTCAACCACCGTACGGCATACGGAGCGTGCGCGGCATAATCGGCAACCAACTGCGCCGAGCCATCAGTGCTAGCGCCATCAATCACCACATGTTCAAAATCGGTGCAAGTCTGCGCCTGAACCGACTGCAGCGTGCGTTGCAGCCCAGCAAGATTGTTGCGATTGATGGTAACGATTGTAAGTTTCATTGAAATGCAATTACATAATCTTGCAAAGGTAGCAATTTTTTTCAAAAAATTGCCAGTTAAAAAGTTTAAAGTTGAAAGTTAAAAGTAGGGATAGTGCAAATAC
>CAZGVF010000134.1:0-3757 GCA_964528925.1 uncultured Paludibacteraceae bacterium | reverse complement strand
TCACCTTTAGACTTGCCCACACAAAATAGGTGATGAGTAGGGCATAGGCCACAAGTCCGCAGATGGCGGCGCCGTTGCTTTGTGCCCACTCTGGCATGTACCAGTCGAGGTCGGCAAATTTGAGTGCGGCACTCACTACGCCCATCAGCGCGCCGCCCGCTATCAGGCCAGAGGCAATGAGCGTGCCTTTCTCCTGTCGTGCTTGGTTTACGGCGGCATCTTTCGAACGCGAGGTTACAAACCAACTAATCAGTCCGCCCACAACGAGTGGCGTGTTCAGTTGCAACGGAATGAACATGCCCAGCGCAAATGCCAACGCTGGCACGCCAAGCAGATTGAGTAGCAGTGCCAAGATGGCTCCCACGCCGTAGAGCAGCCATGGTGCGCCTTGTCCCATCATCAGCGGCTCGATGACTGCAGCCATGGCGTTGGCTTGTGGTGCAACAAGCGCATTCTCGCCCGTAAAGCCGTAGGTTTTGTTCAGAATGATGATGACGCCACCAACGGTTGCCGCCGAAACTAGCGTGCCGAGAAATTTCCAAGTCTCCTGTTTGGCGGGTGTCGTGCCAATCCAATAACCAATTTTCAGGTCGGTGATGAAACCGCCAGCCATCGACAGTGCCGTGCAAACCACACCACCAATAACCATGCTTGCCACCATGCCGCTCGTGCCTTTCAGTCCAACGGCAACCAGCACTACCGAAGCGATGATGAGCGTCATCAGCGTCATGCCCGAAACGGGATTTGAGCCCACAATGGCGATGGCGTTGGCTGCCACGGTGGTGAACAAAAATGCGATGACTGCCACCACCAAAAATGCGATGATAGATTGGAATAGATTGTGAATCACGCCCAAGTAGAAGAACAAAAATGTGATGACGAGCGCTGCAATGACGGCTATCGCCACAAATTTCATGGTCAGATCGCGTTCGGTGCGTGGCACGGCTTGCGCAATGGCTTTACCTTTGCCGCCGAGTTCTTTGCCAGCCAATCCAACGGCACTTTTTATTACGCCCCACGATTTCACAATGCCAATGACTCCAGCCATGGCAATGGCGCCAATGCCGATGTAGCGGGCATAATTGGCAAAAATCCACTCTGGCTCCATGGTGCTAAGCATCACCGAATCCTGCGTAGTCATGCCTAGCAGCGGCACTATTATCCACCAAGCAAACAGCGATCCTGCGCAGATGATGGCGGCGTATTTTAGCCCCACAATGTAGCCCAAACCGAGCACTGCTGCGCTGGTGTTTATCGAAAAAGTGAATTTTGCTTTTGTGGCCAAAGCATCGCCCCAAGCGGTCATGCGCGAACTCAAAGTCTCGCTCCACGCGCCAAATGTCGATACGCAAAAGTCGTAGATGCCGCCAATGAGTGCCGCCCAGATGAGCGGTTTGGCCTGACTGCCGCCCTTCTCGCCCGAAACGAGCACTTGCGTGGTGGCGGTGGCTTCGGGGAATGGATATTTGCCGTGCATGTCGCTCACAAAATAGCGGCGGAATGGTATCAGAAACAAAATTCCAAGAATGCCGCCCAGCAACGAACTGAGAAACACTTGCATGAAATTGACTGTGATGTCGGGATATTTCGCTTGCAGAATGTAGAGCGCGGGCAGCGTGAAAATGGCGCCTGCCACTATCACTCCCGAACTTGCGCCAATCGATTGAATGATGACATTTTCGCCCAGCGCATTTTTGCGTTTTGTGGCGCTCGACAGTCCCACCGCAATGATGGCAATAGGAATGGCGGCTTCGAAAACTTGTCCCACTTTCAAGCCGAGATAGGCAGCCGCAGCCGAAAAAATCACTGCCATCAACACACCGCAAGTGACCGAATAGAGACTCACTTCGGGGAAATTTTTGTTGGCTGGCAAAATCGGCTCGTATTTTTCGCCTGGTTTTAGTTCGCGATTGGCGTTTTCGGGCAGTTTAATCTCTTGTTTTTCGTTGTTATCCATTTGATTTTCAGATTTTTAGAATGTTGAAAATTGAGCAAAGTTTGCTTGTCAAAATGGTGCGTCTTCGCTTTGTTGCGGCAGATCGTAATCGGTTGGCGCTGGGGCTACTGGCGCTGCATTTTCGACATTGATGTGCGATTCGAGCAGTTGTCCGTAGCCCGCATTTTCGTCGTCTTCTTCGTTCATAAAACGTATGTATTCGCTCTTGAAACGCAGATCGATGTCGGCCGTGGCGCCGTTACGGTGTTTGGCAATGATTATCTGTCCCACGCCGCGCAGATCTTTGTGCGTGGTCGGATCTTCGTAAATTTTGTAGTATTCTGGGCGGTGAATGAAGCAGACCATATCGGCATCTTGCTCTATGGCGCCCGATTCGCGCAGGTCCGACAATTGCGGCTTTTTGCCCTCGACCGAGCCCTGACCGCGGTTTTCGACGTTACGGTTCAACTGCGACAGCGCAATAATCGGAATGTCCAACTCCTTGGCCAAGCCTTTGAGCGAGCGCGAAATGGTGCTGACCTCCTGCTCACGGCTCTGAAAACGCATGCCCGAAGCGTTCATCAGTTGCAGATAGTCGATTATGATCAGCTGAATGTCGTGCTCCTCTTTCAGGCGGCGCGCCTTGGTCTGAAATTCCAAAATCGACAGGTTGGCGGTGTCGTCCACGTAGAGTGGTGCGCCTTGCAAGTTTTTGATTTTTGCGTCGAGTTGCTGCCATTCGTGTGGCTCCAGTTGACCGCTTTTTATCTTGTCGTTCGGGATCGAGCAGACATTCACTATCAGTCGGTTGACCAGCTGCACATTCGACATCTCGAGCGAAAATACTGCCACGGGAATTTTTTGGTCGACCGCTATATTTTTTGCCATCGAAAGCACAAATGCCGTTTTGCCCATGGCAGGGCGCGCTGCAATGATTATCAAATCCGATTTTTGCCAACCCGAAGTTACTTGGTCCAATTTGTGGAAACCGCTTGGCAATCCGCTCATGCCGCCCACCTGTTTGGCGGCTTTGTTCAGTCGTTCAATGGCCTGCTCAATCACTGGGTCAATTTGCGTGACGCCCTTTTTTAGACGCTTTTGCGAAAGTTCGAACAATTGTCCTTCGGCTCGTTGCAGCAGATCTTCCACATCAGCAGTTTCGTCGTAAGCTTCGCCCTCAATTTCGGTGGTTATGTCGATAAGTTTGCGCGCAATGGCTTTCTGGGCGAGTATTTGCGCATGGTAGACGACGTGTGCCGACGAAGCCACTTTGTTGGCCAGTTCGTAGACGTACGGGAGTCCGCCCGCATCTTCGAGTGCTTCATCTTTGCGCAGTTGCTCTACCACGGTGTGGACATCGATAACCGCCTTTTCTCCCAGACTGAAAAGTTCCACCATTGCACGATAAATGAGTGTATGCTCGGGCTTGTAGAAGGTTTCTGGTGTCAGAATGTCCACCACTTTGTCGATGGCTTTGCAGTCAATTATCAGTGCGCCAAGCACTGCCTCTTCCACCTCTAGTGCTTTGGGTTTTGTTCTGCCCACAGGGTCGATGTCGGTAACTTGGTTTTTGCGTCGTTTGGTTTTGTCTTGCGTTGTTGCCATATTTTAGGTTGATTTTTTGCGAAATGATTTTGCGAAATGTTTGAAATTTAGGCATTAATGCGCCATTTTTTCGCTCTCGGTACAAAAAACAAAGGTAGAGCAATTTTTTCGATTCGCAACGGGCTCGCCATTTTTCTTTTCAAAGCCATTTCAACCGCTTATCAACCACATATCAACCGAAAATTGCGAGTTTTCAACAAGTTATCAACAGGTGAA
>CAZGVF010000133.1:0-3776 GCA_964528925.1 uncultured Paludibacteraceae bacterium | reverse complement strand
TCGCGCATTACGCACGAGGGCTGGCGGCGCTGGTACAAAATGGCATACACGGCATCGAGAATGGGCATGTTCACCTGATATTTCTCGTTCAACTCGTGAATGCACTTGGTGCCGTAGTAACCCTCGGCTATCATCTCCATCTCCACCTGGGCGGTCTTCACGCTGTAGCCTTTGCCAATCATATTTCCGAAAGTGCGGTTGCGACTGAATTTTGAATAGGCTGTAACCAGCAAATCGCCCAGATAGACCGATTCTTGCAGATTGCGATGTCCAGGGTGCGCAGCGTTGCAAAAACGGCTCATCTCTTGAATGGCATTCGACACCAAAACCGCCTGAAAATTGTCGCCATACTTCAAACCATGGCAAATGCCCACGGCTATGGCGTAGATGTTTTTCATCACCGATGCGTACTCTATGCCGCAAGTGTCGTCGCTCGTGTAGGTCTGCACATAGCGGTTTGTGAATATGGGCGAGAGTTGGCGCGCGCGGTCGCGGTCGGCGCAAGCAATGGTGAGGTACGATGTGCGCTCCAACGCCACCTCTTCGGCGTGGCACGGACCGCTAAGCACGGCTATCTGTTCGTAGGGAATGCCGTAGAATTGGTGAAAATACTCCGAAACGACCATGTTTTCGTCTGGCACAATGCCTTTGATGGCCGAAACCACCACTTTGCTATCGAGGCGCAGGCGCAGTTTTTTCAGATGTTGTTTCAAGAATGGCGATGGCGTGGCGAAAATCAGCACATCGGCATTTTTCACCGCTTGATTTATTTTCGATGTGAAATGAATGCGGTTGATGTCGAATTTCACGCTCGACAGGTACGATGGGTTGCGGCTAGTGCGCATAAATTCGTCAATCTGGTCCTGACGACGCATGTACCAAATAATTTCTGGGTAGGTATCGAGAACAATTTTGGCAATGCCTGTGGCCCAACTGCCGCCGCCCATTACGGCGACCTTTAGATGCGATTCTTCCATATTTTTCTAAAAAATTCGTTTTCGTATGCGCGCCAACGTTGGCACAAAAAATGAGTCAACAGTTTGCACCACAAAAAGTTAGCACACTGCCACAACCCCAAAATGAGCCGTCGGCGCACGCACACAATCAATCTACAAATGTAGGCATTTCTTTTCGATAAATGCAAGAGTTTTTGCAAAAAAGTGCAGTGCGAGGCTGTTAATTGGCTGATTATTAGATGATTGCGTTTCGCTGAACTGTAGGGACGTACCGCGTGCGTCCGTGGTCAAATATCGCAGTTGGTTTCGGTTACCAAAAAGTCATCGTCATAGTCAAAGGTCATAGTCAAAAAAGTGTCTATTCCAAAAAAAAATCGTACCTTTGCGCGAATTTTCAAGAAACAAAATTTTTAATAGTAATCCTTTTATGAATGTAATTACAAAAACCATCACACTGAGTGATGGACGCACCATTACGCTCGAGACAGGAAAGTTGGCCAAACAGGCCGACGGCGCCGTAATGGTAACCTGCGGCAAAACCATGCTTTTGGCCACAGTATGCTCCGCCAAAGAGGCCGTTCCAGGCACCGACTTCATGCCGCTGACTGTTGAGTACAAAGAGAAATTTGCTTCGGCTGGCCGTTTTCCCGGTGGCTTCACGCGCCGCGAAGGTCGTGCCGATGACTACGAAATCCTGATCGCTCGCTTGGTCGATCGCGCCCTGCGCCCACTCTTCCCAAGCAACTACCACGCTGAGACTTTTGTGAACGTAACGCTCTATTCTGCCGATGGCATCGAGACACCTGATTCGCTGGCTGGATTGGCTGCATCGGCTGCACTGGCTGTGTCGGACATTCCGTTCGAGGGTCCAATCTCCGAAGTGCGCGTTGCCCGCATCGACGGCAAAATGGTGATCAACCCAACATTTGCACAACTCGAGCATGCCGATATCGAACTGATGGTTGCTGCTACGCTCGACAACATTATGATGGTCGAAGGCGAAATGAAAGAGGTTACCGAGCAGGAGATGCTCGAGGCCATCAAAGCCGCTCACGAAGCCATCAAACCACAGTGCCAAGCTCAAATTGAACTGATGGAGGCCGCTGGCAAAACTGTGAAACGCGAATATTGCCACGAGGTGAACGACGAAGAACTGCGCCAACAAGTGCACGACTTCTGCTACGATCGCGCCTATGCGCAAGCCACCTCGGCCGACACCGACAAACATCACCGCGAAGAGGCTTTTGCAGCCATCTGCGCCGATTTCAAAGCACAATTTACCGAAGAGGAATTGGCCGAAAAAGAGGGCATGATCGATCGCTACTATCACGATGTTGAAAAAGAGGCTATGCGCCGCGCCGTTCTCGACGAAGGCAAACGTCTCGATGGTCGTAAAACCAACGAAATCCGCCCAATCTGGTGCGAAGTTGGCTATCTGCCTGGACCTCACGGCTCGGCCATTTTCACCCGCGGCGAAACGCAATCGCTCTCGACTGTAACGCTCGGCACCAAACGCGACGAAAAGATGATTGACGAAGCACTGGTTCAAGGCAACGACCGTTTCTTGCTGCACTACAACTTCCCGCCATTTGCTACGGGCGAAGCCAAAGCACAACGCGGCGTTGGTCGTCGCGAGATTGGACACGGTAACCTCGCTTGCCGCGCTCTGAAAAATATGATTCCTGAAAATTATCCCTACTGCGTTCGCGTGGTTTCCGACATCTTGGAGTCGAACGGCTCGTCGTCGATGGCCACCGTTTGCGCTGGCTGCCTCGCACTGATGGACGCTGGCGTGCAGATTAAGAAACCTGTTTCGGGCATCGCCATGGGATTGATTTCCGAAAATAAAGGTACAAACTACGCCGTTCTGAGCGATATTCTTGGCGACGAGGATCACCTTGGCGACATGGACTTCAAAGTTACTGGCACCAAAGATGGCATCACCGCAACTCAGATGGATATTAAGGTCGATGGCTTGAGCTACGAGATTCTCGAAAAAGCTTTGATGCAGGCCAAAGAGGGTCGCGCACACATTTTGGGCAAGATGCTCGAAGTGATGCCAGAACCTCGTGCCGACTTGAAACCACACGCTCCACGCATCGTCACCATGACTATTCCGAAGGAGTTGATTGGTGCTGTGATTGGTCCTGGCGGCAAAATCATTCAAGGCATTCAAGCCGAATCGGGCGCTACCGTTTCTATCGACGAAGACGACAACCAAGGCATTGTCGAGATTGCAGCATCGAACCGCGCTGCCATCGATAGTGCCATGGAGAAGATCAAAGCCATCGTGGCACTGCCCGAGGTTGGCGAAGAGTACGACGCCAAAGTGAAATCGATTATGCCTTACGGTGCATTCGTCGAGTTCATGCCTGGCAAAGAGGGCTTGCTCCACATCTCCGAGATCGATTGGAAACACTTCGAGACCATGGAAGAATCGGGCTTGAAAGAAGGCGATACCATTCGCGTGAAACTGCTCGATATCGACGAAAAGACTGGTAAATTCCGTCTTTCGGCTCGCGTTCTGAAAGAGAAACCTGCCGATTACGTCGAGCCAGAGCCTCGTGAACGCCGTCCGCGTGGCGACCGTGGCGATCGTGGCGATCGTGGCGACCGTCGTCCACGCCGTGAGCATCACACTCCAACCGATTTCCGCGATCCAGACAATCGTCGCGATATCTAATCTGGTGAAAATTTGTGCCGATGTTTTCTTCTGAAAAGTTGAAAGTGTCGGCACACTTGCGCCCATAGTTTAATGGATAGAATGAGGGATTCCGGTTCCCTTGGTTACGGTTCGATTCCGTATGGGCGTACAAGAAA
>CAZGVF010000132.1:0-3792 GCA_964528925.1 uncultured Paludibacteraceae bacterium | reverse complement strand
AGTGGATCGACTGAAAGTTTCAGGTTTCAAGTTAAAAGTTGCGCATGACAGATGGTCGATGCGGTGAAAATCAAGCGTCTGATTTTTTGTCGAAATCTGGCGACTTGTATTTTGTGCCAGAATAATTTGTGTTCCGAAGATATTTGATGAGTCAAAAATTATCAATTATCAATTGTCAATTAACTGTGAAACACCAGAATTGGCGTATGGGCGTGGAAAACCATTTTGCGTGCGATGCTTGGGTTGAAAAGGCTTGCAAAAAGTCGGCGTTTGTGCGTGTTCAGCGCGATGGCATCGATGTGATGCTCAGCCACAAGGCGGTCGAAAACATCGAGCGTGTCTTGGTCGCCCTTCGGCACAATGATGCAGTCGGTCTGCACATTCGGGTAATTTTGATGGCAAAAATCCTTCAATCCTGCCAATTTTATCTCGTCCCAATCGTCGGGATTGTCGTCGAAATGCGCTATTAATAGATTGAAATTCAGTCCGTTGAGCAAATCCATCATGCGGCGGAACGAAATGAGCATGCGATCGTCGAAATTGGTGGCGAGCATTATTTTAATTGGCTCATTTTCAGGTAGTTGCAGGTCGGAATCTTCTGGAATTGCCAGCACAGGCACGGTGGCGTGTTCAATAACCTCGGCTGTAACGCTGCCAATCAGATCTTCGGCTTTCTTATCTTTACCGCGCGTGCCCATCACTACGAGCAATGGTGCATTTTTTTCGCAATAGTCGATGATGGTCTCTTCGGGAATGCCATCGACTGTGGTGAGGTCGAATTTTACGCTTGCGAGTTTGGTGCCAGCTATCTGTTGGCTGATTTTTTGCGACAGATTTTTCATGTCGCCCTCGAGCGTGGTCATGAAGTGGCGCAGCACATCTTTGTCGGGGCTCATCACTGCCCTATGCCCTGCCATTGTAACGAACGATTTCGGGAAAATGTAGGCATGAAGCAGCATTACCGAGCAGTTGCCGAGTGTGTAGGCTATGCTGAATGCCATTTTTGCGGCGCGAAGTGAATAATCAGAAAAGTCTATTGGTACCAGAATGTGACGATGCTCTGGATTTTCGTTTTTCGGTTTAGGTGTCTGATTATCAGCCGATTCGATGATTTTCAAGGCGCGCTGCATATCGTTTTCGTCGACGCGCACACGCATGCCCGCACCGATGGTTTCGTGCTGTTCGTCCACTTCGCTGAGCAGCGTTTTGATGCCCGAAAGTTCGAGTTTTTCGGCAAGTTTTTTGGCCTGTTCGAGGCTACGAATGGCAATGGTTATGAGCGAATCCTTCATAATTCAATGAAAAATAAAAAATGAATAATGAATAATACTCGGTTGGTTGTTGTTTGCAACGGCATTTTTAGAGTGTACAATTCTGAATTGCACACAAAGTGAAATTCAGCCGTAAAGTTACAAAAAATGTTTGATTTGGCAAAACTTTTTATCAACCGTGCGGTTTGTTGGGTCGAGAGTGGCTTTTTGTCGCAAAAAAAGCGTAATTTTGCGTCTTCAAAAAATCAAAAAATTTTCTTGTTATGAAAACGAAAACAAAGGTTATTTCAATCACTAGCGTGGTGCTGCTGCTGGCTTTGGCAGGATTTTTCTATTTCCGCTTCTATTTTCCGCTGGCCGATGACGGCGTGAAGGCGGGTCAGCTGAATTATTTTGTGCATAAAGGCATTATTTTCAAGACTTACGAGGGCAAAATTATTCAAAGCGGTTTGAAAAGCAAGACGGCTGGCACGCTCGAATCGAACGAGTTTAAGTTTTCGGTTGAGGACGAAGCTGTGGCCGATTCGCTGATGCATTGCAGCGGCAAATGGGTGGAATTGCACTACAAAGAGTACTTCGCTCCCCTGCCCTGGCGTGGTGTTAGTAACTATATTGTCGATGGAATTGTACGCGTTTCGGAAGCTGAAGGAATGCGCTGATAATCAGAATTTTAATTTTGCGAATGGCGTGTTTTTATTATTAAATAAACTATATTCGCAAATTGTCTCAGAATAAAATTTATCCACAAACCAATGGAACTTGCAAGTAAATACAATCCAGCCGATGTCGAGGCCAAATGGTATCAGTATTGGTTGGACAACAAACTATTTTCGTCGAAGCCTGACGGTCGCGAACCCTACACGGTGGTGATTCCGCCGCCGAATGTTACAGGTGTGCTGCACATGGGGCACATGCTGAACGAGACCATTCAGGACATTTTGGTGCGTCGTGCGCGCATGACGGGCAAAAACGCCTGCTGGGTGCCTGGAACCGACCACGCCTCCATCGCTACTGAGGCAAAAGTGGTGGCGCGCTTGGCAAAACAGGGCATCAAAAAAAGTGACCTGACGCGCGAAGAGTTTTTGAAACACGCGTGGGACTGGACCAACGAATACGGTGGTATCATTTTGAAACAGTTGCGCAAACTTGGTGCCTCGTGCGATTGGGATCGTACTGCTTTCACGATGGACGAAAAGCGTTCGGCGAGCGTCATCAAAGTATTTTGCGACCTTTATAATAAGGGTCTGATTTATCGCGGCGTGCGCATGGTGAACTGGGATCCACAGGCACAAACGGCACTGTCGGACGAAGAGGTCATTTTCAAAGAACATCAAGGAAAACTCTACTATCTGCGCTATTTCGTCGAAGGCGAGCCTGGAAAATACGCTGTAGTTGCCACCACGCGCCCCGAGACCATCATGGGCGATACTGCCATGTGTATCAACCCAAATGATCCGAAAAATGCGTGGTTGAAAGGCAAAAAAGTGATTGTGCCGCTGGTTGGGCGCGTCATTCCGGTGATTGAGGACGACTATGTGGACATTGAATTTGGCACGGGTTGTCTGAAAGTGACGCCAGCGCACGATGTGAACGACTACATGCTTGGCGAAAAATACAATTTGCCGAGCATCGACATTTTCAACGCTGATGGCACGCTGAGCGAGGCCGCTGGCATGTATGTTGGCATGGATCGTTTTGCTGTACGCGAGCAGATTGAGAAGGATTTGGCTGCGGCTGGATTGCTCGAAAAAGTGGAGCCGTATGTGAACAATGTCGGTTTTTCGGAGCGCACCAACGTGCCGATCGAGCCGAAACTTTCGATGCAATGGTTCCTGAAAATGGAGCATTTTGCAAAACTCGCCTTGCCGCCAGTGCTGAACGACGAGATAAAATTTTATCCTGCAAAATACAAAAACACCTATCGTCATTGGCTTGAGAATGTGAAAGATTGGTGCATCAGTCGCCAATTGTGGTGGGGACATCGCATTCCTGCCTATTTCTTGCCAAAAGGCGGATTTGTGGTGGCTGAGACCAAAGAAGAGGCTTACAAAAAGGTGTTGGCGACGGTGGATTATCCGCTGTCGATTGACGACCTGCGCCAAGATCCCGACTGCATGGACACTTGGTTCTCGTCGTGGTTGTGGCCAATTTCGCTTTTCGACGGAATAAACAATCCGGGTAATAATGAAATTCGCTACTACTACCCCACTTCCGACCTTGTGACGGGTCCTGACATCATCTTTTTCTGGGTGGCGCGCATGATTATGGCGGGCTACGAATACGAAGGCAAAATGCCGTTCCGCAATGTCTATTTCACGGGCATTGTGCGCGACAAATTGGGTCGCAAAATGAGCAAACAACTCGGCAACAGTCCCGATCCGCTCGATTTGATTGAAAAATATGGTGCCGATGGTGTTCGCATGGGCATTTTGCTGTGTGCGCCCGCTGGAAACGACATTCTTTTCGACGAAAGTTTGTGCGAGCAAGGGCGCAATTTCAATAACAAAATTTGGAATGCGCT
>CAZGVF010000131.1:0-3820 GCA_964528925.1 uncultured Paludibacteraceae bacterium | reverse complement strand
GCCGAACCCGATTTCAAAGCGGTTACGAACTCTTTTCCGACGATGATTTCGGCAATCAGCGCACCGAGAAACGGCCCAAGTACAATGCCCCACGGTCCGACGAAAAAGCCAAAAATCAGTCCGATGGTGCTGCCCCACACGCCTGCTTTGCTACCGCCCGACCATTTAGTAGTGAGCATCGGCAAGAAAGTGTCGAGCAGTTGCACCACAACCACCACGCCAGCCCAAACGAGCATGAAAGTGAGCGAAAAAGGTCGATAACTTGTGAATTCGAGCAGAAGCAGCCCAACATAACTGAGCGGCACGCCCGGAATGACAGGCACGATAGCGCCCGCAAGCCCTGCCAAAAGGCAAATAGCGCCAACTACAATCAGAAAAATGTCCATCGGAAAAGTTGTTTTTACAAAAAATCAGACAAAGGTAGCAATTTTTTGCCGAATAAATTGTAATTTTGCGCCGAATCCTGAGTGAAAAGTCTATAAAGTAAAAAGTTCATAAAGTGCTTGGCTTCTGCAATCGCAGTAGGTTGCGTAGCGCGAAGTCATAGTCATAGTCAACAGTCATAGTCATCATTTCGGACAAAAAAAACGATTAAACAATAAATTATGGTAGAAAAGATTCAAACCCTACGCGACAGCAGTGCGGCTCGTTGGACTGCGCTGTTGCTTTTGGCGCTTGCCATGTTTTGCGCCTACATTTTCATGGACATTTTATCGCCAATCAAAGACCTGATGCAGAGCCAGCGCGGCTGGGACTCGACCGCATTTGGCACCATGCAAGGCGCAGAAACATTCCTCAATGTCTTTGTATTTTTCCTGATTTTTGCGGGCATCATTCTCGACAAGATGGGCGTGCGTTTCACGGCCCTACTCTCGGGCGCAGTGATGCTGATTGGCGCGTTGATAAAGTATTTCGCCATTTCCGAAGCCTTCATCGGCAGCAGCGCCGAGGCGTGGTTCACTACACACCTTAATTATGTGCCGCTGTTCGACGAATTGGGCGTGTCGCCATTCTACGAAGGCATGCCAGCATCGGCAAAACTGGCCGCCATCGGCTTCATGATTTTTGGTTGCGGCGCCGAAATGGGCGGCATCACCGTGTCGCGCGGCATTGTGAAATGGTTCAAAGGACGCGAAACCGCCTTGGCCATGGGTTCTGAAATGGCATTAGCACGTTTGGGTGTTGCCACTTGCATGATTTTCTCGCCATTCTTCGCTCGTTTGGGCGGAACGGTTGATGTGTCGCGCTCGGTGGCGTTTGGCGTGGTGCTGCTCTGCATCGCGCTCATCATGTTTGTGGTCTATTTCTTCATGGACAAAAAACTCGATGCACAAACAGGCGAGGCCGAAGAGAAAGACGATCCTTTCAAAGTGAGCGACATTGGCAAGATTCTATCGAGCGGCGGATTTTGGCTCGTGGCGTTGCTTTGCGTACTCTACTACTCTGCCATTTTCCCATTCCAGAAATATGCGGTGAACATGCTTCAGTGCAACCTTTCGCTCTCTGTTCCGGAGGCCGATTCGTTCTGGGCTAGCAGCCAAGTCGCCATTGTTCAATATGTGGTGATGCTGGTGGTTGCCGTGGGCGCATTTGCAAGCAATTTTGTTAAAAATAAAACGGTGAAATATTCGCTGATGGCGGTGGCTGTAGCGGCACTTGTGGGCTATTGCTACATGGGCTACATGCGCGGCACGGCCGAGACCATTTTTGCAGTATTTCCATTGCTGGCCGTAGCCATCACGCCAGTGCTTGGCAACTATGTCGACCACAAAGGCAAAGCCGCCTCGATGCTGGTTATCGGCTCGCTGCTGCTCATTTTGTGCCACCTCACATTTGCATTCGTGCTGCCTTGTTTCAAAGGGAATGCCGTTGGCGGCGTGGTTGTGGCTTACGTCACCATTTTGGTGCTTGGCGCGTCGTTCTCGCTCGTGCCAGCCGCACTTTGGCCTAGCGTTCCGAAATTGGTCGACGAAAAAATTATCGGCTCGGCCTACGCGCTCATCTTCTGGATTCAAAACATCGGTTTGTGGCTCTTCCCGCTACTCATCGGCAAAGTGCTTGACGCCACCAACGAAGGCGTGACCAATCCTTACGAATATGACTACACTTGGCCGCTCGTGATGCTGGCTTGCCTTGGCATTGCTGCGTTGCTGCTCGGTTTTGTGCTGAAAGCGTGGGACAAAAAGAAAGGTCTCGGACTGGAATTGCCAAATGTGCAAAAATAACGCATCGTGGGGACGCTCTATCTGATACCGACCGTACTGAGCGACAGCGCGCCGCTCGAAAATGTGTTGCCAAGCGGTAACGCTGCCGTAGTGGTGCGACTGAAGCATTTCATTGTGGAAAATGTGCGCACGGCGCGGCGTTTCTTAAAACGTGTCGACCGCGAAATTGACATCGATTCGCTCACATTCTACGAACTGAATCAACACACCGACGCCATGCAGATTGGCGCATTCGTTCAGCCGCTGCAGCAAGGATTCGACATGGGCGTGATAAGCGAAGCTGGCTGTCCTGCCGTGGCCGATCCCGGTGCCGATGTGGTGGCTGTGGCGCAAAAAATGGGCGCACGCGTGGTGCCAATGGTCGGTCCGTCGAGCATTCTGATGTCGCTCATGGCCAGCGGTTTCAACGGACAGAGTTTCGCATTCAACGGTTATCTGCCAATCGAAAAAAACGAGCGCACACAAGCACTCCGCAGGCTCGAACAGCGCATTTATGCCGAAAATCAGACGCAAATTTTCATCGAAACGCCCTATCGCAATCAGCAAATGGTGGAAGAACTGTGCCGCACACTGCGCCCACAGACCAAACTCTGCATTGCGCGCGACATCACTGGCGATGGCGAAAGCATTCGCACGCGCACCCTCGCCGAATGGAAAAAATCGCTGCCAGAGATTGGCAAAGTGCCGTGTATCTTTCTGATTTTCAAATAACTTTGACGATGACTGTTGACGATGACTTTCGGTAAAATCAGCCAACTGCGGTAAAAACACGAACGCACGCAGTGCGTCCCTACTTTCAAACTTTATAAACTTTACGAACTTTACAAACTTTACAAACTAAATAATTATGGACTTACTTCAAGGAAAAGTTGCGCTCATCACAGGAGCAGCGCGTGGCATAGGCAAAGCCATCGCTCTGAAATTTGCTGCCGAAGGTGCCGACATTGCCTTCACCGACCTCGAGATAAACGATCAAGCCGAGCAGACTCGCAGCGAGATTGAAGCATTGGGTGTGAAATGTCGCGCCTACGCCTCGAACGCTGCCGATTTTGCCGCCACGCAAGCCACGGTTGAACAAATTCACGCTGATTTTGGTCACATCGATGTGCTGGTGAACAACGCTGGCATAACCAAGGACGGCTTGCTGCTGCGCATGAGCGAACAACAATGGGACGCTGTGCTGACAGTCAATCTGAAATCGGCATTCAACTTTATCCACGCCATTGCGCCAATAATGATGCGCCAACGCAACGGCTCCATCATCAACATGAGTTCGGTGGTGGGCGTGAATGGCAACGCCGGTCAGTGCAACTACGCCGCCTCGAAAGCAGGTCTGATTGCACTCGCCAAATCGGTGGCCAAAGAGATTGGACCGCGCGGAATTCGCGCCAACTGCATTGCACCGGGCTTTATCGACACCGACATGACGCGCCAACTGTCCGACGAAGTGCGCGAACAATGGGTCAAGACCATTCCGCTGCGCCGCGCCGGCACCACCGACGATGTTGCAAATGTTGCGGTATTCCTCGCTAGCGACCTTTCGAGCTATGTGAGCGGACAAGTAATCCACTGCTGCGGCGGCATGAGTATGTAAG
>CAZGVF010000130.1:1230-3843 GCA_964528925.1 uncultured Paludibacteraceae bacterium | reverse complement strand
TACGGTTTCAGCGTGTTCGACGGTGCAAAATACATCGGCGGCATCTGCGCAAAAGGTGCAGCCACCTACACGCGCAAGCAGATTGATCAGCTCACCGAGTTTGTTAAACGTCCGCAAGTTGGCGCCAAAGGTTTGGTTTACGCTCGCATCGAAGCCGATGGCACGGTGAAATCGAGCGTCGACAAGTTCTACACGCAAGAGGTGCTGCAACAGCTGAAAGCCGCCATGAATGCCGAAGCAGGCGATCTTATCCTGATTTTGAGCGGCGACGACGCCATGAAGACGCGCAAGCAGTTGAGCGAACTCCGTTTGGAGATGGGACACCAACTCGGTCTGCGCGATCCAAACAAATACAGCTGCCTCTGGGTCATCGATTTCCCGATGTACGAATGGAGCGACGAAGAGAATCGCTTGATGGCGATGCACCACCCATTCACCGCACCCAAACCCGAGGACATTCCGTTGCTCGACACCGATCCAGCCAGCGTGCGCGCCAACGCCTACGACATGGTGATAAACGGCGTTGAAGTGGGCGGCGGCAGCATTCGTATTCACGATGCCAAACTGCAAGAAAAAGTGTTCGAGATACTCGGCTTTACGCCCGAACAGGCACAAACCAAATTCGGTTTCTTGATGAATGCCTTCAAATTTGGTGCGCCACCTCACGGCGGATTGGCCTACGGTCTCGATCGTTTCGTTTCGCTCTTCGCTGGTCTCGACAGCATCCGCGACTGCATTGCATTCCCCAAAAACAACCAAGGACGCGATGTGATGCTCGGTGCGCCAGGTCTGCTCGACCAATCGCAACTCGACGAGCTGAAGCTGAAAGTGTTGGAAAGCAGCGAAAAGTAAGAAATTAGTTTCTAGATTTCTGGTTTCTGATTGATTTTTCCAACCGCACGTTTCTTGCGACTTGCTACTTGCGACTTGTTACTAAAAATAAACGACCTATGACCAAACTCGCAATTCTCACTGGAGCGGGCATTTCGGCGGAGAGCGGACTGGGCACTTTTCGCGACAACGACGGACTTTGGGCTAACTATCGCATCGAAGATGTTTGTACGCCCGAAGCGCTTGAACGCAATCGTGCGCAGGTAATCGATTTCTACAACCAACGCCGCCGCGAAACGCTCGCTGCACAGCCCAACGCTGCCCACTTGGCATTGAAACGCCTCGAGCAAAAATTCGATGTGCGCATCATCACGCAAAACATCGACGACCTGCACGAACGCGCTGGTAGTCAGCATATTGTGCATCTGCACGGTGAGATTACGAAACTGCGCAGCAGCCGCGACGAACTTGCCACCGTGCCGCTCGAAGGTTGGGAGCAACCGCTCGATGCGCGCCACCCCGATGGTTCGCTGCTGCGTCCGTTTGTGGTCTTTTTCGGAGAATCGGTGCCGATGTTGCCGCGCGCCGTCGAGGAGGTAGAGCAAGCCGACATTTTCGTCATCATTGGCACTTCGCTGGCGGTCTACCCTGCTGCGTCGCTGGTTTACTATGTGCGCCCCGGCGTGCCAATCTACCTAGTCGATCCGGGCGATCCCGACACGCGCCACATCAACAATCCGTTCACGCACATCAAGGCGGTGGCGTCGGTTGGCGTGCCGCAGTTGGTCGATCAACTTCTATCAGAAGCGAGATAAGCAGCTAATAATCAGGCAATTTTGCAATAATCGAGAATGGCATCAGCGATGAGTTGGTGCCCTTTTTCGTTGGGGTGCATGCCGTCGGCGCAATAGAAACTGCCAAGTTCGCGCTGTTCGAGAAACGCACTGCTGATGTCGATTACGGGCACGTGCTCGCTCACAGCAATTTTGAATACTTCCAGATTGTACTGCTCGTGCCAATTTTGAATGTAGTTCACGTCGCCGCCGATGAACTGCATTATTTTCGTGCGGTCGAGCCCTTGGCACACATAGTCGAAAAAGAGCCGTCCGTCGATGGGTGGGAGCGAGAGCAGCACGGGACGTCCGCCCAACTGACGCACTTTGCGCACCACTTCGGTGTAGGTTTCGCGAAAAGTATCGAGCGTAGTGTAAGGCTGATGTTCGCCCATGGGATCGGCCTCCACTTTGCGCCAATCGAAATTGCAGTCGTTGCCGCCAAACTCTAGCACCACATAGTCGCCTTCGCTTATTTTGCCGCTATTGATGGTGAGCCATTTCATACCATTTAATATGGTGCTGCCAAATCGTGCCAAGTTATCGATTGGGAAGCCGAAACGTCGTTCGCAGCGCGCCACAAACGAATTGTCGCTCATCTTGTATTTTATCACGCCTTTGCTAAGCATTTGCGGGTCGGTTACCACTCCTTTCATAATGGAATCGCCGAAAGTCAGAATTTTAGCCATAGTCAAATAGATTTCAGATTTCAAATTTCAAATTTCAAATTTCAGATTATTTCGGAGGCAAAATTAGAGTTTCGAAAAATGCTGACCAAACATTTGGGACTAATGGCGAAAAATGACGTAGAAATCGTATTTTGGTGATGAAAAAGCCATTTTTAGGGACGAAATTTCTAAAAAACTTTATTCGTCACACAAATTTGATGGCGAAAGTGATGAAATTTTCTGAGAAAAAAGTGTAATTTTGCGGCGTTGAAAGGTGAGAG
>CAZGVF010000130.1:0-1130 GCA_964528925.1 uncultured Paludibacteraceae bacterium | reverse complement strand
ATCACGCTGTGGACCATACTTTTCCCCGTGGTGTATATGCCCACTTTTGGCTGGCCTTACGAGCAACTGTGGGATTCGCATGCCACCTTCCGCATCTCGATACTTACGGCCATCGTGTTTGGCGTTACGCTGGTGAGCCGAGTGCTACTCTACCTCACCACGCACCACAACCATCTGACCGTGGTGGAACACATCATTTGGCTGCTGTGCGAACTGATTAGCGTGTGCCTATTTTGCGACCTGTTTCTGGCTCTGCATGCGCATTGCGGCTATTTTGCACTGTTGCCAAAAATAATGATGTGCGCCTCGCTGATGCTGGTCATTCCCTACAGCGGATTGTGGATTTTTTTCGAAAAACACCATGCCGATTTGGCTCTTGAGGCTAGCACCGCGCTCATTGCCGACCTGAAGGCGGGAGCCGACCATTCGGCCGAAAATGCCGTGCGTTTCAGCGACAACAAAGGCAATGTGAAACTTGCAGTCGACACCAACAGCGTGCTTTACATAGCCTCGGCAGGAAATTATGTGGACATTTGCTACGACAATCGCGGAAAAATTGCGCGCTACAGTCTGCGCAACACCATGAAAGGCATCGAGGAGGCGTGCGAGACGAACCAGATAGTGCGCTGCCACCGCTCGTACTATATCAATCTGCAAAAAGTGAAGTTGATAAAGCACACAGCCGATGGTCTGCAGGCCGAGCTGAACGCCGCTGGCATCGACGATATCCCCATTTCGCCCATCTATTCGGCTCGCGTGGTAGAATTATTTTCTGCCCTTTCACCGCACGCCGATTTTTACTAATTTTGCAGTCGAAAATTTTAGGTTAGAGGTGAGAGTTTATAGGTTAGAGGTTAGAGGTTAGAGATGATAATAGGGCTGAGCAATAAGTCCTTATTCTTTACTCCCTATTCTTTATTCTCTTGCTACTCATATCTTGCTACTTGCTACTAAAAAAAAAACAGTATTAGGAAAATGGTAAAAGTTAATTTGAACTACGCAAAACTGCAGGAAAATTACCTGTTTGTTGAGGTTGTGAGGCGCACCGTGGAATACCAAAAGGCGCACCCCGAAGCCAAAGTGATTAAACTCGGTGTGGGCGATGTTACTCGTCCGCTTGCCGTGGTGGC
>CAZGVF010000129.1:0-3876 GCA_964528925.1 uncultured Paludibacteraceae bacterium | reverse complement strand
GCGTAGAGTTTTGCGTCGGCTAGGGCTTCGACCACATTCACAATGTAATCGCCCATTTTTTCGCATTCCACTATCATGTCCATGTAGACGACGCTGGTTTCGTACGGATATTTGCCGTCGTTCACATCTAAGATGTTCTGCGTCTTCAGCTGGTTACGATAGTTATTTATCTCATTTTCAAGATTTTGTGTGCGGTTCACATCGGCTATCTGCAGCGGATTCGACTCCAACGCCACAATCATTTGCGCCGTGGCACTTTCGAGCAGATTCAGCATCAATTCCACATTGCCGTTCAGCTCCTCGGTGAAGTTGATATGCCCGTCGTTGCGGCGCTGAATGGTGCGTGACAGGTTGTAGCAACTGTCGGCCACGCTCTCAATTTCGCTAATTACGCGCAGACTCACTTGCACTTGGTGTTTCGATTCGTCGCTCAAGCGACCGTCCGACACTTTGGTCAAGTAGGTAGCAATTTCCACCTCCATGCGGTCGCTGATGTTCTCATATTTCTGAATGCGCGAGAACTGTTTCACGAATTCCGCCTCGTTGGTCTCGTGGTAGAGTTTGCGCACAAGTCCAAGCATGCGCTGCGTACGCTGACTGTAGACCACAATCTCTTTGTGAGCTTGCAGAATAGAAAGTTCGGCTGTGGAAAGCATGCCCGACGAGATGAATGTGAGATGCGATTCGTCCTCGTCCTCCTGATTTGGTTTGCTAGGCAAAAGTTTTGTCACAATCACTACATAAAGTTTTGTAAACCAGATCATTATGCAGATATTGATGACATTAAACACGGTGTGGAACATCGACAAGCCGAACGAAACCCAATACTGCATGTCGGCAAATTGTTTGGCCAGTGCAGCATTTTCAGGATCGCTAAGGTCGAGCGTGCCGTTGTTCAGCTGATTTATCAGTGCGGGATCATGACTATCGGCAAAGGCTTGCAGCGCATTGGGGTCGCCAGCGCAGGCTACCGATATCACACCAATCAACTTCATGAAAGGATAGTAGAGTGCCAACGCCCAAATGGAGCCAAGCACATTGAACAGCAGATGACCTGCGGCAGCGCGTTTTGCCCAGATATTTCCAGAGATTGATGCCAAAACTGGCGTGATGCAAGTGCCTATATTGCCGCCAAGCACCAGCGCCGCCGCCACGTCGAACGAAATCCAACCTTTGCTGCACATTATCAGCGCAATGGCGAATGTGGCGCTCGAGGCTTGCACTATCATGGTCATCACCATGCCGATGAAGACAAACAGCAGCACCGAAAGGTAGCCCATGTCGGTGTAGTTTTGCAGCACGGCAAACACTTCGGGGTGCGCCTGAAGGTCTGGCACCGATTTGTTCAGGAAATCGAGACCCAAGAACAGCAGCGCAAAGCCGATGAGGAACTCGCCCCAACTTTTCAGGCTGTTTTTCTTGCAAAAAAGAAGCGGCACCCCAAATCCGACGAGCGGAATTGCAAATGTCGCAATGTCCATTTTGAAACCAAATAGCGAGATAATCCACGCCGTGAGCGTTGTGCCCACATTCGCGCCCATTATCACCGCCATGCTCTGCCCTAGCGATAGCAGACCAGCGTTTACGAAACTGACTATCATCACCGTGGTGGCCGACGAGCTCTGCACCAACGCTGTGATGATGATGCCCATGAGCGCGCCAACAAAGCGATTGTTGGTCATCATAGTCAAGATGTTGCGAAGTTTGTCGCCAGCAGCCTTTTGCAAGCCTTCGCTCATCATCTTCATGCCGTAGAGGAAAAGCCCTACCGACCCGATGATGGTTAGAATTTCAAGAATTCCGAATTCCATAAGTTATAGTTGAAAAGTTGATGAGTTAAAGAGTTGAAGAGTTTAACGGTTTAGTCAGAGTCCGCGAGGTGTAGTTGTTGTTTCTAATTTCTGATTTCTGATTTCTGGTTGCGCTTCGCGCGGTTTCCATTTTTTCATTTGAAGATTTGAAAATTACCGATAACCACGAATTACCGCATTTGGTTGTGTATACCGATAATTTGAAATCTGCGGTTCGACAGGCTCACCGCCACAAATTGCAATCGATTTTTTTCCGCTGCAAATTTACTTAAAATATTTGAGGCAGGCGATAGATTTTTGGCGAAAAATACCTATTTTTGCAACAGCAACAATGAAACACCACATCGGCGCGCAACTCGCTGAAAATGAGTGATACAATGTTGCGCCAAAATCGTTTTCTCGAACAAATAGCAACCAAAATGGAACATAGCGTTCAGATTTTTTGCAAAAACGACCGCCAATTTCACACCTATCGTTGCGGCACTTCGGTGCTCGAAGTATACAACGATCTGAAAATTCACCTCGACTATCCCGTGATGGCAGCGCGGGTAAACTACAAGGCCGAAGACCTAAATTTTGTAGTCTACAAGCCGAAAGACATCGAGTTTATCGACGCCAGCACGCCATCGGGCTACCGCGTGTATATGCGCTCGCTCAGTTGCATCATGGCCAAGGCGCTCAACGACATCGACCCGACCGCCACACTCTGCATCGAGCACCCAATATGCCGCGGCTACTACTGCTGCATCAATGGGCGCGACAACAAAGTGAGCAACGAAACCATTGCACGACTCAAAAAACGCATGCAGGAGATTGTCGAAGAGGATCTGCCCATCGTTTCGGAAGAAAAACAGACGCCAACGGTCATCGAACTATTCCGCCAACGCGGTCAGATGGACAAGGTGATTCTGCTCGAGACGCTTGGCGTGCCTTACGCGCGGTTTGTGCATATCGGCGATTTCATCGACTATTATAATGGTGTGCTTGTGCCATCGACGGGCTACATTCGCCTGTTCGACCTCGAGAGCTACGACAACGGCATTCTGCTGCGCGTTCCCGATCGTCGCCACCCCGACCGCTTGGCCGAGTACGAAGATCAGTCGAAAATGTTCGAGGTGTTCAACGAATTTGTGCGCTGGAACCGCCTGATGGGCATTGCCACTGTGGGCGATTTCAACCGTCATGCGCAGTCGCAAAACATCTACAACATGATAAAGGTGGCCGAGGCACTACACGAACGCAAAATTGTGCAAATAGCCGACATGATTCACGAACGCCACGCGCGTTTTGTGCTGATTGCTGGTCCATCGTCGTCGGGCAAAACCACGCTAAGCAAGCGTCTGTCGGTGCAACTGATGGTGTCGGGCATAAAACCGCTGGTGCTGTCGCTCGACAACTATTTTGTGAACCGCGAAGATACGCCACGCGACGAAAATGGCGATTGGGATTTTGAGGACATCAACGCCCTAGATCTGAAACTGCTGAACGAACATCTGAGCAAACTGCTCAATGGCGAAGAGATAGAACTGCCTTTCTTCAATTTCGAAGATGGCAAACGCTACTACCGTGGCGAAAAAATGCGCCTGCAGCCCGAAAATGTGCTGCTGCTCGAGGGCATTCACGCGCTGAATCCGTGCCTCACCGCCTCCATTCCGCGCGAAGCCATTTTCAAAGTGTATGTCTCGACGCTCACCACCATCTCGCTCGACGACCACAACTGGATTCCGACCACCGACACGCGACTGCTGCGCCGCATTGTGCGCGACTATCGCTTCCGCAACTATTCGGCACGCGAAACCATTGCCCGCGCTCCAAGTGTGCGCCGTGGCGAAGAACGCTGGATTTTCCCGTTCGAGGAACAGGCCGACGTTATGTTCAATTCGGCACTTGTGTTCGAATTGGCCGTGCTCAAGCGCCATGCTGAACCAATCTTGGCCGAGGTGCCAAAATCGTGCGAAGAGTACACCGAAGCGCACCGTCTGCTCAAGTTCTTGCAGTATTTCGTCACCATTCACGACCGCGAAATACCGCCAACCTCACTCCTGCGCGAGTTCGTCGGTGGCAG
>CAZGVF010000128.1:0-3925 GCA_964528925.1 uncultured Paludibacteraceae bacterium | reverse complement strand
ATTGAGGGGGTCTTTTGCTCTTATCACTAAAAAATCGTATCTTTGCAGATTGTATTTGAATCAAAAAACAACGATTTTATAATGGATACCGACAATTTTTCGCGCAGGCACATTGGCATTTCTGAATGCGATCTGCCAAAAATGCTTGCCACCATCGGCGTGAAGACGGTGGACGAACTCATCGACCAGACCATTCCTGCTGGCATCAGACTGAAACGCCCACTGAACCTGCCGCCAGCTATGAACGAACACGAATTTCTGGCACACATCCGCCAGTTGGCGCAAAAAAATGTGCTGGCCGACAACTACATCGGTTTGGGCTATTATGGCACAGTGACGCCCGCCGTGATCATGCGCAATGTGTTCGAAAATCCCGTTTGGTACACCTCGTATACGCCCTATCAGGCCGAGATTTCGCAGGGTCGTCTGGAGGCACTGCTCAATTTCCAAACCATGATTTCGGACCTTACGGCACTGCCGCTGGCCAACTGCTCGCTGCTCGACGAAGCCACTGCCGCCGCCGAAGCCATGACTATGATGCACAATCTGCGCAGTCGCGACCAGATAAATGCTGGCGTGAACGCACTTTTTGTCGATGAAAAATTGTTCCCACAAACCATCGATGTGTTGCGCACACGCAGCCTGCCGCAAGGTATAGAACTGGTGTTTGGCGATTGGCGCACCTTCGATTTCGCAAAACCTGTGTTTGGCGCCATTGTGCAATATCCAAACAGCGATGGCGTGATTTGCGACTACAAAGAATTCGCTGAAAAATGTCATGCCAACGGTGCGAAACTCACTGTCGTTGCCGATATTTTGGCACTTACGCTACTCACGCCGCCGGGCGATTGGGGCGCTGACATTGCCGTTGGCTCCACGCAACGCTTCGGCATGCCGCTCTATTTTGGCGGTCCATCGGCTGCCTACATGGCCACGCGCGACGAGTACAAACGCTCTATGCCAGGGCGCATTATTGGCGTTACGAAAGATGCGAACGGACATCGTGCGCTGCGTCTGGCGCTGCAAACGCGCGAACAGCACATCAAACGCGAAAAAGCCACATCGAACATCTGCACGGCACAAGCACTACCCGCCATCATGGCTGGATTCTACGCTGCTTGGCACGGCAATGCTGGCTTGCAAGAAATAGCCATGAATGTGCATGTGAAAGCCGTGATGACCGCCAACGAACTGGTGAAACTCGGTTGCCGTCAACTGAACGAGACCTATTTCGATACCATACGAATTGCCCTGCCTGAGGGCGCATCGGTCGAAAAGCTGCGCAAACTGAGCGAGGTGAATCGCGTCAACTTCCGCTATTTCGATAATGGCGAAATTGGCATCAGCATCGACGAAATCACAAGCACCGACGGCATTGCCAAGATTGTGGCGATTTTTGCGAATATTCTTGGAAAAGAGATGCCAACTTCGTTCGATGGCGTCAAGAGTTTGTCTATTCCTACAGAAATGGTGCGTCACACGCCTGCGCTGCATCACGAAGTGTTCGAAAAATATCACAGCGAAACCGAGATGATGCGCTACATCAAGAGCCTCGACCGCAAAGATATTTCACTAGCGCAATCGATGGTGTCGCTGGGCAGTTGCACTATGAAACTGAACGCCGCTGCAGAAATGTTGCCGCTCAGTTGGGCTGAATTTACGGGCATTCACCCATTTGCGCCTGCATCGCAAACGGCTGGTTATCAGGAGATTATAAAAAATCTTACCGAATATCTCTGCGAAATTACAGGTTTTGCCGATTGCACGCTGCAGCCAAATTCTGGCGCGGCTGGCGAGTACACGGGTTTGATGACCATTCGTCGCTATTTGGCGGCCAATGGCGGAGCAGAGCGCAACATTGTGCTGATTCCTGCTTCGGCTCACGGCACAAATCCTGCCAGTGCAGTGCAAGCGGGCTTCACCGTGGTGGTGGTGGCTTGCGACGAGCAGGGCAATGTGGATTTGAACGATTTGCGTGCCAAAGTCGACGAAAACCGCGACCATTTGGCTGCGCTGATGATAACTTATCCTTCGACGCACGGCATTTTCGAACCAGAAATTGCCAAAATCTGCGACATCATTCACCAAGCAGGCGCGCAAGTCTACATGGACGGCGCCAACATGAATGCGCAGGTTGGACTCACTTCGCCGGGCAATATCGGTGCCGATGTTTGTCACTTGAATCTGCACAAAACATTCGCTAGTCCTCACGGAGGCGGCGGTCCGGGCGTTGGTCCAGTGTGCGTGGCGAAACATCTGGTCGATTACCTGCCGCACCATCATTTTACCGATGCTGCGAACGAAAACACCGCTGTGTCGGCATCGCCATGGGGCAGTGCGGGCATTTTGCCAATCACCTACGCCTACATTCGCATGATGGGCGCTGCGGGATTGACCGAAGCCACAAAAATGGCGATTTTGAGTGCCAATTATCTTGCAAAACGCCTTGAAAACGACTATGGAATTGTTTACACGGGCAAAACGGGTCGCGTTGGTCACGAGATGATACTCGATTGCCGCCATTTCAAAGCCGAAACGGGCATCGACGAGAACGATATTGCCAAACGCTTGATGGATTTCGGATTTCATGCGCCTACGCTATCGTTCCCAGTTCATGGCACACTGATGATAGAGCCGACCGAGAGCGAGCCGCTGAGCGAGTTGGATCGTTTTGTGGAGGCGCTGCTCGTCATTCGCGACGAGATAGACGATGTGGAGTTTGGTCGCATCGACCGCAACGATAATCCGCTGAAGAATGCGCCGCACCCCGACTATGTGCTGATGGGTGATGAGTGGTCGCACCCTTACGGACGCGAAAAAGCCGCATTCCCGTTGCCTTGGGTTCGCGAAAATAAATTCCACATTCCAGTGGCGCGTGCCGACAATGGCTGGGGCGATCGCAATCTGGTGGCCGTGTGCGAGAAATAATCATCGAATAATTGGAGGCTGAAAAATTTCTAATTTCTAGATTTCTGATTTCTGGTTAGTAAGGACGTGGCATGCCGCGTCCCTACAATCTGAATCGACAACGGACTAAAACAGCGCATAGCGCGAAAAACTTAGAAACAATTAGAAACTATTTTCCTCACCGACTCTGACTATAGCGTTAAACTTTTCAACTTTTCAACTCATCAACTTAACTTATGGGATTAACACAATTTTATTGGTTGCTTGGCGCATTGGCCTTGCTTGGATTGGCTGTTTTTGTGGCACTTTACTTTGTAGATGCTGGTTATGGCAAAATGCGCACCGAAAAATGGGGGCCTGCCATGAACAACAAACAGGGCTGGTTCTTGATGGAAGTGCCAGTGTTCATTGTTGTGCTTTGTCTGTGGATTGCGTCGCCATCTCCCGAAGTACGCAAAGCGCCGTATTGGGTCTTTTTGCTGATTTTTGAATTCCACTATTTTCAGCGGTCGTTCATCTTCCCACTTTTGCTCAAAGGCAAAAGCAAAATGCCAATAGCCATCATGGCCATGTCGGTAGTGTGGAATCTGTTCAACGGCTATGTGCAGGGCTGGTGGCTGTTTTACCTTGCTCCGCAAGATCCGACTTACAGTCAACTCTACACCACGGCGTGGCTCACCGATCCGCGGTTCATCATTGGCACGGTGGTGTTCATCGTGGGCTGGTGCATCAACATGCATTCCGACCATGTCATTCGCCACTTGCGCAAGCCGGGCGACACCAAGCACTATCTGCCAAAGAAAGGTATGTATCGCTATGTAACCTCGGCCAACTATCTGGGCGAAATCACCGAGTGGCTCGGTTTTGCTATTCTCACTTGGTCGCTGGCGGGACTGCTGTTCTTCTGGTTCTCGTGCTGCAACCTCATTCCGCGCGCCAACAGCATCTATCACAAATACGAAAAAGAGTTCCCCGACGAGTTCGACCGCAAACGACTGAAGAGGATAATTCCGTTTAT
>CAZGVF010000127.1:0-3975 GCA_964528925.1 uncultured Paludibacteraceae bacterium | reverse complement strand
GCAGTCCAACTTTGTCGCGAAAATTATCAATTATCAATTGAAAATTCCTAACTCCTCACTCCTAATTCCTAATTATTTCAGGATAATCCTGAAAGTCGTCCCCTTGCCGATTTCCGATTGTTTCACAAAAATTTTGCCGCGGTGGTACTCTTCGATGATGCGTTTAGCGAGCGGCAAACCCAATCCCCAACCGCGTTGTTTGGTGGTGTAACCCGGACGGAAAACTGTCTTAAAACGGTGTTTATCAATGCCTTTACCAGTGTCGGAGATATCGATGATGGTGCGATTTTTATCGTTTCTGTCGATCACAACGCTGATTTGCCCTTTGCCGTCCATGGCATCGAGCGCATTTTTGAAGAGATTTTCGATGACCCACTCGAACAGCGGCACGCAGAGCGCATTTTGGCACACAGCGCGTTCATCGATGCTGAACTGCACCATTTGTGACGCGCGACGACGCATATAATCCACCGAACTGCGCACCACATCGTTCACACAAGCGGGCGCAAGTGCAGGGCGCGAGCCGATTTTCGAAAACCGCTCGGTAATGGTCCGCAGCCGATCGATATCGTTGCCCATCTCGTCGAACATGCTCTCGTCGGCATACTTGCTTTTCAGCACCTCGATCCACGCCACGAGCGACGAAATAGGCGTGCCGAGTTGGTGCGCCGTCTCTTTCGACAAGCCCACCCACACGCGGTTCTGCTCCGACCGTTTGGCACTGGCCAGCGCCGCCACCACCAACATCACAAACACGGCGATGATGCCCAACTGCACGTATGGAAACAGTTGCAGCCGCTTGAGCGTGATGGAGTCGTCGTAGTAGATGTACTGCGGCTCCGCACCCGCAATGTCGATGACTATTGGCTGCTGATTTTCGCTCAACCGGGCATAGGTACGCGCATAAAACTCGTCAGCGCCAACGGCTGGCACATCAAAATTGCGCGCTTCGCGGAAATTACCCACGCTATCGACTATCAACACGGGAATGTTGTTGTTTTCCTCGATAATTTTCCAGATAAAATCGATATTTTGCGCGTTATCATCGGCCTGGACGAACTGCCGCATGGCTTCGGCCCAAATCTCCATTTTCTGCCGCTGATCGGCTTCCAATCGCTCCACCAAACGGTTGGTGAACACCAGCGACGCCGCCACAATAATCAGCGCCACCAGCCACAGCGAAAATCGTACGATCGAATTTTTCATTTTACAGTCAAATTATCATTAATCATTCGCTCGATATACTGCTGAATGGCGGCTTTTAGGTAACGTTCCTCGACCGAAACATCAACAGAATCACGCAAATTATTTTTCAGAAAACGGTCGCTAACATAGTTGTAGACCGCCACAGTTTTTGCGCCGTCGAACTGCACCAACAGACTATCGCCAAACAGCTGATACACGCCATTGTTGTAGTTCACAACGTAGTGCGGTTCTGCACCATCGATGGCATTATTGCCAAAAGCGAAATAGGGTTCGGGACAATTCAGATAATGCAAAAGCGTCGGCATAATGTCGGTTTGCGCCATCGGCACATCGCTCACGCCATGCAGATTGCTGCCATGCTGATAAAAGAAAATCGGAATCTCGTACAAGCCTCTATCGTTCTGATATTCAGCGTGCGACGAGGCATTGGTGTGGTCGGCAGTGAAGACAAACAGCGTATTGTCGAACCACGGATAGCGGCTCATCTTCTCAAAAAAGAGGCGCAGCGCATGGTCGGAATAGCCCACGCATTTGTGAATTGGGTGCGTTCCTTCTGGGAAAAATCCCTCGTAGCGCTTCGGCACAGCAAACGGGTGATGCGACGATGCCGAAAAAATCGTGGTGATGAACGGCTGACGAAATTCGCCCATCTTATCAGCAAAAAATTGGAAAAATTCTTCGTCCCAGATGGCCCAAACGCCATCAAAATTCTCGTCGTGACCATACTCGGTCATGCCGAAATAATCGTCGTAGCCAGCGGCGTTGGCGTAGGCTTGAAAACCCATCGAACCGTTGGGCGCACCATGGAAAAATGCCGAATAATAACCTTCGTCTTTCAGCACTTTCGCCACCGACGACACCTCGTTAGTGGCATACGGCGTGGTGATGTACGGCTCAATAAACATCGGAATGCTCGACAGCGTCGATGGCATGGCGTCGATGCTCTTGCGCCCATTAGCAAAACTCTTGCTGAAAGTGTAACTCTCGGCTATCAACGAATCGAGAAATGGCGTGTAACCCGCGTAAGTGCCGCTGTCCAAATCGTGATTGAAAAAGCCGACATACTCCTTACCAAAACTCTCCATGATGATGATGACCACATTCAGCGGACGAAATTCGCCATCTGCCGCTGGCTGATGCACTGGCGTGAAAATCGTGGGCAACTCCTCATCGCTGAAATAGTGCGGGCTCTCGTACGGTTTGCGCTCCACCGTGGTGAAAAGGCTAAAAGGCGTGTTCAGCACCAGCGCATTTTCCACAGGGTGATTGATGTACTGCGCCGCATTGCTGATGTTTATCGGACGCGTGTAGGCGCCAAATCCGCCACGAATGCCGATGACCGTGAAGTAGGCACATGCAAGCAAAATAGCCGTATGCAGAGGATAGTAAACGATTTTTGCAACATTCTCATTTTCAGGACGATAACGCCTATAGCAAAGTACCAAAATAGCTATTGCTGCAGCGCAAAAAAGAGTGATGTACCAATAGTCAATCAGCCCTATTGCGATGATTTTCAGCAGGTTACCATCGTTTTGAAATTCGCTGAAAAATGTAATTGTAGTGCGGCGTTGCGTAAACGGGAAATAGGCCATATCGGCGCAATTCACCACTAGGATCAGAATGTTTATCGTCAAGAAAATCCACTTCACCGCCTTCTGATAGCGCACATCGGCACGAAAATGCAGCGGCAAAAGCGCGCAAAAAATATAGAGCGAGTTGAACAGCAACAGTGCCGACAAATCGAACCGCATGCCGCCGCAGCAAACCTCCACAAAATGCGCCCAAGTCATGTCGGCAAAGGTGTCACGATAGATCAAGAAAAAGAAGACCCTGCACAACGAAAAGAGTAGCATCATCAATGCCAAATTGCACAAAACCACAGTGAGCGGTTTGCGCCACAAAGCGGCAAAAAAGTTCGTTATTTTCTTCATTTTCAACACTTTACCGATATTTTTCTTCATCAAAATCTTCGAGAATGGAATTGTAACTAACAAAGCGTGACATGGCTATTTCGCCCTGCTCCACTGCCTCTATCACAGCGCAACCTGGCTCGTGCGTGTGCGAACAATTATTGTAACGGCAGCGGTGCGACGCCTCGAAAATCTCCGGAAAATAATGTCCCACCTCATCGGCTTTCATGTTCACCATGCCAAAGCCCTTCAGCCCAGGCGTGTCGATCACAAAAGTGCTGGGCGCGGTCTCGTACATCTCCGAAAAAGTGGTGGTGTGCATGCCTGTAAGATGAGCTTCCGAAATGGCTGCGGTTTTTGCCTCGGCATTGGGCAGCAGTCGGTTTATCAGCGTCGATTTGCCAACGCCCGAATTGCCCGACAGCAGCGTGGTCTTGCCCAGCAAAAGCGACTGTAACTCTTGCAGATTTTCGCCCGTTTCGGCCACCATGCGCACGCAGCGATAACCGATTTTTTCGTACATCCGGCACAAATCATCGAGGGCAGCGCGGTCTTTTTCGTCGAGCAGATCAATCTTATTGAAAACCAAGATAGTCGGCACGCCATAAGCCTCGGCCGTAGCCAAAAAACGATCGATAAAAATGGTGGAAGTCTCTGGTTTTCGCAGGGTTACAACCAGCACCGCTTGGTCGATGTTTGCCGCGATAATGTGCAGTTGCTTCGACAGATTGGTGGGTTTTCGCACGATATAGTTTTTGCGGTCGTGCAGGTGCGTTATCAGCCCCACTTCGTCGAAATCGACACGATCGCCCACCGCCACGGGATTGGTGCTTTTTATGCCTTTGATGCGGAAATTGCC
>CAZGVF010000126.1:1733-4101 GCA_964528925.1 uncultured Paludibacteraceae bacterium | reverse complement strand
GTGTTCCTAATTGCCGAACTCACAGGCGGTTACGACCTTTTCATGACGCTGATGATCACCTCCGTAGTGTCGTATCTCACCATCATTTTGTTCGAGCCACACAGCCTCTACGCCATGCGTTTGGCGCAAAAAGGCGAACTGATGACGCACCACAAAGACCGCGCCGTGCTTTCGATGCTGAAAATGGAAAATTTCATCGAATCGGATATCGAAATAGTCAATCCCGAAATGAAATTGGGCGAATTGGTGAAGATAATTTCGCGCTCGAGCCACAATGTTTTTCCAGTGGTTGACAAGAATTCGGGCATTTTGGTGGGCATCATGCCGCTCGACGAGGTGCGCAACATCATGTTCCGTCCCGACTTGTATCAGCGTTTTTCGGTGCGCAAACTGATGATTGCCGTGCCAGCCAAAATCAACGCCAAATGGCCGATGGAAAAGGTGATGGACGTTTTCGAAGACACTGGCGCGTGGAGTCTGCCCGTGGTCGACGACGATGGAAAATATGTTGGATTTGTTTCAAAAACAAAAATTTTCAACTCGTACCGACATGTGCTGGTACATTTCTCCGACGATTGACCAATTTTCTTGCAACTTGCGGCTTGTATCTTGCGACTGAAAAAAATAAATTTGCAGTTGCAAAAAAAATGTTGTTACTTTGCAGTTTCAAATTTGGCGGTTTCGCCGCGATATAAAAAGGGTGTTATTTTATGAAGAATCTCGTAATCGTAGAGTCTCCTTCCAAGACTAAAAATGTACAAAAATATCTTGGAAAAGATTACAAAGTGGTATCGTGCATGGGTCATATTTGCGACCTGCCCGACCGCAATTTGAGCATCGATGTAAAAAATGGTTTCAAGCCGACCTATGTCGTCCCCGATGATAAGAAAAAATTGGTGGCAGAGCTGAAAAAAGAGGCTGCCCAAGCCGACATGGTTTGGCTCGCATCCGATGAGGACCGCGAGGGAGAGGCCATTGCTTGGCACTTGCAAAATGTTTTAAAACTTGAGCAAGGCAAGAAAAATCGTATCGCTTTTCACGAGATTACACCCGACGCACTCACGGCTGCCATTGCCAATCCGCGCGAAGTGGACTTGAACATGGTGAACGCTCAGCAAGCGCGCCGTGTGCTCGACCGTTTGGTGGGCTACGAACTGTCGCCCGTGCTGTGGAAAAAGGTGAAACTCGGACTTTCGGCTGGTCGTGTGCAGTCGGTTACGCTGCGACTGGTTGTGGAACGCGAGCGCGAAATCAACGACTTCAAAGCCACCTCGTCGTACCGCGTTACGGCAGTGTTCTCGGCCGTCGATGTGCAAGGCAAACCCTGCGAACTGCACGCCGAACTGAAGCGCCGTTTCGCCACCGAAGCCGAAGCACACGCATTTCTCGAACATTGCAAAACGGCTAAATTCCACATCGAAAGCATAGAAAAACGCCCGACGAAAAAGTCGCCTGCCGCACCTTTCACCACATCGACATTGCAACAAGAGGCATCGCGCCGACTGAAAATGCCCGTGGCGCAAACCATGCGTGTGGCGCAAAAACTCTACGAGGCTGGTAAAATCACCTACATGCGTACCGACTCGCTGAATTTGAGCAACTTAGCCCTCGGAACAATCAAAAAAGAGGTGATCGAGATGGCTGGCGAAAACTACGTGAAAGTTCGCCAATATCACACTAAAGCCAAAGGCGCACAAGAGGCGCACGAGGCCATTCGTCCGACCTACGTCAACAACCATACCATCACCGGCACAGCCAACGAGCAGCGCCTCTACGAACTGATTTGGAAACGTGCTGTGGCTTCGCAAATGGCCGATGCAGAATTTGAGCATACCACCATCAACATCAACATCGATGGCAGCCAAGAACAGTTCGTTGCCACGGGCGAAGTGATGACATTCGATGGTTTTCTGCGCGTCTACATGGACACAGCCGACGACGATGCCGACCGCGATTCCACGACTCGCCTGCCACTCATCGACAAACAAGATGTCGACATGATTGAAGCCTCGGCTCAAGAGCGTTTCACACAGCGTCCCGCGCGCTACACCGATGGCACACTCGTGAAAAAACTCGAAGAATTGGGCATTGGTCGTCCGTCGACCACCGCATCGATGATCACCACCATTCTCACACGCGGCTACGCTTGCACGCGCGACATTCCAAACACACCGCACGACTACACGGTGATTTCGCTCAAAAAAGGTGAAATCAAAACCGAAAAACTGCGTGAAAAAGAGACCGTCGATCAGGGAAAACTCTCGCCAACCGACGTGGGCGTGGTTGTAAACGATTTTCTGATGGAGCATTTTGCCGACATTCTCGACTACAATTTCACCGCCAATGTCGAGGCTGAATTCGACGAGAT
>CAZGVF010000126.1:0-1633 GCA_964528925.1 uncultured Paludibacteraceae bacterium | reverse complement strand
GCCTCGAAAGGTCGCCGCGGCTCAAGAAGGACGACAAAGAGCAAAAAATAAATTCGATCTACCAATAACAACGTAGGGACGCGGCATGCCACGTCCCTATGTTGTTTATACACCAAAGTGTTATAATATTCCCTCTGCGTTTTCGATCGACAAAACTTTACCAAGATAATACCAAATTTCGTACAAATAGCAAGTATAGCCACTTTTATCGACATAAGTTACATCATTGCCATCTTCGTCTTGTACATAATAAATTTCTGCTTTTTCAACTTCTACAACTAGAGTTGGTGCATTTTTTCTGCGCCCATTTATCAATTTCAGAGTATCATACTCACGAGGCACAATTTCGCCATTTTCATCTTCATCAAGATAACGAGTTTCGTTGCTCGAATAGATTAGACGATGTTCTATTTTGTGTTCGCCTTTAGCGATTTTCACAAAATACTCTCTGTCAATTTGCAGCACTTGCTGGCGTGTTTTTTCCTTCATATTTTGTTAGTTTAGGTTAGGTTAATCCAATTATTTGCAGTGCACGTCCTTATTCTTTACTCCTTACTCTTTACTCACACTCAACTTATTTCTTGGGTGTTTATCGAGAATTTCGGTGCGCAGGAAAGTCATGTCCATGTGCGTGTAGATTTCGGTGGTGATGATGCTTTCGTGACCGAGCATTTCCTGAATGGCGCGCAAGTTGGCACCGCCCTCGAGCAGGTGCGTGGCAAACGAATGCCGAAAAGTGTGTGGCGAAATGTTTTTCTCCACGCCAGCATCGGCAGCCAACTGCTTGACTATCAAGAAGATCATATTGCGTGTAAGCTGATGTCCACGGCGATTGAGAAAGACAAAATCCTCCTGACCATGCTGAATTTTCAGCAGATTTCGGTCGAGCAGCCACAGTTTGATGGCGTGCGTGGCAGGCTCCGACAGCGGCACCAGGCGTTGTTTGCTGCCCTTGCCCTCGACGCGCATAAACTGCTGTTCAAAATCGATGTTCGACAGGCGCAAATTGACCAGTTCCGACACGCGCAAGCCCGAGCCATAAAGCGTCTCCACAATGGCGCGATTGCGATGTCCATCAGGTTTTGAAAGGTCGATGGCGTTCAAAATGCGTTCGATTTCTTCCACCGAAAGCACCTCGGGCAGATAGCGCGGCAGCGTGGGCATCTGCAAAAGTTCGGTCGGATCAGATTCTAGTTCGCGGCTGTAAATCAGAAACTTATAGAACGATTTCACACCAGAAACCACCCTCGCCTGCGACCGCGCATGCAAACCAAGACTACCAAGCAGAGCCACAAACGCCTCGAAATCGGCAAGCGTAGCCTTCAGGTAATCGATTTTCTGCTCATCGAGGTAATCAAACAGCAACG
The DNA here is from genome assembly GCA_964528925.1 of uncultured Paludibacteraceae bacterium. Taxonomy (GTDB): domain Bacteria; phylum Bacteroidota; class Bacteroidia; order Bacteroidales; family Paludibacteraceae; genus W0P28-013. The sequence goes on along the minus strand of CAZGVF010000126.1, from coordinate 266 downwards.
CCACATCGCGCAGGTAGGCCTCGATGGTGTTGGCCGCCAGCGAACGCTCCAGCGACAAATAGGCTTTGTAGCGCTGGACGACAGGGGGAACGTTGTTTTGTTCCAAAACAAACGAGATTTCTGGTTTCTAAATTCTAAGTTTTTAGTTGTTTGAAATCGTTTCAAAGTTTGCAGTACGCCCCACTTTATAAACTTTCAAACTTTATGAACTTTATGAACTTTACAAACTTTCAAACTCATTAGTTCACACGGAAGCGATCGATGCC
>CAZGVF010000125.1:0-4184 GCA_964528925.1 uncultured Paludibacteraceae bacterium | reverse complement strand
GATTATTCCGGTGAATTTTTTGTTCGTTGCAAGATATTCTGCCAGCGTTTTTTGGCTGATGCAGACCTGTTTCTGACTGCTCGAGGCGTGCAACAGATGCGTTGCTCCATCGCGTTTCACAGCCAGACCAATGTGCGCGCAGTCGAGCCCTTCGATGTTGGTGGTGATGGCAATGATGGCGCCTTCGGGAATGAGGCTATCGATGCGCGCCACATCGCGTTTTGGGACGAAAAAATTGCCGCGTTTGTGACTGAGTGATTTTTCTATATTGCGAATGGCAATGAATTGCTCGAAATTGTTTCGTAGTGCGGGATAGCGACCGCGATGATGAGTCATGAAGTTCAGTTCGAGCGGCAGTTGGCGGGTGCTGAGTTGTTGCGTGATGTTTTCGACGATGCCCATCGAGGCGTTGTTGCGCAGCCAATCGGTGGTGTAGTGCAGACGCGATGCAAAACCATCGATTTTTCCGTTGCGATAGCGGATTTTTTGCAGTTCTGCGGCGAAATCGTCGTAGTTTTTCAGCTCGCTGCGCCAGAGTGCGAGCGTGGTCTCGACGAATGTTACGCAGTCGAATGCATCGAGCCGAATTTTGAGCTGCTCCACGCTGTCGCCTTCGAGCGTGCCAGCCACGTAAGGTGTGCCAATGAACCGCTCCGCAATTTGCACAATGCTAGTGTCGGCAGCGCAACGCTTCTGATATTCTGCAAAAATGGAATCGTTGTTCGTTGCCGATGTCGCAACCGCAAAGATCAGCAGAAAATTCAGAATTATGAATCGAATTTTATTCATGAACGATCAGCAAATAATCTTCAAATTTTCAAATCTTCAAATGAGAAATTGATCAAATTTCTCTCCTCAATCGCGCTACCTGAATGCCGAGCTGTTCGCGATATTTTGCCACGGTGCGGCGCGCTATCACGAAACCCGATTTGCGCAGATAGTCGGTCAGTTGGTCGTCGTTCACGGGGTTGCGCGGATCTTCGCTAGCCACCAAATCGGAGATGATTTTTTTGATGGCACGGTTCGATGTCTCGCCGCCATCGGTTGTTTGCATGGTCTCCACAAAGAAGTGTTTCAGCGGGAAAATGCCGAAACTTGTCTGCACATATTTGCTGTTGCTCACGCGCGAAATGGTCGACACATCGTAGCCAACTTGCTCGGCGATGTCTTTCAGCCTCATGGGACGCAGTTTGGTTTCGTCGCCTTCGAGAAAATATTCGCGCTGATGCTCCACAATGGCGTTCATGGTGTTCAGCAGGGTGATGTTGCGCTGCTGCAGCGCGTCGATGAACCATTGCGCAGCGTCGATTTTTTGCTTGGCAAAGGTGATGGCGTCGCGCATCTGCTTGGTCTGATTGGCTTTGTTGGCCTTGAAATCGGTGACCATGTCGGTGTAGTCGCGACTTACGCGCAGGTCGGGAATGTTGGCATTGTTGAGCGACACGAGCAGTCGTCCGTTGTCGTTTTCGACTATGAAATCGGGCGTTATCTGCGACTGCATCAGTTCGGTTTGCGTGGCGTAGGCGTTGCCCGGTTTGGGATTGAGTTTTTTTATTTCGGCTGTGGCAGCGCGCATTTCGTCTTCGCTGATGCCTAATCGGCGCGCAATGTAGTCGTATTGTCGTTTCGAGAATTGCTCGAACCATTTTTCGATTATCTCGATGGCGTGGCGTATGTCGGGCGTCTGTGTGCGGCGTTTCAGTTGCAGCACGAGGCACTCTTGCAGGTCGCGCGCGCCAACGCCAGCGGGCTCGAGCGTTTGCACGGCCTCGAGGGCTTTCTGCATCTCGTCGTCGGTGGCTTCCACGCCAAACTGAAAGGCGAGATCGTCCTGCATATTTTCGATGCTGCGGCGCAAGTAGCCGTCATCGTCGATATTTCCCACAAGATAGGTGGCGAGTCCAAGCACGCGGCGCTCGAGGCGCATCAGTTCCAGCTGACTGTTCAGATGTTCGTGAAACGACTCCTGTTCCGACAGCGGCATGGTCATCTCTTTGTCGTTCACCGAGTGGTTGTGGCTCTGCAGTTTGTAGTCGGGAATGTCGTCGTCGCTGGTGTATTCGGTCAGGTCGAAGTCGTTGCTCATGTCGCCTTCGCCATCGCCGTCAGACACATGTTCTTCGTCGCAAGTATCGTTGTAATCGCCTTCGTTTTCGGCATTTTCGGGCGCATCGGGCTTGCCCTCGTCGAGTGCGGGGTTAGCCTCCATCTCTTCGCGAATGCGTTCTTCGAGTTCGATGGTGGGATATTCCAGCATTTTTATCACCTGAATTTGCTGAGGCGATAATTTTTGCTGCAGTTTCAGTTTTTGTTGAAGATTAAGCACAGTTTGGTGTTAAGAAGTTTTCCTGATAATTTTTTTGCAAAGATAATGTTTTTTTCTTGAGTTGATAAGTTGACGAGAAGTTTATCAAGTTTATAAAGTTATAAAGTTCATAAAGTGTCCAACTTGGGCGCGAAAATTATCAATTGTCAATTATCAATTGTCAATTTGATGGTTAGCATTCGTTGTTTTCCATCACACGCAGTAGGTTTCCACCGAGAATTTTTTGCAGTTCGTCGTCGGTGTGACCGCGGCGCAGCAGTTCTTTGGTGATGTTGATAATCTCGTTTTCGGCGCGACAACCTTTTATCTCTCCGCCGCCATCGAAATCGGAGCCGATGCCCACGCAGTCGATTCCCGCCACTTCGATGATGTGTTCGATGTGATCGACGGCCGTTTGCACGCTGGCAGTGCCTTCGTCTTTGGTCAAGAAGCCGTCGTAGAGGCACACTTGGCACACTCCGCCTTGTGCCGCTAGGGCGCGCAGTTGTGCATCGGTGAGGTTGCGTGGGTGGTCGCATAGCGCGCGTGCCGACGAGTGTGAGCAGATGATTGGCTTTTGCGAAATCTCCAACGCTTGCCAGAAGCTCTCTTCGCCTGCGTGCGACAGGTCGACCATGATGCCGAGTCGGTTCATTTCGGCTATCACTTCGCGTCCAAATGGGCTGATGCCGCCGTGCGTGTGTTGTGTGCGCGAGGCGCTGTCGCAAATCAGGTTGTCGCCGTTGTGGCACAGCGTGATGTAGCGCACGCCAAGGCGGTAAAATCGCTCGATGTTGGCAATGTCGCGCCCAATGGCGTAACCATTTTCAATCACTGGCACTACGGCTTTCAATCCGCGGCGCTTGGCTTCCAAAATCTCGTTAGCCGAGGTGGCGATGCAGGCTTTCGCTGAATTTTTATCTACTTGATTATGAATGAGTTGCAATGTGTCGAATGCCAATTTCGTAGCGGCAGCGGTGGAGGCGTCGTCTAACTCTTTTTGCGGAATGTATGCCGCCATAAATATGGTGTCGATGCGGCCTTCGGTCATCTTCACAAAATCGACCAAAGCGTTGTCGTTGCGCTGACCAAAATCCATGCCGTCGGTGTAGACCATTGGCGTGTCGCAGTGCGAATCGAGCGACATAAATTTGCGGTGAATCTCCTTTGCTCGGCGATGAATTTCGGCCTCGCCAATGAGCCATTCGAACAGCGCGCGATGCTCCGCAAATCCTGCCAAAGTGAGATTTTCGGGGTGCCACTGCACGCCAATTATTGGGTAGTCGGGCGACTCTATCGCTTCGCAAATGCCGTCGTCGCTTGTGGCCGATTGGCACAGCGTGGGCGCAACTGCTTTCACCGCTTGATGATGGAATGTGTTGACCATCAGCGAGTTAGTGCCGATTATTTTAGCTAGCTTTGTCTCTTTCTCGATTTCGATGGCGTGCGTTGGTTCGGTGCGTGGCGTGAGGTGTTGGTCGTGGCGCAGCGGGTTGGCGCATTGCGTGTCGATGTCCTGATAGAGCGAACCGCCCATCTGCACGTTCAGCACTTGCATGCCGCGGCAAATGCCGAGAATGGGCGTTTGCAGCCGCAGCGCGTGGGTGATGAGCCGCAGGTCGTACTGGTCGCGCTCTGGCACTATTGTGCCGCATTGTGGCAGCGTCTCTTCGCCAAAATATTTTGGGTCGATGTCGGCACCACCACTCAGCACAAGACCATCAATTTGGTCGACGATTGTGGCAAGTGCGGCTTCGTCGTCGAGTACGGGAATGAGCAGCGGAATGCCGCCTGCCAGCGCCACTGCCTGCACATACGCATCGGCAATGCGCGAAGTTCCGTTCTTGTAATTGGCTGATATTCCGATAGTTGGTTTCAT
>CAZGVF010000124.1:0-4254 GCA_964528925.1 uncultured Paludibacteraceae bacterium | reverse complement strand
ACAAAATACACTACCTTGTATCGACAAAGTACATTATTTTTCAAAAAATCTTTTAGTTGGCTGATAATCAGGTTAGTAGCAAGTAGCAAGAATCAAGTCGCAAGAGTGGGGTACTGCGGTTTTAGTTAGGAATTAGGAGTGAAATAATTACTTAATTATCTAATTTTCAATTATTTAATTAGAATTTGGTGACGGTTCGACGAGCTCACCGCCCCGTTAATTGATAATTGACAATTGATAATTGATGATTGATAATTAGATGATTCGACAAACTCACCGCCCTAATCTTCAAATTTTCAAATTTTCAAATCTTCAAATGAGCAATTAGAAACTTAGAAACTTTTCTAACTAGAAATCAGAAATTAGAAATTATTTGCCGCACTGCCCATCCGTCATGCGACTAATCTGAAATTTGAAATTTGAAATTTGAAATCGCTTCAGCGTTCGCTGTTCAAAAAAACTTAAAAAATCTTTTGGTAATGTCCCGAAAAAGTCGTATTTTTGCAGTTTGAAAAATTTATGCACTGTTAATCGGTTTTTATTTACTGCAATAACTCATGATGTCGAGAAAAATACAACTTTTGGAGAGCGACATTTTTGCGCGTCTCACCTCGATGAAATATATGCCACGCTGGATTGTGCTACTGTGCGATTTGCTTATTTGCTGCCTTTCGCTCACGCTGGCTGGCATTCTGGCACACTACACCTATGCCAACGACTCGGCGTTCTCGTCGGCTGCCGTCTTTTTTAAGCAGGCTAGTATTTTTACTGCCATTGCGCTGCTGTCGTTCTGGACTTTCCACACCTATTCGGGCGTGCTGCGCTATTCTAGCTTTGTAGACATCATGAAACTGCTGGCTGCCGTGCTTATGCAGGTGCTGCTGCTCTTCATTGTCGATGGCATTTTCGATGCGTTGGGCAGTTCGCTGTTTATGTGGCTCACGGTGGTTTTCTACGCCATTCTGGAATTTTTGTTGCTTTCGCTCACACGATTTTTGGTGAAAGTGTCGTTCGACTATCTGGTGGCGAATGGCGCGAGCAAACCTGTGGCTGTTTATGGCACAAAATCGGCTGGTGTGGGCATCGCAAAACTCATTCGCTCGAGCAACACCAACAAATTTCGTCTGGCGGCATTTCTTGATGATGAGAAAACCACCGACGGCAAAAAGATTTTCGGCGTGCCTGTAATCTCCACTTGCGACAAAAAACGCATGCTCGCTCTGCTGGCAAAGCGCAAAATTCGCACCATCATAGTATCGCCTACAAAAATGGCTGAAATAGATGTCGAAAAAGACCTCGACGCGCTCATCGACAAGAATTTTGAGATAATGACCGTGCCGAACGTTACCGAATGGCACGAAGGTCTGAACCTGAACGGAAAGCACGATTTCAAAAATGTGCGCATCGAAGATTTGCTCAATCGCCTGCCAATCGTCATCAGCAAAGACCACATAGTGGAGCAGGTGAAGGGCAAAGTGATAATGGTGACGGGCGCGGCTGGCTCCATCGGTAGCGAAATAGTGCTCCAACTGACCAAATTCAGTCCGAAATTGCTTGTTTTGTTCGATAATGCCGAGACACCGCTACATAATCTGAAACTCGAACTCGACGAGATGAAACCCGATTGCCCGTATGTGGCCTGCATTGGCGACATGCGCAACCGCAAACGCCTTGCCGACATTATCACTACCTACAAACCGAACATCATCTACCACGCAGCGGCCTACAAACATGTGCCGATGATGGAAGATAGTCCGTGCGAGTGCGTCATTGCCAACGTGATGGGAACACGCAATATAGCCGATTTGGCGGTGGAGAATGGCGTCGAAAAGTTTGTGATGGTCTCGACCGACAAAGCCGTGAATCCAACCAATGTGATGGGCGCGTCGAAGCGTATTGCCGAGATTTATGTGCAATCGCTTTTCAAGAAAAATGTGAAAGAAAATGCCGAAACCACCAAGTTCATCACCACGCGTTTTGGCAATGTGCTTGGCTCGAATGGCTCGGTAATTCCGCTGTTCCGCCATCAGATAGAGCAGGGTGGACCGGTAACCGTGACTCACCCCGACATCATTCGCTACTTTATGACCATTCCCGAGGCGTGCCAACTGGTGCTTGAGGCGGGTAGCATGGGCAAAGGCGGCGAGATTTTCATTTTCGATATGGGGCGCCCGGTGAAGATTGCCGATTTGGCGCGCAAGATGATTCGTTTGGCGGGTTATCGTCCCGAAATCGACATACAGATAACCTACACAGGCTTGCGTCCGGGCGAAAAACTCTACGAGGAGCTGCTGAATGTGAAAGAGGCCACGCAGCCAACCTACAACGAGAAAATTTTGATAGCCAATGTGCGCGAATACGATTTTGAGCAGGTGACTGACGACGTCGATAAGTTGCTGGAATACGCCTTCTTGTACAAAAATTTCATGGTCGTTTCGCAGATGAAACACATCGTTCCCGAATATGTGAGCAAAAATTCGCAGTACGAGCGACTCGACATCTCGAATACCCCCCCCCTGTAACTGCTTGAATATCAATGAGTTAGATGATGAAAATGAGGGCGAAGAGTTGAAAAGTTGACGAGTTGACGAGTTGACAAGTTGATAAGAAGTTGAATGAGTTTTGGAAGTTTAATTTGTTTAGTAAGTTCAACTTTTGGGTGAAATCAGTGATCATTTAAACTCTTGATAATATGGATTTTTTCGGTTATAGAAGGTTGATCGCTTATCAGCGTGCCATGGAGGTGGTGAAAAATGTTTACGCTCTTCTGAAAAAGTTCCCCAAAGAGGAGCAATTCGCATTATGTAGTCAACTTCGTCGTTCGGCAGTTTCAGTAACATCAAATATTGCTGAAGGGACAACACGCTATTCGTATAAGGATAAAATCCATTTTTTAGAAATCGCTTTTGGCTCGTTGATGGAGGCTATGAGTCAGCTCGAAATTGCTAATACACTCGAATATATTACCGATGACGATTTGCATAATATTGAGATCAAGATAAACGAAACTGCGCAATTGCTTACCAGTTTGCAGCGCAGTTTTATGAAAAAAGATGAAAATGGTAATCCCATCAAACCCAATACAAAATAAAATGGAGTCTAAACGCTTGAACCAACCGTCATGCGTTAAACTTTTCAACTCGTCAACTCGTTAACTCATCAACTAAAAGGAAATGACCGACATCTTAAATTTTCTCTATCAGCACCCTTACCTATTTGCTTTGCTGACGGCATGTTTGGGCGCGGCGTTTATGCCAACGGTGATTCGTGTGGCTAGGGAGAAGAATTTTGTGGTGAAACCCAACAAACGCACATCGCATGTGGGGCTGGTGCCAGCGGTCGGTGGACTCGATATTTTCATTTCGTTCTTTATATTTTTTGTGGTTTTTGTGTTCAATCGCATGCCGGCATCGCACTATTTGTTGGTGGGCGTAACACTCATTTTGATTGTCGGTTTTGTCGACGACCTTATCGATTTGTCGGTGCTCGGGAAACTGTTTGGCGAAACGATCGCTGCTGTTTTTCTGATATTTTTTGCCGACGAGCGCATGACGAGCCTTTTTGGCATGTTTGGCATTGGCGATTTGTCGCTGACGTGGAGTTACATTTTTTCGCTTGCAACCTACATTGTCATCACCAATGCGCTGAATCTGATTGATGGCATCGATGGTTTGGCATCGGGTTTGGGAATGCTCTATTGCCTGTTGTTTGCCATCTATTTCCAGTTGGTTGGCGATTTGAATATGGCCATGCTTGGTTATGCATTGCTGGGCGCATTGGCGGTTTTCTTCTGCTTCAATGTGTTTGGCGGTTCGCGTCGAAAGGTCTTTATGGGCGATGCTGGTTCGCTGCTTTTGGGATTTATGGTCTCGTGGTTCGTCTTTAGGTTCATGCAGTTGAATGCCGACCCAGCCACGCCAGCCTGTCTGCAGTTTAAGGCTGCTCCAGCGGTGGCATTTTGCATACTGTTTGTGCCGCTGTTCGACACGCTGCGTGTGATGCTCACTCGCATCAAGAAACATCGTTCGCCATTCACGGCCGATAGGAATCACATTCACCATTTGTTGTTGAGTTTGGGCTTGCAGCACAAGCAGGTGACGCTGGTTTTGTTTTGTGCATCGCTTGTGTTTTGCGCGCTGGCGTTTGTTGGGCGCAATTGGCGCAACGAGTGGTTGCTGTTGGTAGCTTTCGCCCTTGGCACTGTACTCACGCTGATTGTTTGGCGGCTGGTGGATAAGCACAAGAAGCAAGAAA
>CAZGVF010000123.1:0-4287 GCA_964528925.1 uncultured Paludibacteraceae bacterium | reverse complement strand
CGTGGCGCGCCGCGTCCCTACAATTTTCAAATTTTCAAATCTTCAAATGAACAATTAGAAACTTTTCTAACCAGAAACCAGAAATTTAGAAATCTTAATTTTACATGCTCAGCACGCAGATAATTTTTTGCTGAATTTTTTGCCCGTCGGGGCGGATGGCTTCCACAAAAATCACATAGATGCCGGGCGTGCAGAGGGCTTCGCTGTCGTTGCGACCGTTCCAATAGATGGTGCCTTCGGTGCCAGTGAGTTCGCCGCTAAGCAGACGGCGCATGCGTGTGCCAGTGGGGTTGTAGATGGTGATGGTGGCGGTGAAACCATCGCTCGGCAGGCGGTAGCGCAGCGGCAGCAGGTCGCGGTAGCCATCGTTGTTGGGCGTGAAGGTCTCGTATTCGAGCCAAAATGCCTTCTCTTTGTCATCATCGCCATCGGTTGGGGCAATGTACTGCGAATTTTGTCGCGCTGGCGTGGCATAACCCGCTTCGAACGAGGCCGATTGCCAATTGTCCTGCTGCTGAGTGGGCGCAGTCGGGTCGACGCGCTCCAGCGAAACGCCCTCAGCATCGGTTACAAAAGCGTGGTGCATTTTTTCGGTGTACGAAAATTCGTCCATCACTGTGCCGTCGTTGCAAATGACCACAATGTTGCCCTCGTCGTCGTTGAGCGACGGCAGTTTCACGGTGGCAAAATCGCCATTCGCAGGGCAATCGTATTGCTGGCAGACTATTTCTGGATCGGAGGTCAGCACCAAAAAACTGTGCGGCGCCAGCAGCCGTGGTTCGCTGCAAATGGTGGTTCTGCTCTCGAAATCGCTATCAATTCGGCGCGTCAGCAGCAGTTGGCTTAGGTCGATGGTCTTGTCGGAGATGTTCCACAATTCCACAAAATCGACGCCATCATCTTTCGGATTGAAAAGAATCTCGTTCAGCACCACATCGCCCCCCTCTGGGCACTCGGGCAGGGCAATTTCGCGCTCCACAGTGCCGAGCGGCAGGCCATCTACGCAAAAAAGATTTTTGATGGTGAGTGTCTGTAATTGATTGATTGCCAGCTTGTTGCGAAGTTTTAGCCGAACAATTTTTGCTCGTGGTTGCGCTATCATTATGGTGTCGATGCCGAGTGCGAGGTTGTAATTTCGCAGGTCGCTGAGCGTTGTTTCGTTCATCGATTTTGAGAAATGCAGCGTGATGGTGTCGGCCGTGGCAGCGATGAATTCGAGGCGTGGCGCGCGTTCGTCGGGCAGATTTTGTGCCACGGAGTTGGGTTGACTGGGTGTGCCGCCGTTGTAATGCTCCGATGGCATCCAGTTTTCGGCGTGGTTGTCCAGATAGTCGCAGTTGATGCGCTCGAGCGACCATCCGCCATCTTTCTTGAAGCCGTCGCCGCCGTACCAAGCATCGCTAAAATCGGTCCACGCTATTAGGTTGCCGTGGTCATCGAACAGTTGCAGCAGCGCGCCCGAGTTGGTGATGGTGGGCCAAGGCGTGGCGGGCGCAGTGAGTCCGTAAGGCGCAAAAAGTTCGGCTGCCGATTCGGCACAAATGGTGGCGTAGGCGTGTGGCGGTAGCGTGGTTTCGCCTATTTTTGCCGATTTTGTGTTCACCATCAGCGTCCAATCGCTTAGGTCGATGGCTGAATCGGTGCGGTTGTAAATCTCCAAAAATTCGTGCGGCGGCAGTTGCGTTTGCGGCTCTGGATCGGCCATTATCTCGCTGAAAACGATGTCGTTTTTGTGTAGCGATTGCACAGGTTTCACATACGCATTTCCCGCTGCGCTGATGGCGGAACATTCAAATTTTTCGCGCCCGTTACTCTTGGAATAGCAAAAAACGATGCCTGCCCATTGCGTGTGCAGATGAATGCGATCGCGCGCCGTGCCTTCGGTGGCGAATTCGGTCTCGTCGTCGATGCGCGACTGCAGCAGCCAAGTACCGTCGCTGCTGCGCGTCAAGCGAATGCTGATGGTGCGTGCGTTGGCGGTGCGATTGTCCGTGCCATCGATTATTTTCGTGGTTTTCTCGCCATCTTGTCGATAGAGCGAAATCTCTTTGCTGGTGTTGCCAATCCAAACGAAATAGCCGTTTTGCGCCGCGGTGAGGTCGGTGCTGTCGGTCGCAACAAAATAGCGCGCGTAGTTGTTGGCCGTCAGTTCCACATCGAAATGGAAGGTCGCTTCCCACTCGCCATCAAGCAGGGCTGTCGATGGACGACTGAGGTAGGCAAAATTTTTGCCGCTGGCTGCTGCTGTGTCGTTCAGCACAAGACGATTGGCCGTGGCGTCCACATTTTTTATGTAAAAATTGTCGCAAGTGCCTTGCCAAGCTGGATCGAGTTCGGTGCCGTTGTCCAAGAAATCGTCGTAGAACTGCGCCGAAAGGCAAATCGGAAAAAATAGCGACAAAATTGTCAAAACTCTTTTCATCATTTATTTGGATTTTTCGTAACTTTGTGGCTCGAATTTTTGCGAATCAGAATTTTGCACAAAGGTAAGACTAAAATTTTGCATTTGCAAATTTTCCTTGAAAAAATGTTGATTTCTGATCGCGAGGCGGTAATTTGAAATCTGAAATTTGAAATTTTGAAATCTATGAAGGTTGCGATTGTTGGCGCGAGTGGCGCCGTGGGACAAGAATTTTTGAAGGTGCTGGCCGAGCGTCAGTTCCCTATCGACGAGTTGGTGCTTTTTGGCTCGCAGCGTAGTGCTGGGCGCGAGTACGAATTTTGTGGAAAGAAATACAAAGTGCAAGAGTTGCGCCATGGCGATGATTTCAAGGGCATCGAGATAGCGTTTGTGTCGGCTGGTGCGTCGGTTTCGCGCGAGTTTGCCGACGACATCACGCGCTTTGGCACAGTGATGATCGACAATTCGAGTGCTTTCCGCATGGACGAAAATGTGCCGCTTGTCGTGCCAGAAGTGAATGCCGACGATGTGCGCATGTGTCCGCGTGGCATCATTGCAAACCCTAACTGCACCACCATTCAAATGGTTGTGGCTCTGCGAGTTATCGAGGAGTTGTCGCACATCAAACGCGTGCATGTGGCTACCTATCAGGCGGCGAGTGGTGCGGGCGCGTCGGCCATGGCTGAGCTGGAACAACAATACCGCGAAGTGCTTGATGGTAAGCCTGTTACGGTGAAAAAATTCGCTCATCAGTTGGCGTACAATGTCATTCCGCATATCGATGTGTTCACCGAAAATGGCTACACCAAAGAGGAGATGAAAATGTACAACGAGACGCGCAAAATTATGCATTCCGACATTGAAGTGAGTGCCACTTGCGTGCGTGTGCCATCGTTGCGCGCCCACAGCGAGAGCATTTGGCTCGAAACCGAAGATCCGCTCAAACTCGACGATGTGCGCGAGGCTTTTTCGGCTGCCGATGGCATTGTGCTGCAAGATAATCCCGCTGCGTTGGAGTATCCGATGCCGCTTTTTGTGGCTGGAAAAGATGCCGTTTTTGTTGGACGATTGCGCAAAGATTTGTCGAACCCCAACGGTCTCGCATTTTGGTGCGTTGGCGACCAAATTCGCAAAGGCGCAGCCCTGAATGCCGTGCAGATTGCCGAAACGCTCATGAAAATCAATTGATTTTTTGAGAACATAGAAGATAGACTTTTGCAGTGCAAATTTTCAATTGCAGTAGCCAATTCTTGCGACTTGTTACTTGCTACTTGCTACTTCAATCAGAAACTTAGAAATTAGAAGTAAAAAAAGAAGATGAAACGCCCAGTTTTTCTCACAATTCTTGTTGCTTGCCTGTTTGTGGCGTGCAGTGCGCATTCGTATCAATCGCTCGGAAACGACGAGTTTGAACAACTGATTGCTGCCGATAGCGTGCAACTTATCGATGTGCGCACGGCCGACGAATTTGTGAACAAACCGCACATTGCTGGCGCGGTGAACATCGATGTGAAATCGCCCGATTTCGACCAGCGTGCGCAGTCGTCGCTTGATGCATCGAAACCTGTGGCGGTCTATTGTCTGCACGGAAAACGCAGCAAAATTGCCGCTCAGCGCCTCATCGATCTCGGTTTTGAGCAGGTCTACGAGCTGAACACGGGCATCGAAGCGTGGCAAAATGCTGGAAAAGCCGTTGAGTAGATGCGTTGTCGCCTGAGCATATTGTCTTTTGCGATTTTGTTGGCGTGTAGTGCTGTGGCGCAGGATTCGTTGCGGCAGCATGCCATTGAAAATGTGCTGACAGTAGGCTTTGGCGGAGTTTTTGTTACCGACGAATATCTCTCTGCGCTGCCGTACAAGGGTTACAGCATTCACATCGACAACGA
>CAZGVF010000122.1:0-4320 GCA_964528925.1 uncultured Paludibacteraceae bacterium | reverse complement strand
GGCATGTACAGCGCGCCAACGGTGTCGGGCTATTACCGCAGCAGCGATTCGTACTATCTTGGCGCGTCAATCCGCAAAATGTGGAAAGAGAAAGGGTTGATTTTTACGCTCGATGCGCAGGATTTGCTCCGCTCGATGAAGGACAAAAAACACGGCGATAAATCTGCCCGAAGGTTATGCGTCGCAGAGCAGTTGGATTGGGCGTTATCAGCACGTGGGCGTGTCGGTTACGTGGATGTTCGGTCAGCAACAATACGTAAAACAGCGCAAAGTCGGCACCATCGACGAGGATTCGCGCATGTCGAGCGGAAAATGATGAGTTGGCGGGAAATTATCTTCCGCTCCTGATGAGCTGGAAGAATTCTTCACGGGTTTTGGCATTGCGGAAAGCGCCTGTGAAGTCCGATGTGGTGGTCATTGAGTGCTGTTTCTGCACGCCGCGCATCTGCATGCACATGTGTTGCGCCTCTATCACCACCATCACGCCCATGGGCTGAAGCGTGTTCTGAATGCACTCTTTTATCTGCGTAGTGAGCCGCTCTTGCAGTTGCAGCCGCCGCGCGTAAATATCGACCACACGGGCAATTTTGCTCAATCCAGTAATGGTTTTGTTGGGAATATACGCCACATGCGCTTTGCCGAAAAACGGCAGCAAATGGTGTTCACAAAGCGAAAAAAACTCGATATCTTTCACCACCACCATCTGCTGATATTCCTCGTGAAACATGGCACTACGCAGCACCTCTTCGGGGTCTTCGGCGTAGCCCTGCGTGATGAATTGCATGGCTTTTGCAGCACGGATTGGCGTTTTCATAAGTCCCTCACGCTCAGCGTCTTCGCCCAGCAGCGTGATTATCTGGCGATAATGTTCGGCAATCTCTTCCGTTGTCATCAGAATCTTTTCTAAAAATCTATGCTCTATCCTCTCAAAATCTATCTTCTCGACTACTGATTCGGCTGAATTTGGTCGGGAACGACGTATGTTTCGGCTTGGAATTGCGGCAGTTGCTCGATGATGTATTGGCGCAGGCGTTGCGCGTCGTCGTTGGTGGCGCAGTTGCCCACACGCACCTTCCAAAACGGCGATGTGTAGGTAACATACACGGCCAGATGCGGCAATTTTTCGCGCACGGTCTTTTCTACCTGAAATGCGGCATTGCGGGCGGTGCGCACATTGTTGCTCGAGAAGAGTTGCACCCTGAAACCGCGGCGACTCACCTCGGTGTTGTTGCCCTCGTGCTGCCGTTCGATGGCCTGCTGCATCAGCGAATCCTGATAGACCAGCGCCACCGCCTCGGTGAGCGAATCGGGTGTAGCTAACGACTCGAAAAGCGTCTGTCCATCGGCTTTTGCGAGCATTGCCGCCATCAGCCCAACTGAAAGAAAAAGCATTCGTTTCATACGCGAAAAAATTTACCGCAAAGGTACAAACTTATTTACGATTACGCAAACGCAACGCCGATTTTGCCTTCTGCTCAAAAAATTGTAACTTTGCAGTTTGGGAGAAATAACCTCTGATTACTACCACAATGGAATACAACTTCAAAGAAATTGAGCCGAAATGGCGACAGTACTGGAAAGATAACGCTGTCTACAAAGTGACGAATGGCGGCAATCGACCAAAATTTTATGTGCTCGACATGTTCCCCTACCCTAGCGGCGCGGGACTGCACGTTGGTCACCCGCTGGGCTACATCGCTAGCGACATCTACAGTCGCTACAAACGTCTGCAAGGTTTCAATGTGCTGCACCCAATGGGCTTCGACGCCTACGGATTGCCAGCCGAGCAATATGCCATTCAAACGGGTCAACACCCTGCTGTTACCACCGAAAAAAATATAGCGCGCTACTGCGAACAGCTCGATAAAATCGGCTTTTGCTACGATTGGAGTCGCGAAGTGCGCACCTGCGATCCACGCTACTACCGCTGGACTCAGTGGGCATTCCGCAAGATGTTCGAGCATTTTTATTGCAACAAATGCCAACGCGCAGTGCCTATCACGGAGTTGGTGAAACATTTTTCAGAACACGGCACCGACGATCTAGATGTGGCTTGCAGCGCCGAAATGCACTTTACCGCAGCCGATTGGAACGCGTGGGACGAGCATCGCCAACAAGAGGTGCTGATGAACTATCGCATCGCCTATTTGGCCGATACAAAAGTGAATTTCTGTCCCGCCTTGGGCTGCGTTTTGGCCAACGACGAGGTTAGCGAAGGCCTCTCGGTGCGCGGCGGTCACCCCGTGGAACAGCGCGTGATGCGCCAATGGAGTCTGCGCGTGTCGGCCTACGCACAACGCCTGCTCGATGGACTCGATCGCATCGACTGGAGTGATGCCCTGAAAGAGACGCAGCGCAACTGGATTGGTCGCAGCGAAGGTGCCGAAATGCGTTTCCGCATTGCTGGTAGCGACGACGAACTGCTCATTTTCACCACGCGTGCCGACACGGTTTTTGGCGTTACATTCATGGTGCTTGCGCCCGAAAGCGAATATGTAGCTCGCGTTGTTACTGCCGACCAACGTGCTGAGGTTGACGCCTATCTCGACCAAGTGAAACGCCGCACCGAGCGCGAGCGCATTGCCGACCGCCGAGTTACAGGTGTTTTCTCGGGTTCGTACGCAGTTAATCCACTGACTAACAAAGAGATACCAATTTGGATTTCGGATTATGTTTTGGCTGGCTACGGCACGGGCGCCATCATGGCAGTGCCTGCACACGACAGTCGCGACTATGCCTTTGCAAAACATTTCTCGCTGCCAATCGTTCCACTCATCGAGGGTGCAGACGTGAGCAACGAAAGTTTCGATGCCAAAGAGGGCGTGATGATAAATTCTGGTTTCCTGAACGGCAAAACCGTGCCAGAAGCCATCGCTGCGATGAAACGCTACATCACCGAGCAAGGCATTGGTCGCGTGAAAGTGAATTACCGCCTACGCGACGCCATTTTCAGCCGCCAACGCTACTGGGGCGAGCCATTCCCAATCTACTACAAAGATGGCATGCCGTATCTTATTCCAGAAGAATGCCTGCCGCTCGAACTGCCCGAAATTTCTGATTTCAAACCCACGGCCGACGGCAATCCGCCACTCGGACACGCACAACGCTGGGCTTGGAACGAGAAAGAACGTTGTCTCGCCGCCACAGCCGACATCGACAATAAGACAATTTTCCCGATAGAACTCTGCACCATGCCGGGTTTCGCGGGATCGTCGGCCTACTATTTGCGCTACATGGATCCAACCAACGACACTGCGTTAGTCGGGCACGATGCCGAGCAGTATTGGCAAAATGTCGACCTCTACATTGGCGGCACCGAACACGCCACGGGACACCTTATCTACAGTCGTTTTTGGGATAAATTCCTGTTCGATCTTGGCGTAATTAGCAGCGACGAACCATTCCGCAAACTGGTGAACCAAGGCATGATTCAAGGGCGTTCCAATTTCATTTATCGTGTGGTTGGGACCAACAAATTTGTGTCGTCAGGGCTGAAAGATCAGTACGAAACGCAGCCAATTCACGTTGATGTGAACCGCGTATCGAACGATGTGCTCGACCTCGACGCATTCCGCGCGTGGATGCCAGAATACAAGGACGCCGAATTCATTTTGGAAGATGGAAAATATATCTGCGGTTGGGCCGTAGAGAAGATGTCGAAATCGATGTTCAATGTGGTGAATCCCGACGACATTGTGGCGAAATATGGGGCCGACACGCTGCGCCTCTACGAGATGTTCCTCGGACCACTCGAACAATCGAAACCATGGGACACCAACGGCATCGATGGCGTGCACCGTTTCTTGCGCCGTTTCTGGGCTTTGTTCGAAAATATCAGCGACGATGCGCCCACTGCCAACGAGCTGAAGACGCTGCACAAAACCATCAAAAAAATCACCTACGACATCGAGCATTTCTCGTTCAACACCTCCATTCCGGCGTTCATGATTTGCCAAAACGAACTCGCCACGCTGCATTGCAGCAAGCGCGCCGTACTTGAGTCGCTTGTGGTGCTGATTGCGCCATTCGCGCCGCACATTGCCGAAGAACTTTGGCATCGTTTGGGTCACGAGACCTCCGTTTGCGATGCGCAGTGGCCGGCGTTCGATGAGAAATATCTTACCGAATCGAGCGTGAAATATCCTATTTCGTTCAACGGGAAAGTGCGTTTCACCATGGAGATGCCTGCTAACGCCAGCCGCGAAGAGGTGGAGCGCGCAGCCTTGGCACACGAGCAAACACCGCGTTTCACCGAGGGCAAAACACCTAAAAAAGTGATAGTCGTCCCCGGCAAGATTGTGAATATTGTTTTGTAGGAAT
>CAZGVF010000121.1:0-4324 GCA_964528925.1 uncultured Paludibacteraceae bacterium | reverse complement strand
CGAAATGGAAAATTTTTGGCTCGCGAAATGCACGAAATGGAAAATTTACAGTGCCTCGTCTATGCTCTAACTTCTATGCTCTATATTCTGAAAACCCGCTCTGCCCCGTCTTTATTCTTTCGTCCTTACTCTTTACTCCTTGCTTTTTCCACATTTCACCACGGTGATGTGATAGACGCTGTTGCGCTTTTCGTGGACAATGAGCAGGCGGCACTCTTGGCGTAGTTCGGTTAGGGTCTCTTTCAGGGCTTGCTCCAAGGCGCATTGCGTTTTGATGTTGTTGTTTGGCAATCCCCAGCGGAAAAATTTGCGGTAGTTAATGTCGAAAGTGGTGCCATAGTAGTGCGACGAGGCATTTTGCGTGGCCTGCACATTCACATGGCGCAGCGTTTTTTGCGTCTCCTCGGTGCGCAGGAGCGACGTTACGAAGAATTTGTATCGTGCCAAATCGCGCTCGCGCAGTTTTTGATTGAACCGAATGCCAATCTCCTGAAGCAACTCGGCAGCCTCGGGCGTGAGGTACGGGTGCGAATGTTTCAGCCTATCGAGGTGATAGTATTTGTTGGTCGAAATCTTCACCAAAATGCCATTGTCGAGCAGAGAATCGAGGTCGGATTCGAAAGCCTCGTTGGTGCGATAGTAGTTGCGAAGACCGTTGCGGCGGGCGTGTTGCAGGTGCAGTTCGTTGTAGTCGTCGAACGACTTTTTCGACGAGATGCTGGCGGTGGCTTCGCGGCAGAAATCGCAATCGGTATTCACCTCGCTGAGCGAATTGCGCTCGAGGCACGAATTGATTTCAATGCCAAGAATCACCACCATGGCAATGGCAAATCCGAACAGCAGATAAGGCAGAATAGGCTTATTGGCAAGTTTTTTCTTGCCTTTTTTCGATTTTGGAGCGGTGCGTTTTTGTTGTGTAGGCATTTAGTGAGGAGTGAGGCTAATTAAGAATTATGAATTTAGAATTAAGAGTTAGCGTTTTCTAGAGTATTGCGGTTTAAAGGTTGATGAGTTGATAAGTTGACGAGTTGATAAGATGTTGAATAAGTTGACAATTTTGCGGTTCGACGAGCTCACCGCCCAATCTGAAATCTGAAATTTTGAATAACAAAAATGTCGTTGAAAACGCAGCATTCAGTCTACGCCTCCAACGACATTGTTTTAGTTGACACTCATCGATTTATAGGAAAATGAGTTGTACCAGAATGTAGACTGGCAGCAAGATGATGAGCGAGAATTTGATCATGTAACCAAAGAAGCTTGGCATTTTGATGCCGCTCTCTTCGGCAATGGCTTTCACCATGAAGTTTGGACCGTTGCCAATGTAGGTCATCGAGCCAAAGAATACCGCACCAATGCAGATGGCTTTGAGCAGCACTTCGGGAATGCCAGCGACCATTGTTCCGCCAAACACAGCCATTTGATCGGGCGTGAGACCCGTGGCTACGCTATGGAATGCCACAGCGGTAGGCGTGTTGTCGAGGAACGAGCTGAGCAGACCCGTAGAATAGTAGAATTGCCAAGTGTGGCTCAGTCCGAGGTCGGCAGCGTGCGCTTTCAGGTAGGCCAAAGCGGGAGTCATGGTAATGAAGATGCCCAAGAATAGCACCGCCACTTCGATGATTGGCGACCAAGTGAATTTGTTGTCGACCATGCGCGTCTGTTTGCTTGTGGTGAAGTACGACAGCGCAGCCAAAGCCAGCAACACATATTCGCGCAGGAATTTCACAAAAACAGAGGCATTTTCGTCGCCCATGAATTTGAGCGTGCCTTCGTTGACGAAAGCCACAGCCAGCACTACGCCAAGCAGATAGACGAAGTTGATTTTGCCAGAAATGTGGATTTTTTCAGCGTTGGAATTGTCTTTGGCAAGGTCGGCAGCATCTTCTTTTTTGTAGAAATAGGTATCCATCAAGAAGTAGATGATCAGCAGCACAGCGCCAGTGAACGCCCATTCCATCCACATGTTCAGGAACCACGTGAAGCTAGCGCCACGAAGGAAGAGCATGAACAATGGTGGATCGCCCAGTGGGGTGAGCAGACCGCCGCAGTTTGCCACCAAAGCGATGAAGAAAAGAATGGTGTGAACGGTGTTTTTACGCTCTTTGTTTGTTTCGATTACAGGACGAATGAGCAGCATGGCAGCGCCCGTGGTTCCCATTATCGAAGCCAGAACAAAACCGATGCCAAGGAAGAGTGTGTTCACCCAAGGTTTGGCTTTGATGTCGCCGCTCATGTGAATGCCGCCCGTGATGACGAACAGCGCAAGCAGCAGAATGATGAACGGCAGGTAGTCGAAAACGACCTGATGTTCCAAATCGTGACCCATACCGCCACAAATAAGGCAGATGGCTGTGGGAATGCCAAGAACGAGCGAAACGATGAGCTTGTTCAGGTTCTTTTCCCACCATTTTTCGGCAATCAGCGGACCGATGGCAATCATCAGCAGCATCAGTACGAATGGTATCAGAGACCATGCCGAATGTACGAATGTTTCCATAAATGGTTGAAAATTAAGGGGTTAAACTTTAGGTTTATCTCTCTGCAAAAACGCTGCAAAATTAAACTTTTTTCGTTGCACCACAAATTTTTATCACGCCAAGTTTTCAACAATTGCAATTTTATCGGCGAAAAAATGGCGTTTTGCAAATTTCAGAAAAATGTGTAATTTCGCATGTTTGTGGACGTGCATTCCGCAGTTTCGCAAACAGTTGATTTTCAGACGATTATTTTTCCCACAAAAGGGAAACACAAAGAAAATGGTAAAGAAATACGATTTTTTGATTATTGGCGGTGGCATTGCTGGCATGAGTTACGCTCTGAAAGTGGCTCGCGCCAAGAAGGGCAAAATAGCCATTGTTTGCAAAACCACGCTCGAGGAGGCCAACACCGCCAAAGCGCAAGGCGGCATTGCTTCGGTAACAAACCTGCTGGTCGACAATTTCGAGAAGCACATTGAGGACACCATGATTGCCGGCGACTGGATTTCAGATCGCGCCGCGGTGGAGCAAGTGGTGCGCAATGCGCCAGCGCAAATCAAAGAGTTGCTCTCGTGGGGCGTGAATTTCGACAAAAAAGAGAACGGCGAATTCGATCTGCATCGCGAAGGCGGACACTCCGAGTTTCGCATTCTGCACCACGCCGACGACACGGGAGCCGAGATTCAACGCGGTTTGATGGCGGCAGTGCGTGCCAATCCCGACATAGAGGTGCTGGAAAATCATTTTGCGGTAGAGATTATCACGCAGCACCACTTGGGCGTTCGTGTTACGCGCCGCACGCCCGACATCGAGTGCTATGGCGCATACATTTTGAATCCTGACACGGGCAAAATTGATACCTATCTGTCGAAAGTTACGCTGATGGCCACGGGCGGCACGGGCGCAGTCTACGCCTCGACCAGCAACCCCAACATTGCCACGGGCGACGGCATTGCCATGGTCTATCGCGCCAAAGGCAAGGTGAAAGACATGGAGTTTGTGCAGTTTCACCCGACGGTGCTGTTCAACCACGCTGAGACGCATCCAGCCTACCTCATCACCGAAGCCATGCGCGGCTACGGCGGCATTCTGCGTTTGCCAAATGGCGAGGAGTTTATGCAGAAATACGACAAGCGCTTGAGCCTTGCACCGCGCGACATTGTGGCTCGCGCCATCGACAACGAGATGAAGATTCATGGCCTCGACCACGTGTGCCTCGACGTTACGCACAAAGACCCCGAAGAGACTAAACATCATTTCCCAAATATCTAC
The DNA here is from genome assembly GCA_964528925.1 of uncultured Paludibacteraceae bacterium. Taxonomy (GTDB): domain Bacteria; phylum Bacteroidota; class Bacteroidia; order Bacteroidales; family Paludibacteraceae; genus W0P28-013. Next base: position 572 of record CAZGVF010000121.1, on the reverse strand, counting down.
CAAAAGTGCCTGAGCATTGGCATCGACATCACAAAACAGTACATTCCAGTGGTGCCGAGTGCGCATTACATGTGCGGCGGCATCAAGGTGGATTTGGACGCTTGTTCGAGCATTCACAGGCTCTATGCCGTGGGCGAATGTTCTTGCACAGGACTGCATGGCGGCAACCGTTTGGCATCGAATTCGCTGATTGAAGCAGTGGTTTATGCCGATGCGGCCGCAAAACATAGTCTGAGCGTGATCGACCAGTACGAATTCAACGAAAAAGTGCCAGAGTGGAACGACGAAGGCACCATGACCAACGAAGAAAAAGTGCTGATAGCGCAAGATGTGAAGGAGGTTGGTCAGATAATGAGTACCTACGTGGGCATTGTGCGCAGCGATTTGCGTCTGCGTCGTGCGTGGGAGCGTCTGGATCTGCTCTACGAAGAGACAGAGGACCTTTTCAAACGCGTGAAAGCCACCAAGGACATCTGCGAACTACGCAACATGATAAATGTGGGCTACCTGATAACACGCCAAGCCTTGGAACGCAAAGAGAGTCGCGGTCTGCACTACACCATCGACTACCC
>CAZGVF010000120.1:2914-4473 GCA_964528925.1 uncultured Paludibacteraceae bacterium | reverse complement strand
GCCGAAATGTAGAGCGCAAAAGTCTTAAAAAGATAATACTCAAAATAGGCCGAGAGTTTCAGCACGGGCAGGATTTTTTGCCGATCCTCGAGCGAATAGATGGCGCGCTTGGCAGCCGACGAAGCCTCGAGGTCGGGCACCACATCGTTGTAGTCGCAAAACGACACGCCAACTTGCGCCAGCGTGGCAATGCGGAATTTTTCGCAGATTCCAAAACGATAGCCCGGACCGATGATGATGTCGGAAAAATGCGCCTTGCCTTTGCTCAGGTTCGTGCCTTCGAGCAGTTGGTCGTCGTAGCTCATCGTGCGGTCGTTGTAGAGCAGACAGTAGTACACGCCCTTGTCCTGATGATGGCGCCATTCGATGGCGGCTTTCAGCGTGTAGCCAGCCTTGAGCGTGCCTGCCGAATAGTAACTCACGCCCACTTCGCACGGAATATAGAGCCTGCGGAAAAATCGCATAAAGCCCGATTCTGCAGGCGTTGCCACGCTATCGACCTGCGCAAATGCATGAAAAATGCACGAAAGCAGCAGCAATATCATCAAAAATCGTTTCATCTCAATTACCCAATTATCTAATTTCCAATTACTTAATTCAGCGACCAAACAAAATAAACAGCGCAAAGCGTGAAAAACAATTAGAAACAAAATTTATTTCACTGGGAATCCGCTAGTCATGGCAATTTTGTAGTCATCGGCCGATCCATCGGTGTAGATGAAATAGCCTTGCAGATTGTTGGCTTGGCAGAAACTGAGCGCACTGTCGAGTCCCGAAACCATGCAGGCTGTGGCAAACGCGTCGGCAGTCATGCAATCGCCTGCTACAATGGTGGCACTCAGCAAGTTATGCTGCACTGGGCGACCGCTTTTTGGATCGATGGTGTGCGCATATTTTTTGCCGTCGTGCATGTAGAAATTGCGATAATTGCCCGAAGTGGCCATGCCGCCGTACGAAAGTTGCGCCACCGCCTCGAGTTCGCTCCGAACCGACAAGCTGTCGTCGATGGGCTTGTTTATGCCGATTTGCCAAGCATCGTTGCTGGCATTATGACCGCCCACAGCCACTTCGCCGCCAATTTCGACCATGTAATTTTCCACGCCATTGGCACGCAACGCCTCCGCCACCACATCGCAACCAAAACCTTTGGCAATGGCGCTGCAGTCGAGCATGATGCGCTGATCATTTTTCACAACCTTGTTATTTTCCAATCTAATCTTCTGATAGCCAACCACTTGCAGCAGACTATCGACTTGTCGTTGCGTGGGCATCATCTTGTTTTTGAAACCAAATCCCCAAGCGTTGACCAGCGGCGCCACGGTGATGTCGAACGCACCATGCGTAGCTTCGGAAATCTGCATGCTACGGTTGAACACGCGCACAAACAGCGAATCGATCACTACACTAGTGTCGTTACGATTGATGGCAGAAATGGTCGACTGCTCGTTGAACATCGACAGCGAGCCATCGACGCGCTGCATGGCGTCGCGAATAACTGTGGTAAGCGCGCTATCTGCCTCATATTTAATGGAATAGGTGGTGCCAAAAACAAATCCTGA
>CAZGVF010000120.1:0-2814 GCA_964528925.1 uncultured Paludibacteraceae bacterium | reverse complement strand
AATAAATCAATAATTTAATTACCAAGCGAAGAGCGGTCTGTCGGCCATGAGCGCGTTCACTTGCGAGCGCACGGCTACGATGTTTTGCTCATCGTCGGGAGCGCAAAGCACACGGTCGATAAACTCAACGATGGTCGCCATTTCGTCCTCTTTCAAACCACGCGTAGTGATGGCAGGCGTGCCAAAGCGCAATCCCGAAGTCTGGAACGGCGAGCGCGAATCGAACGGCACCATGTTTTTGTTTGTGGTGATATCGGCCGCAACAAGAGCTTTTTCGGCCATTTTGCCCGTCAGTTCTGGGAATTTAGTGCGCAAATCGACCAGCATAGAGTGATTGTCGGTGCCGCCAGAGACGATTTTGTAACCACGCTCGATGAACGCCGCTGCCATGGCTGCCGCATTTTTCTGCACTTGGCGTTGATAAACCTTGAATTCAGGCTGAAGCGCCTCGCCAAAAGCCACCGCTTTGGCAGCAATGACATGCTCCAGCGGACCGCCCTGCACGCCTGGGAACACAGCCGAATCGAGCAGAGCCGACATCATCTTGACCTCGCCTTTGGGTGTGGTTTTGCCCCACGGATTCGGGAAATCTTCGCCCATCATGATGACGCCGCCACGCGGACCACGCAGCGTTTTATGTGTCGTGGAAGTTACGATATGAGCGTATTTCACAGGATTTTCGAGCAATCCAGCGGCAATGAGTCCCGCAGGGTGCGCCATATCGACCATGAAAATAGCGCCAATCTCGTCAGCCACACGACGGATGCGCGCATAGTCCCAATCGCGACTGTAGGCCGATGCGCCCGCAATGATGAGTTTCGGGTGTTCAGCACGCGCCACACGCTCCAGTTGGTCGTAGTCGACGCGACCATCGCTCTCCTTCACATTGTATTCGAGCGCATGGAACATCAATCCCGAAAAATTGACGGGCGAACCATGCGAAAGATGTCCGCCGTGCGCCAAATTCAGACCGAGAAACTTATCGCCATGATTGAGGCACGCCATGAAGACTGCCATATTGGCTTGCGCGCCGGAATGCGGTTGCACATTAGCCCAAGCGGCTCCGAAAAGTTGTTTCAGCCGATCGATGGCCAGCTGTTCCGCCTCGTCCACCACTTGACAGCCACCGTAGTAGCGCCGTCCGGGGTAACCTTCGGCATATTTGTTGGTCAGCACCGAGCCCATGGCACGAAGCACTTGGTCGCTCACAAAATTCTCGGACGCAATCAACTCGATGCCCTTCAATTGGCGCTCGCGCTCCCGTTCGATGATCGAAAAAATGGCGTTGTCTGGTTTCATATCAAGTAAAAATTTCAAATTTCAAATTGCGGTATCCACTGCGGACTGCATAATTATCAATTGTCAATTATCCATTGTCAATTAACCTCAATTTCTCCTTCGAAGACGAGCGTGGCAGTGCCAGTGAGGTAGACATGATTGTCGGTGTGCCATGCCACTTGCAGATCGCCACCAAGCAGCGAGATGGTTACGTCGCGGTCGGTTTTGTGGTTCAACACTGCCGCCACCAAAGCCGCGCAAGCACCTGTGCCACAGGCCATTGTCTCGCCAGCACCGCGTTCCCACACACGCATGCGCAGGTGCGAGGAGTCGAGCACCTCGACAAATTCCACATTCGTTCGGCGCGGGAAAAGTTCGCTGTATTCGATGGCCGAACCGCGCCGCGCAAGATCGAGTTTTTCGGTATCGGCACTGAAAATGACCGTGTGCGGATTGCCCATCGACACGCAAGTGATGTCGTAAACCTCGTCGGCAATGAACACTTGGCGATCGACTATGCGCTCCTGCGGCAGATCCACGGGAATACGCTGCGTTTCGAGTATCGGTTCACCCATATCCACGGTTACGCGCGCCACTTTGCCATCTTCCACAAAAAGCGTGAGAGCGCGTACGCCCGCTTTGGTTTCGAGCGTGAGTTGCGTCTTCTGCGTCAAGCCAAAATCGTAGACATATTTGCCAATGCAGCGAGCAGCGTTTCCGCACATTTCGGCCTCGGAGCCATCGGCATTGAACATGCGCATGCCAAAATCGCAAGTCGCGGAAGGCACTATCAGCACCAAACCGTCGGAGCCGATGCCTTTATGACGGTCGCTCCAGAGGCGCGCAAGACGTTCTGGCTCGGGCAGCATGCGTTGCAGACAATTCACATAGATGTAGTCGTTGCCGATGCCGTGCATTTTGGCGAATGGAATCTTCATCTTTAATTATCTAATTGCTTAATTTTTCAATTATTTAATTATTCACTTCTTTTTGCGCACACTCCAACCGAAACGACCAATTTCATCGCCAAGTTTGTAATAATGACCGTGCGAATAGGCGATGAGTTTGGCTTTATCGAGCTGAAATTCGCCCGTTTCGGGATTGATGTAGCGATCGTCGGCCTGCACATTCACCACATCGGCAATGAACATGTCGTGGCTACCGAGCGGCACAATCTGTTTCACCTTGCACTCGATGGAGAGCGGCGATTCGAGAATGATGGGCGCTGCCACTTTTTCGCCACGCTGCGGCGTGAGGTGCATCTCGGCAAATTTGTTGTAATCTTTTCCGCTGCGCACTCCGCACCAGTCGGTAGCAAAAGCCAAATCCTCGCTGGTGAGGTTCAGCACAAACTCGCCCGTGCGCTCGATGATAGCGTGCGAATGGCGCTCACGACGAATGGAGACATAGCACATGGCGGGATCGGAACAGATGGTGCCAACCCAACTTGCCGTCATCACATTATACTCACTCTCGTCCGCCCCACACGACACCAAAATGGCAGGCAGCGGGTAGATGAGAGTGCCGGGCTTGAAA
>CAZGVF010000119.1:0-4520 GCA_964528925.1 uncultured Paludibacteraceae bacterium | reverse complement strand
AATTTGAAATTTGAAATCTTACTATATGAAGAGAGTTGTAATTACTGGAATGGGCATTTATTCGTGCCTTGGCTCGAGTCTCGACGAAGTGCGCGACGCACTTTACAGCGGCAAATCGGGCATCGTGTTCGATCAGGAGCGCAAGGACATGGGTTTTCGTTCGGCATTGACCGCCAAACTTGTGGTGCCCGATTTGAAAAAAGAGTTGAGCCGCTCGCAGCGCGTCTACATGCCCGAGCAGGCCAAGTATGCCTATTGTGCCACGGTCGAGGCACTGCGCAATGCGCGAATCGACCAAGATTATCTGAACACTCACGAGGTGGGTTTGATGTATGGTGGCGATAGTTCGGCCGATCCAACGGTGCGTGCCGTCGATACCATGCGCGAAAAACACGACACCACGCTGTGCGGCTCGGGAGCCATCTTCCAATCGATGAACTCCACCGTGACGATGAACCTCGGCTGCATTTTCAAACTGAAAGGCATAAACATGACCGTTTCGGCGGCTTGTGCTAGCGGTTCGCACGCCATCGGCTTGGGCGCATTGCTCATTCAGAATGGCTTGCAAGATATGGTCGTTTGCGGTGGCGCACAAGAGGTTAATCCATTTTCCGTTGGCTCGTTCGACGGCATTTCGGCATTCTCCATTCGTGAAGATGAGCCTGAAAAAGCCAGTCGTCCGTTCGATCGCGATCGCGATGGCTTGGTTCCTGGCGGTGGTGCTGCTACGGTCATCATCGAAGAGTACGAACACGCTGTGAAACGCGGCGCACCGATCCTTGCCGAGATTCTTGGCTACGGATTTTCGGCAAATGGCGATCATATCTCGTCGCCAAATGTCGAAGGACCAAGCCGTTCGCTGCAGATGGCGCTGAAACGCGCTGGCGTCGGCATAAAAGAGATTGGCTACATCAATGCTCACGCCACATCGACTCATGTGGGCGACACCAACGAGGCCAAAGCCATCTACAATGTTTTTGGCGATCAACGCGTGGAAGTTACCAGCACAAAATCGCAAACAGGACACGAAATGTGGATGGCTGGCGCAAGCGAAATCATCTACTCGATGCTGATGATGAAAAACGATTTTATCGCAGCCAACCTCAACTTCGAGAATCCTGATGAAGACAGCGCAAAACTGCTCATCCCTGCCAAGCGCGTCGAGAAACACTTTGACACATTCCTGTCGAACTCGTTCGGCTTTGGCGGCACAAACTCAACGCTGATTGTGCGCAATTTGTAATCTGAAATTTGAAAATTGAAATAAATAAATTGTCATGACAAAAGAAGAATTGATTGCCAAAGTAAATCAAGTATTGGCAGAAGAATTTGAAGTAGAAGAATCGGTTATTACGCCCGATGCAAACATCAAAGAGACGCTCGAACTCGACAGCTTGAGCCTTGTCGACATGGTCGCACTCATCGAAAACGAGTTTGGCGTGAAAATCAAACCCGCCGAGATGCCACAAGTGAAAACTTTCGGCGCACTCTACGATTTCATTGCTGAGCGCATGGCGTAATGGCAACGAACCAAGAGCCATTATTGTCAGGCGAAGCCATCTACAAACTCATTCCGCAGCGTCCGCCCATCGTCATGGTCGATACGCTGGTGAGTGCTACCGAAAGTGAGGCGCACACGGCTCTGACCGTCAAAAGCGACAACATTTTCTGTGCCGATGGCAGACTACGCGAACCAGGGCTGATTGAGCATATTGCTCAGTCGGCTGCTGCTTTCGCGGGTTTTTCTACTTTTCAGCAGGGACTTGCGCCCAAGTTGGGCTACATTGGCGAAATCAAAAAGTTGCGCATCGAGGCATTGCCCGCTGTGGGTAGCACACTGCAAACTACGCTGCGCATTCTTGGCGAGGCGGCTGGCATCACACTGCTCGAGGCTGAGACGTGCGTCGACGACGCCGTGGTGGCTTCGGGGCAGATGAAGATTTTTATCAAGGAAGATTAAGGCTCGTCGCCAAATCTGAAACAAAAAGCGCAAATCCAAAAGGACTTGCGTTTTTTTTATGGCGTTACCACTTTCAAGGCATTTGGCACAATTTCTACATTGATGTGGTCGGCCAGCCCAATGTAGTCGCCATCGCAGTGGAGCGGTGTTTTTTGTGGCGTAGTGATGGTTAGTCGTTCGCAATCGAAAGTCTCCACATATTTTTTCATGTGATCGAGTCGTTTGCTGAAAAGTCCCATCAGCAGGCGCAAAGCAGCCCAAATGCCGAACGGTTTTATCACTGTAACGCTCAATTTGCCATCGGAAAGGTCGGCGCGCGGTGCAATGTAGGCATTGAAACCGAATTGGCGAATGTTGGCGCAATTGACCATGAACGCTTGGCGCGTGTCGGTGATGCCGTCGTGTTCGAAGGTGCAGGTGAGCGGGCTGAAATGGAAGTAATTTTTCACGCAGAGCGAGACATACATCCACAATCCGCGGCGCGAGCGCTGCGTTATTTCGTACGAAATTTGCGCATCGAAACCAACGCCGCAAGTGCAGAAAAATGGCACATCGTTCACACGGCCGTAGTCTATCTGCTTGAAATTCAGGTGTTTAATGCAACTGATGGCACTTGGCGCAATTTTGGTAGAGATGCCGAGTTCGCGCGCCAAACCATTGCCCGATCCGAGCGGCAGAATGGCCAGTGCGGTGTCGGTGCCAACGAGCGAACTTGCAATTTCGTTCACCGTGCCATCGCCGCCAACGGCCACCACTATCGGAATGCGGTCGGCAGCGGCTTGTTGCGCCAGTTCGCAGGCATGACCGCGGTGCGTGGTGTACTTAAATTCCAAATCGAAATCTTTGGCCAGCATGCGTGTAGCCATCGAAATCCAGTTGGTCTTGCTCAGCGTTCCCGATTTCGGATTGACTATGAAAAGAATTTTTTGACGCATGTCTTAGATTTCTAGTTTGAAAAATTATTAGCAAGAAATTTTTTCAAGTGCATAGCGCAGACGGCGAAGCACTTCGTCTTTGCCAAGAATTTTGGTGATGACGAAAATTTGTGGACCGCGCATTTCGCCAACAAGCGTCAGGCGGAACGGGTTCATCACGTTGCCAAGACCATAATTTTTTTCTGCGCACCATGCTTTTATCTCCTCCTCGGCGGCTTCGGCATCGTCGAAAGTCGGAATTGTCTCCAGTTTTGCGAGCAGATCGGTGAGTAGGGCAGGGGTCTCTTCTTTCCAGCGTTTTTGCACATCTTTCTCGTTGAATTCGGTCGGTGCAACGAAGAAGAATCGGCACAAATCCCACAAATCGTGCGTGAATGTGGCGCGCTCTTTCATCGCTCCGATGGCCATTTCCACTTTGGCTGGATCGGCGGCAATGCTCAGTTGGTCGAGGTGCTGTTGAACCTCGGGCGCCAACTCTTTGTCACTCCGTTTTTGCAGATAGATATGGTTGAAATGCTTGCCTTTTTCGTAGTCGAATTTGGCACCGCTCTTGCTGCAGCGCTCTATGTTGAACAGGCGCACAAGGTCGTCCATCGACATCACCTCCTCGTCAGTTCCTGGATTCCAGCCCAGCAGTGCAAGGAAATTGATGACTGCTTCGGGTAGATAGCCGCTTTCGCGATAGCCGCTCGACACCTCGCCAGTTTTTGGATCGTGCCATTCGAGCGGGAACACGGGGAATCCCAAACGATCGCCATCGCGTTTGCTCAGTTTGCCGTTGCCATCGGGCTTCAGAAGCAGCGAAAGGTGTGCAAACTGCGGCATCGAATCTTCCCAACCAAAGGCGCGATAGAGCAGCACATGCAGCGGCGCACTTGGCAGCCATTCTTCGCCACGGATAACGTGCGAAACCTCCATCAGATGGTCGTCGACAATGTTTGCCAAATGGTAAGTTGGCAGTTCGTCGGCCGATTTGTACAGCACTTTGTCGTCGAGAATGGTGGAGTTGATGTGTACATCGCCACGAATCAGGTCGTGAACGGTGACCTCTTCGCCTGGCTCAATCAGAAAACGCACCACATATTGCTCGCCTTCGGCAATGCGGCGATCGACCTCTTCGCGGCTCATTGTCAGCGAGTTACGCATCTGCATGCGCGTGGAGGCATCGTATTGAAAATTGGGAATCTCTTTGCGTTTGGCATCCAACTCTTCGGGCGTGTCGAAAGCGATGTAGGCTTTGCCTGCATCGAGCAGTTGCTGCACATATTTTTTGTAGATTGGCTTGCGTTCGCTTTGGCGGTATGGACCGTAGTTTCCACCGAACGAAACGCCTTCGTCGAATTTTATTCCGAGCCAGCGAAACGACTCCAAAATGTACTCTTCGGCACCAGGAACGAAGCGGTGACTGTCGGTATCTTCGATGCGAAAAATGAGTTCGCCGCCGTGCTGACGGGCGAAAAGATAGTTGTACAACGCCGTGCGCACGCCGCCAATGTGTAGCGCTCCCGTAGGCGATGGTGCAAAACGCACGCGGACTTTTTTCTCTGTCATTTTTTTGAAATTTTTGGACTGCAAAATTACAAAATAATTGTTACCTTTGCAAGCGTGTTGGGAATTTCAAATTT
>CAZGVF010000118.1:0-4527 GCA_964528925.1 uncultured Paludibacteraceae bacterium | reverse complement strand
CAATTTTTACTAGCTGAATGAGCATCTCGTTTAGTGCCCCAGTCTCGTACCCTTCTTTTGGTATCGAAGTAAGTGTAAATACATCTTTTAGTTTGGCTATCTCATTATAGTCCGACCATGCGTTCGAGAATGGCGCATTCGGCTTGCTTGTGAGTTCGTAAAGGCGAAGGTCAAGCATGTCGCAAATGAATTCTCTGACTAACGAGAGTAGGTAGGCTTGGTCGGTGTTTTGAAACTCAATGGGCAGTTGATTGTGCTTGTACTCTAGTTCAATGCGAGTGGTTCTGGCTTCGGGATCGAGTGCAATAGCCACAAGTGGAGCGGCATTGTCGTTCACGGTGTAGAGTGGACGTTCGCCTCTATTTTTTCGTGCAGGTACGTTTGCCCAAAGTGCTTTTATCTTCTGCTCTATTTGGTCTACATCGATGCCGCCGACTATGATAAGCGCCTGATTGTCTGGACCATACCATTTTTCGTAGTATGCACGTAGCGCATCGTATGCAAAGTGGTTTATTATGGCTGTGTCACCAATCACATCGCGCTTGGCATATTGACTGTTGGGGTACTTCAACGCATTCAATTTTGTTAGAAGTCGAAAATTAGCCGTGTGCCTCGTGCGCCACTCTTCGCAGATGACTCTGCGTTCATCGTCTATCTCGTTTGGTAACAGCAGAATCCCGCAAGCCCAATCGTGCAATGCGAGCAGTGCCGTGTCGACAATGCCTTCGCGCGTGAGTGGAACATTTTTTATCTGGTATACTGTCTCGTCGAGTTGAGTGTGGGCGTTGATATCGTTGCCAAAACTTACGCCAACCGATTCAAAATAGTTGACGATGCCTTTTTTCGGGAAATGCTCGGTGCTGTTGAAAGCCATGTGTTCGAGAAAGTGCGCCAGACCATTTTGATCATCTTCTTCCAATATAGCTCCTACCGATTGCGCAATATAGAAATCGCAGCGCGCATTGTTATACTCGTTGTGGCAGATGTAGTAGGTCAAACCATTTTCCAATTGCCCATAGCGAACATTTGCGTCGAGTGGCAATTCTTGAGGCTGTTGCGCCAACGCACAAAGCGCTACAGTGAGTAGCGCAATGCAAGAGATAGTTTTTTTCATACAACTTTATTTCTTCTCGCCACGATAAGGCGGACGAATGGTGATGTATTCTCGGTAGTTATTGAAGAATTGACCTATTTCTGCGGAGTAGGAGAATACGTAATTGCGATAACTATTGTATGCGTGTCTGAAGCTAAGTTCGGTGTCTATTTTGATGTTCGTATACGTTTTTGGATTTTCCACTTTCCAAAGCCAGCATTGTGTCGATTTATAAGCATTTGTCCCCAATGCAGGCGGTGTGTTGAACTTACAGTATCCCCATTCAGTCGTACCCATGTTGTTGATTTTGATGTCGAATTGCCATTCAGCATTGTTGTTACACTCGTCGTCGCTACCACAATTGGCGGTGATGGTCATATCCTGTGTTGTGTAGGTGTCGCTCACGCTGCCGCTTATGCCACCCGATATCGATGCACTCGGACCAGTGGTCGATAATCCAACTTGTCCGCCTAAATTCCAACCTACACTGACGCTAGTTGACGATTGACCGTTGGTGGTTGTCGGAGAAAAATTGAGTAGTTGTGCGCCGTCGGATGCTTTTAGGAAATCGCCATCGCCTGCATATCTGTGTGTGAGTCTGTTGTTTACTGAGGCACGTGTCAGAAAAAACCCTTGATAGCTCCAATTGCCGTTAGTCCAGCTGCCAATCCAAAAATTTTTGTTATTGCCCCAAATAGTCTGTTCTATTAGGTAGTAATCGGCATCTTCGTCGAATTTATAGGCTGCCCAGATGTTGGTGCTGACGGTGAAAACGCATTGCCGACCTTTAATTTTATAGCCCAAATTACCGCCAGGTTCTAGTGTGAAGGTCTTCGTAATGTTTTGTGCGTTCATTACTGACGAAAGCTCGCTCGAAGCAGCACGCAAAAGCGATTTAGCCGATGCGTTAGCGCTGTAATGCTCGTTGAGCCACGCTGCCAATGGATCGGCATGCAGACCGTTGAGGTAGGGCGTCATGGCATAAGTGATGGTGTCGCTGTCCTCGTCGAAAATGTCGTTCAGCGTGTAGATGTTTTCATTGCGATCGAGCGCTGCCAAGTCGTAGCAAATGTGGTAATCGTGTTCCTCGTCGTCCATCGATAGTGCGAGATCCTCGGTGGTGCAGATGGAGTCAATGGCCACTTCCATTTCGTGGCGTGTGGGCTGGTCGATAATCAGCACCGCACCATTGTCGATGGCGTTGCGCACGGCTTCGTCGGCCAAGTGCGTATCCAAATCGACGCCACGCACAAGAATGGCTTTGGTTTCGCTGCCGATTTCGGACATTGGCTGCTGCACACGGTTGATGAATGCCTGCGCCACATCGCTAAATCCGCTACCGATAATGGCAACGGGAAGCGTGGTTGTTTCGGTCAGCTCATCGGCGGTTGGTAGTGCTTCTGTAGTACTAGTAGAGTTGTCGATTACTGGCTCGTCTTTTTTGTCTCTGCATGCTACCGCCAATAGGCTGATAATCAGCAGAATAGGTAGATTTAGTTTTTTCATAGTGGTTGAGTTATGTCGTAGTCTTTGTGATTGTGAAAGCCAAATTGTTCCAAATCGCTGTCGCTCACATGCATCAGTTGTTTGTTTTTTTCGTTGCATTCTCTGATGATGCTAAGCCCCATTTGCAATGTTGGAACATAAGTGGTGTGTTGTATTTTTATAAAAGAGCAGAGCTCGGGCGAGCAGAAAACTCGCGCGGTGGTTTCGGCAAGCGAATTTGTGGGATTGTCGGTGTAGACGGTAGTTTGCATCAATGTTTTGTAGTTTTGTTGTTTCCACTCGTCTATCTCTTCGCGTATTTGGGTTATTAGGTGCGTGGCTGAGAAGCATTTCCCTGCCAATTCTATGAATTCGCTGCTGCCAATGCTTTTCCATGTGTCGATGTTCGAACTGAATATCGATTCTACGGCGTTGTCGTTGGCTACAAAGCTGCGCGAAATCAGCCCGTTGATGAACAATTGTAGCGTGTCGTCGGGAATCTGGTCGTAGCGGTCGGGCCAATGATCCCAAACGGCGCCATTCAGTGAATCTTGCATTTGCAGTAGCGCAATGTCTGCTTCCAAAGTCTCGCAGTAGTATTCTAGATTGTGAATCACCATCAACGCCATGGTGCGCTCTGTCTTTTCGCGTTCGCAGCGTTGCAAACCGAGCGTCGTTCCGAAAGTCAGCACAATGCCGATAATCGTTCCAAGTGTGTTGCTCAGCGTACTTTTCCAAAAATCAGAATTTTTCATTGTTTCGGAGGATTAAAAAGTCTAGCGAACTACAATTTTTTGCGTTTTGGCGCCGATTTTGACAATGTAAACGCCGTTTAATTGACCATTGAGGCGTGTTATATCGCATCCGAGCAGATCGTAGATTTTGAAATCGCTGTTGCAAACAATGCGCCCATTTTCTGTGCGGAGTTCTATCGCCTCCGCTGTTTGCAGCGCTGTGGTTATTTTTGGCGCAAAAGTGGCGGTTATGCTCACATTGCTTGCTGGCATAATGAACGTATTGCTTTCGTCAACGTCAATGGAATTTCTCTCTTCGTCGTAAATGAAAATTCCGCTGAGTTTGTATCCCGGGTCGGCTGTAACTTCTATCTCTACTATCTCGCCACAACGCGACGACGAAACCGCTGTAAGAGAGCCTTTTTCAATGTCTTCGTCAATGATGATGACGTAGTCTAGCTCAATAAACATGGCGGTTACTGTTACATCACTTGCCGGCATGATAAATGTGTAATCGGCATTTACTTCAACCTCGTTGCCGTCGGCGTCCTCTACTATTATGTCACCGAGTTCACAACCCGTGTTTGGCTCGATGGTGAGCGTAACTATGTCGCCAGGAACACACTGTTTGGTGTCGGAGGTGACTTTACCATTCTCGCTAGCGGCGATGTTTACGCTATGCTCGATATCTTGTACAGGTCGCACCGCTTGACCATAGAAACGAAAGTTATTGTTCATGTCAATGTCGGTCGACGAAAACTGCAGATAATACGCATCGCTAGGGGTTGTGTGGAGCGAACTCGACCAATAGTAGCCTTCGTCGGTTTGACGTGTTTTGTCGGAAAAGCCAAAGCCAGTTACTGGAAGAAAAATGGAGTCGCCATTTGTGCCAATTACAGTGTAGCCATTCACTTTTGTGTTGTTGTGGTTGGTGACCCATTTCCAAGTGCATTCTGTCCGCAGCTTTTCCCACTCTTCGTTGGTTGGCATGCGCCAGCCTTTGCCGTAGTTTTGAGTGGCGACATCATCGGCGGCATCGAGTGTGGTTTTGTTGTCGACTGTGCCGTAATCGCTGTCGTCGCAGTATTTTGTCATGGCATTGTAGGCGGAGCCATGCGTGTAGTTGCTCCACGAATAGGTACTTTTTGCGTACGTCTCGCCCCAAGCATAGTGGTTGCCAGTGCCTTCGGGCTGCGATGCGCCCACATTGCAGGT
>CAZGVF010000117.1:0-4541 GCA_964528925.1 uncultured Paludibacteraceae bacterium | reverse complement strand
ATCTCGACGATATCACTGTGGTAACTTTGCCCGACGAGGCGGTGGCAACGCCCACATTCTCGCAGGCTAGTGGCGATGTTACGGCTGGCACTTCCATCACGGTAACTTGTCCTGCCGATGCCACGCTCCACTATAGCGTGAATGGCGCCGATTGGAAGACTTCCGCTGCTGATGTCGCTATCGAAATCAATGGCAAAACTACCATCACTGCCTACGCTACGCAAGATGGTAAATTCGATAGTTACATTGCCGAGGCTACCTACCAAATGCCAACTACTAAGTCGCCCGAATTCTCGATTGCGGCTGGCTCTACACTCTATCAAGGCAACGAACTCACCATCTCGTCGGCCACCGAAGGCGCAACCGTCGTCTATCGCATCAACAAAGGCGAAGAACAATCGGGCGTCACGCCAATCAAATTCTCTATTGACGGTCAAATCGACTCCATCACAGCCTACTGCACTTTGTCGGGCTTGCTCGATAGCGAACCCGTAACCGTACGCTACAATACGGCAAAAGTGGAGACGCCAGTGTTCAGCAACACCTCCGAAAATGTAGTGAAAAATGCCGAAATCTCCGTCTATTCCCAAACCTCTAGCACCACCGTGCATTATCGCATCGATGAGGGCGAGTGGAAAACTGCTGATGTCTCGGCCAAAATTATCATCGAAAAATCTTGCACCGTGACGGCCTACGCCACGCGCGACAGCTATCTGCAGAGTGAACAGACGTCGCATCACTACAGCGTTGCGCTTGGTCAGCTGCCCACGCCCACGGCAAATGTGGAAAATAATTCGTTGGTGGTTGCCAATTCCGAGGTTACGCTCACTTTCAGTGATGGCGCTACGCTCAACTATCGCATCAACTCGGGCGAATGGCAAAAGGTTGAAAATCAGACTACTTGCACGCTCACAATCACCGAAAATTGCACCATCGAGGCATACGCTAGCCAGACCGATTATGTCGATAGCGAAATGCTCACGCTCAACTATCGCATAGCCAAAGGCAAAGTTGAAACGCCTTATGTCTCTTCGGGCGAGACTGAGGTCGCTTCAGGCACAAAGGTCATCATAAAAACTGCAACCGAGGGCGCACAACTCTATTACGAGATTGATGGCGGTACGTGGATTGGTCCTCGCGAGACTGTTGCTGCGATTATTACTGGCACAACCACCATCCGCGCCTACGCTGTGTGCGACGACTATTTCAATAGCGATACGCTCACGGTTACTTTCACCATCAAAAAAGAGACGCCAACCGCCATTTCGGAGTCTGAAAATGAAGTCGTTGTCTACACCGAGCCGCGCCAAATTGTAATCGAGGGCGCAGACAATGCCGATGTGGCGGTCTACACCGTGTTGGGTAATCTGGTTCAAAAAGAACGTATCGTTAGCAGCCGCACTATCATCAGCGTTCCTGCGGCGGGCATCTACCTCGTACGCATCGATGGCGCACTGCACAAAGTTGTCGTCCGAGATTAGAATTTCTAGTTTTTTGAGTTTATAGAAAATCGGCTTTCAATTTTTTGAAAGTCGATTTTCAACTTTATACACTTTCCGACTTTATACACTTTTTACTTTCTGACTTTATACACTTTATACACTTTCCACTCTATAAACTTTACAAACTTTTCACTTTACGAACTATGTTGTTTTTCCAACAAAAAAATAGTACCTTTGCACTCCGTTTCCAACGAAACAAATTCAACTTAAAATAGACACTATGGACAACAAAAAACGTGTTTACCTTTTCGGCAATGGCAAAGCCGAAGGTAACGCCAAGATGCGCGAAGCGCTTGGTGGCAAGGGCGCAAACCTTGCCGAGATGAACCTCATCGGGGTGCCTGTTCCTCCAGGATTCACCATCACCACCGACACCTGCAACGAATACTATCGCGTTGGTCAGGAGAAAATCGTGGCTCTGCTGCACGACGATGTGCTGGCTGCCGTAAAACACATCGAAGCACTGATGAACAGCAAGTTCGGCGACGCTACCAACCCGCTGCTCGTTTCGGTACGTTCGGGTGCTCGCGCTTCGATGCCTGGCATGATGGACACCATTCTTAACCTTGGTCTCAACGACCAAGTGGCAGAAGGCATGACCAAAAAGACCAACAATCCACACTTCGTTTACGACTCGTATCGTCGTTTCGTGCAGATGTATGGCGACGTGGTTCTTGGCATGAAACCAGTGAACAAAGAGGACATCGATCCATTCGAAGCCATCATCGAAGAGGTGAAAGGCATTCGCAACATCAAACTCGATAAAGATCTGAATGTCGACGAACTGAAACTGCTTGTGGCTCGTTTCAAAACCGCCATCAAAGAGCAGACTGGTTGCGACTTCCCCGAAGATCCAATCGAACAACTCTGGGGCGCCATCTGCGCTGTGTTCCGCAGCTGGATGAACGAGCGCGCCATTCTCTATCGTAAAATGGAAGGAATTCCTGACGAATGGGGAACTGCCGTTTCGGTTATGGCAATGGTGTTCGGCAATATGGGCGACACTTCGGCTACGGGCGTTTGCTTCAGCCGCGATGCCGCTACTGGCGAAAACCTCTTCAATGGCGAATATCTTGTAAACGCACAAGGCGAAGACGTTGTGGCTGGCATTCGCACACCGCAACAAATCACCATCGAAGGCAGCCGCCGTTGGGCAAAACTGCAAGGCATCGACGAACACGAGCGTGCCGAAAAATATCCTTCGATGGAAGAGGCAATGCCCGAAATCTACAAAGAACTCGATGCTATTCAAGATAAACTCGAGAAACACTATCACGACATGCAAGACATGGAGTTCACCGTTCAAGAAGGCAAACTCTGGTTCCTGCAAACGCGTAACGGCAAACGCACCGGCACAGCCATGGTGAAAATCGCTATGGATCTGGTGCGCGAAGGCTTGATCGACGAAAAAACGGCTCTGCTGCGCTGCGAACCGCAAAAACTCGACGAACTGCTGCACCCAGTGTTCGACAAAGACGCTCTGAAAAAAGCTAAAGTGCTGACTCAAGGTCTGCCCGCTAGCCCAGGTGCTGCCTGCGGACAAATCGTGTTCCACGCCGACGACGCTCAGGCTTGGCACAACGACGGCCACCGCGTAGTGATGGTTCGTATCGAAACATCGCCCGAAGATTTGGCTGGTATGTCGGCTGCCGAAGGCATTCTTACCGCTCGTGGCGGCATGACTTCGCACGCTGCCGTTGTGGCTCGTGGTATGGGTAAATGCTGCGTTTCGGGTGCTGGCGCCATCAATGTGAACTACAAAACCAAAACCGTCACCATCGATGGTAAAGTGCTGAAAGAAGGCGATTACATCTCGATAAATGGTTCTACGGGTCAAGTCTACGCTGGCGAAGTGCCAACCAAAGCTGCCGAACTCAGTGGCGACTTCAAAGACCTGATGGATCTTTGCGACAAATACACCAAACTGCAAGTGCGCACCAATGCTGATACGCCGCACGACGCCCGCGTGGCTCGCGCTTTCGGCGCTAAAGGTATCGGTCTGACGCGTACCGAGCACATGTTCTTCGACGACAAGAAAATCATCGCTATGCGCGAAATGATTTTGGCAAAAGATGCCGCTGGTCGCGAAAAAGCATTGGCCAAACTGCTGCCTTATCAGAAAGCCGACTTCAAAGGCATTCTCGAGGCAATGGACGGCTGCCCAGTGAACATTCGTCTGCTCGATCCACCATTGCACGAGTTCGTTCCTCACGATCTGCAAGGTCAAGAGACCATGGCTCGCGAAATGGGCGTGCCTGTCGAAGAGATTCAACAACGCGTGGCTTCGCTGGCCGAAAACAACCCAATGCTCGGTCACCGTGGTTGCCGCTTGGGCATCACCTTCCCCGAAATCACCGCTATGCAAACTCGCGCTATCTTGAGCGCCGCTTGCGAGCTGAAGAAAGAGGGCAAGAACCCAATGCCTGAAATCATGGTTCCGCTCATCGGCATTCTCTACGAGCTGAAACAGCAGAAAGAGGTCATCTTGAGCGTTGCCCAAGAGGTGTTCAAAGAGGAAGGCATCGAGGTAGAATTCGAAATCGGCACCATGATCGAGACGCCACGTGCTGCTCTCACTGCCGATCGCATCGCTACCGAGGCTCAATACTTCTCGTTCGGCACCAACGACCTTACGCAAATGACTTTCGGCTACAGCCGCGACGACATCGCAAGTTTCTTGCCTGTTTATCTCGATAAGAAGATTCTGAAAGTGGATCCGTTCCAAGTGCTCGATCAGCACGGTGTGGGTCAACTCATCAAGATGGCTGTGGAGAAAGGTCGCGCCATTCGTCCGAACCTGCGCACTGGCATCTGCGGCGAACATGGTGGTGAACCAAGCTCGGTTAAGTTCTGCGCCAAAGTGGGCATGAACTACGCAAGCTGCTCGCCGTTCCGTGTGCCTATCGCACGCCTTGCCGCTGCACAAGCCGCTATCGAAGACGAGAAATAAACGTCTGAAAAAATCCTCGTTCGAGGAATAAATAACGAAAGGTCGAATAAGAATTTTCTTGTTCGACTTTTTTTTGTGCCGTAAAATGA
>CAZGVF010000116.1:0-4580 GCA_964528925.1 uncultured Paludibacteraceae bacterium | reverse complement strand
TTGATTTTACAGCAAATGGCAACTTACGGTCAGGCCAGCCATTACAATGCTAACCATCGACATCAGTTTGATGAGGATGTTGAGCGACGGACCAGCGGTGTCTTTGAACGGATCGCCCACGGTGTCGCCCACCACGGTGGCTTTGTGGCAATCGCTGCCTTTGCCGCCATAGTTGCCCTCTTCAACGTGTTTCTTGGCATTGTCCCACGCGCCGCCAGCATTCGCCATGAATATGGCCAGCACAAAACCGCAACTCAGTCCGCCAATGAGCAGACCCAGCACGCCAGCCACGCCCAGGATCAAGCCAGTAACCACTGGAACGATTATCGCCAAGAGCGATGGCAACAGCATTTCGTGTTGCGCGCCTTTGGTCGATATGGCCACGCAGCGTGCGTAGTCGGGATCGGCTTTGCCTTCGAGAATGCCCGCTATCTCGCGGAATTGGCGGCGCACCTCTTCGACCATCTTTTGTGCAGCGCGACCAACGGCATTCATCGTCAATCCGCAGAAAAGGAACGCCATCATTGCGCCAATGAAGATGCCAACAAGCACTATCGGGTTCATCAGGTGCACATTGTAAGCTTCCATAAAGTCGATGAGCGATGCCTCGGCTGCATCAACGCCATTCGGAAGCGCCTCGCCCACGCGCACAAGAGCAATTTTTATCTCCTCGACATACGAGGCCAGCAGTGCCAATGCCGTGAGCGCAGCCGAGCCAATGGCGAAACCTTTGCCCGTGGCGGCCGTGGTGTTGCCCAGCGCATCGAGCGCATCGGTGCGACGGCGCACTTCGGGATCGAGACCGCTCATTTCGGCATTACCGCCAGCGTTGTCGGCTATCGGACCATAAGCATCAGTAGCAAGGGTTATTCCTAAAGTCGAAAGCATGCCAACTGCCGCAATGCCAATGCCGTAAAGTCCGAGCGAGAGGCTTTGCGGAGTGAATTCGAGCGTGAAACCATTGGCGCAAAGATATGCCAAAATGATGGCGATGCCCACTGTTATCACAGGAATGGCGGTGGAAAGCATGCCGAGCCCAAGTCCAGAGATGATGACCGTGGCAGGACCCGTTTGCGAACTCTCCGACACTTTTTGCGTGGGTTTGTAGGTTTGCGAGGTGTAATATTCGGTCGATTTGCCGATGATGACGCCCGCCAGCAGACCTACAATCACCGACAGCGACACTTGCCACCACTGATTGGTTTCAGTACCGAAAAGCCATGCAAAAATGCCGAATGTGGCAGCAGCAATGAGCACTGCAGCTAAGTTCGTGCCGCGACTGAGTGCCGACAACAACTCTTTCATGCCTGCGCCCTCTTTTGTCTTGACTACAAAAATGCCAAGCAGCGACAGCACTACACCCACCGCTGCAATGAGCGAAGGCGCGAGAACGGCTTTCAGTTGCATTCCTTCCACGGCCGAGGTGGCAAACGCCGATGCACCAAGAGCCATGGTGGCAAGAATGGAGCCAGCGTACGACTCGTAGAGGTCGGCACCCATGCCAGCCACATCGCCCACATTGTCGCCCACATTGTCGGCAATGGTAGCGGGATTGCGCGGATCGTCCTCGGGAATGTTGTATTCAGTTTTGCCCACAAGATCGGCACCAACATCGGCAGCTTTGGTGTAGATGCCACCGCCCACGCGAGCAAAAAGTGCTTGCGTCGATGCGCCCATGCCAAAAGTCAGCATGGTGGTGGTGATGATGATCAGATGATTTTCGGCAGGCAGAAAATGGTCGAGCACAAGAAACCACACCGAGATGTCGAGCAGTGCCAAACCAACCACCACCAAACCCATCACAGCGCCCGAGCGGAATGCTACTTGCAGACCGCTGTTGAGCGATTGACGCGCTGCGTTGGCCGTGCGCGCCGAGGCGTAAGTGGCGGTTTTCATGCCGAAAAATCCTGCCAAGCCAGAGAAAAATCCGCCCGTAAGGAAGGCGAACCAAACCCAACCGTTTTGCAGGTCGAAATAGGCCATTACAGCAAAAAGTGCGGCCAAAATGGCAAACACAATGCTCACCACTTTGTATTGCTGCTTCAGGTAAGCCATGGCACCTTGACGCACATGCGCCGCAATTTTTTTCATCAGGTCGGTGCCTTCGTCTTTGGTCAGCATTTGGCGGTAGAACACATACGCCGCCACCAATGCCAAAACCGATGCCGCCAGAACGGCATAGATCAAAAGTTTTAGATTCATAATGGTGTGTTTTGGTTATTAGATTAAGGTTAAAAAAATCGATGAATCACTGATTCGATGATTCGATGATTTCGATCAGCGACTGCACAATGGCGACATTGTATTTCGCCGAGAAATCGTTTTTGAACTGTTCGGCTTGTTGGTTGTTGGCGGTTTCGTCCACCACATCGGAAACGATGCGCAGCACTACGCACGCCACCGAAAAATCGGCACAAACCTGCGCCAGTGCGGCACTCTCCATGTCGGCACACAGCACCGAAGGCAGATTGCGGTTGATGGCGGCTTTGCGCGAAGCACCCGTTATCAGCAGGTCGCCGCTCGCCACATCGCCAAGCAACAGTTTGGGCGCGGCAATGCCGTAGTCGAGCAGTTGGCGGCGCAGCTCTTTCGATTGTTTCAGCAGATTATGCACCGCGTCGGCCGCCAGATGTTGGTCGTTTTCCTGCACGGCATACGAAGTAACGCCCGACAGCGGAACTTCGTAGCGGCGGAAGAGCGGGCGCATGTCCATGTCGTGCTGAAAGAGATGTTGCGCCACCACCACATCGCCAATGTTCAGTTCTGGCACCACTGCGCTGCCGAGTCCTACCGACACGACAAAATCGGGGTGAAAATGCTCTATCAGAACCGAGGCGGTAATGGCGGCAGCCACCTTTCCCCAGCGCGAAAAGACGGCCACTATCTCGTTGCCTGCGCTTTCGAAGGAGTAGAACACCCGTCCGCAGATTTCCGACACATTTTTGTGCTCAATCCGCTCCACGAGCCATTCCACCTCTTCGTATTGCGCTGTAATAATGCCGAGTTTCATTGCATTTCAAGTTTCTAGTAGCAAGTAGCAAGATATGAGTCGCAAGAATTGGTCAGTGCAACTGAAAACGAGTTGTAGAAATTTTTTACTTAGCTTCACTTCTCACTTCTAACTACTCACTTCTAACTTTCTCAGAGTCTCGCTTTGATTGCTTTCGAAGCCTCTTCGTAGCCAGGCTTGTCGAGCAGGGCGAACATATTTTTCTTGTAAGCCTCTACGCCCGGTTGGTCAAACGGATTCACACCAAGCATGTAGCCGCTGATGCCGCAAGCTTTTTCGAAGAAGAAGAGCAATTCGCCCAAGTAGTATTCGTTCAGTTTGGGCATCTCAATCTTCAGATTTGGCACGCCACCATCGACGTGAGCCAGCATGGTGCCGAGTTCTGCCATCTTGTTTACCTCGTCAACGCGCTTGCCAGCCAAGAAATTGAGCCCGTCGAGGTTGGCTTCGTCGTGTGGTACGCGCACTTCGTGGTTCATTTCGGCAACCGAAACTACCGTCTCGAAAATGGTGCGTTCGCCGTCTTGAATCCACTGTCCCATGGAGTGCAAATCGGTAGTGAAATCGACCGAAGCGGGGAAAATGCCTTTATGCTCTTTGCCTTCGCTCTCGCCGTAGAGTTGTTTCCACCATTCCGAAACATAGTGCAATTTTGGGTGGAAATTGACGAGAATCTCGATTTTTTTGCCCGAGCGATAGAGCTCGTTGCGCACGGCGGCGTATTGTGCGGCAGGATTTTCGTCGAAACGCTCCGACGCGCACACCTCTTGCATTCTGATGGCTCCAGCCACAAGTTGGCGTACATCGAAACCAGCGGTAGCGATTGGCAGCAGTCCCACAGGCGACAGCACCGAGAAACGACCGCCCACATTGTCGGCAATCACAAATGTCTTGTAACCCTCTTGCGTGGCCAGCGTGCGCAGTGCGCCGCGCGATTTGTCGGTGATGCAGACAATGGCTTCGCGGGCAGCGGCTTTGCCTTGTTGTGCCTCGAGTTGCGTCTTCAGCATGCGGAAAGCCAGCGCAGGCTCGGTGGTCGTGCCAGATTTCGATATGCAGATGATGCCGAATTTCTTATCTTTCAGCAGCGATTGTAGCTCGTAGAGGTAATCCTCGCCGATGTTTTGACCAGCGTAGACCACTACGGGTGCGTCGTGTTTGCTTTTGAGCCATTCGAACGAGTTTGATAGTGCCTCATTCACGGCTTTTGCACCCAAGTAGCTGCCGCCAATGCCAATCACCACGACTACTTCGCAGCGTTCGCGCAGTGTTTTGGCTGCCGCCTCTATGTCGTCGAGTTCGGCCACAATGTCGCTTGGCAGAGTGAGCCAACCCAAAAAGTCGTTACCTTTGCCCGTGCCGTTGTGCAGCATGTGCAGGCATTCGGCGGCTTTGGCCGCATACGATTTCACAGCGTCGGCCGAAACAAAGCCATACGCTTTTTCGATGTTTAGTTTAGTGTCCTTCATATTTTGTTGAATTTCAGATTAGAAAATTATAAGTTCTCTAATGTTGTTTTTTACCTAACTATCAGTTGTTTTGTAGTTACCAACTCACCATCAATTATGAG
>CAZGVF010000115.1:0-4604 GCA_964528925.1 uncultured Paludibacteraceae bacterium | reverse complement strand
TTTCCACAAAAATCTCGGCACAAAATTTGCAAAATTCACAAAAAAACGCTATCTTTGTGTTTAAGTTTAGAGGTGAAAGGTGAGAGTTTATAGGTGATAGGTTAGAGGAATGGCTTAACTGCAAAAGTTATTGACATTAAATTTCAACTTGAAACCAGAAATTAGAAATTAGAAATTAGAAATTTTCTTTGACTATGAAACGAATTCTGACAATCGTCTGCTGCTTGGCAGCAACGATGGCTTGTATGGCCGTTGGTAAGGCCAAAGCCGACAAAGACACGGAACAATTCCGTTACGAAATTGAATGCGCTGGTAACGGCGCGCAAGGCTCGTACTTGGTTCGCGTGTGGACCTACACTAAAAATGCCAAATCGAGCAACGCCATCAACCAATGCAAAAAAAATGCAGTGCATGGCATCATCTTCAAAGGCTACACGGGCGGCAATGGCTGCGTAGCACAACGTCCGCTGGCTGCCACGCCAGGCGTCGAGGCTGAACATGCCGAGTACTTCAAACAGTTTTTTGCCGATGGTGGCGAATTTCTGAAATATGTGCAGGTAACCGCTGGTACGCAAGAGACCGTGAAATTCGGCCGCGAATACAAAGTGGGCGTCGTGGTGACGGTGGCAAAAGATGCACTGCGCAAAGCCTTGGAGCAAGCGGGCATTATTCGCTCGCTCGGCAGCGGATTTTAATTGATAATGAAATTATAAGTCTTTGAAAATCAATCGATTATGAAACATTCGTTTGTAAAACTTTTGGCGTGCGTGGGCATTTTGGCTGCATTCACAGCGTGTGGTTCGCGCAAGTCGCAGGCCTACTACGACTACAAAACGCAGTACATCGCCACCGAACTCGATGGCTCGTATACGGTGCGTTCGTGGGGACGCGCTCGTAACGCTGCCGATGCCTTTCAGCAGGCGCATAAACAGGCAGTCTACGATGTGCTTTTCACCGGACTGACACCCGCTAGCAGCAATCTGCGCCCCGTGAAAGCCCTTGTGCTCGAGGTGAATGCGCGCGACAAATATGCTGACTATTTCAACGCATTTTTTGCTGATGGCGGTGCTTATACCAAATTCAGTTCGGTGAAAGAACGCCGCTGGTCGTCGAGCCGCTGGGCACGCACCGAATCGCAAAGCGTGTGCGAAACCACAGTGTGCGTTTTTGCATCTGAACTGAAAAAACAACTCATCGAAGATGGAATTATCAAACAAGAATAAAATTTTTACGACTATGAAAATGAAACGATATGCAACAGTCGCCGTTGGTCTGCTGGCCGCAACCATGGCGTTTGCTCAAGCCAAAAAACCAACCATCATGGTGGTGCCGTCCGATCTCTGGTGCAATCAGAATGGATATGTGCAAGAGATTGATAATCAGGGAACTAAGATGATTGTCCCTGACTATTCGGCGGCATTGCAGAGCGATGTAAATCTGAAACTTGCTATCTCGACCATCAACGATTTGATGAGTGAGCGCGGGTTTCCGCTGAAAGATCTCGAAGCCACCATCAAATCGATTCAGCAAAGCACGGCTGAGGACAACATGACGGTGAGCAAAACTTCGGGTGCCGAATTGGCCGAAAATGCAGTCGATCGTCTGCGTCGCACAGCCAAAGCCGATATTATCATCGAACTGACTTGGGACGTGGAGACGCAAGGTCCGAAAAACATCTTGACCTACATCATGGAGGGCAAAGATTCATACACCAATAAGAGTATAGGCAGCGCCAATGGCGTGAGTGCACCGTCGTTTTCGGCCACTGTGCCAGAACTGCTGCACGAGGCTGTGTTGGCACAAATTGACAATTTCAATGCGCGTCTGCAAAACTATTTCGACGATCTGTTTGCCAACGGTCGCGAGGTGGCGCTTGAGGTTCGCGTGTTCGACAATGGTTCTGGCATCGACCTCGAAACTGAATACGATGGCGTGGAATTGGCCGAGATAATCGACGATTGGATGGCGCAAAACACGGTTGAAGGACGTTTCAGCAAACTCGATGGCAGCGAAAATCTGTTGCGCTACGAGCAAGTGCGCATTCCGCTCTACAAAACCAACGGCGTGGCGCTCGACACCGAGAGTTTCGCCCGTCAACTGCGCAGTTTCTTGCGCAAAGAGCCTTATTCGCTCACCGTTAAAATTATGAATCGCGGTTTAGGAAAAGCCGTCTTAGTGATAGGAGAAAAATAAAATGAAAAAGATTCTGTTTTTTATGGCGGTTGTGGCCATTGCTTGCACCGCCAATGCTCAAGCCATAGGCGAAAAAGGCTCGTCCATCGCACTCACAGTCATTGTCGAAGACCTGCCCGATCCGTTTCCAGCTACTGCCAAAGTGCAGTTGACCAACAAACTGAATGCGCTGATGACGCAAAACGGCATTGCTTCGGCCGATGTGCTGAACCGCTTTTTCCTGACGGCTATTGCCACGCCACTTACCAAAGATGTGGTGGCTGGTCCGCCCACGCAGATAGCGCAAAACATGGAGGTGGCATTCTACATTGCCGATTATTACGATCAGAAAGTGTTTGCTACCGCCTCGGTAACGGCGCGCGGCGTGGGAACCAACGACAACAAATGTTATCTCGATGCCATTCGCCACATCAATCTGAATTCGCCCGAACTGAAAAAGTTTGTGGAGCAGGGCAAAGTGAAAATCATCGATTATTACAATGCCCAAGCCGATGTGATAATGGCTCAAGCTAAGTCGCTGGCTTTTCAGAAAAACTACGAAGAGGCGCTGTGGAAACTCTCTGGCATTCCGTCGGAGTGCGAAAAATATGCGCAGACTTTGGAGTTGACCAACCAGATTTATCAGCAATACATCGACTATTTGTGCGATGTGAACCTTGCAAAAGCAAAATCCGCTTGGGCTGCTCAGCAAAATTCCGATGGCGCTGCTACCGCTGGCGAATTCCTGTCGCAAATCTATCCCGATGCCAAATGCTATGCCGATGCTGAGGTGCTTTACGCCGAAATCAAGGCAAAAGTGTTGGACGATTGGAAGTTCGAGATGAAGAAATATCAGGACAGCGTCGACCTTGAGGCGCAACGCATTGATGCGGCTCGTGCCGTGGGCGTGGCTTATGGCGAAAATCAACAGCCAACCACCACCAATGTAGCGTGGGTTCGCTGATTTTTTGAATTTGAAACAAGGATTTTGTGGGGGCGTGGCGTGCTGCGTCCTCACAAATTTTCAAAACAAACGGTTTCCTAATGAAGAAGGTTTTTCTACTCTCGCTCGCCTGTCTGCCTGCGTTTTGCTACATTTCTGCTGAAAATGCCAAATCGAATGGCGAATTGCGCGAATACGACCGCAGTTCGTTGGCCACAATGATGGTCTATCACAGCGACGACGAATTTGGCAAGGACATCTACGAGGCGTTCGATTCGGTGCCAATGCCCGACAAATACAACGATCACAACTTTGGCTATCGCGTTATTTTCAACGATAGTATTCAGGGTGTGGTGCGCAAAAAACGTGGTCTGATAAAGGCTGATTATGGCAAAACGCTCACCTCGTCCGACATCAAAAAGAATGCGAAAGCGCTCGAAAATGTGCTGAACGATGCCGAATGCGCCAAATACATCATTGCGAAATGGTTTAACCTTCAGGGCAACGATGTGAGCGATGCCACATTCGATGTGTCGCTGGTGCAGGAGCGCGGACAGTACAATGCCACCGAAATGGACGTAGCCATCGCGCAGCAGTCGGCTCGCGGCTTGGCCATACTTTCCGACGCAGGTGAAGATTTGATTGGCAACACCTTCATTCTTGTGAACGACATCACCTACGTTACTGCCGAAGAGCGTGCCGCCGCGGCCAAAGTGGCAATGAATGTGCTTGGTGCCATTTTCGATGGATTGTTTGGCGGTGATTCTGGCAGTCAGATGGCGGCTGCAGCGGGCGAAGTGGCCGATAGTTTCACGGGTTTCACGGTGCGCACCCACTCGTATCTGTTTCAACTCGATTGGAACGACTCCATTGCAGCCATTTTCTACAAAAACTACTACACCTCGACGCCAAATGCCGAAAAAGTGGGCAATTTCCTGCTCGATAGCACCTCGTTTCGCCTGAAATATGTGGCGCACGAATACGAATTCGATGCAAAATCGACTCTGAAAGGCAAATACGATCGCAAAGACTTGATAAAAATTGTCTGCGCTCGCTCGATGGACAAAAACATTGCCGCATTGCAGTTGCAGTACGAGGATTTTAAGGTGAAAACGCCCGTCTACGATGTTGTTATCGATGGGAAAAAGACGCGTTATGCCGCTAAAATCGGTCTGAAAGAGGGCATCAGCGAAAAGAGCAAATTCCAAGTGGTGCAGCGCATTGTCGATCCCGAAACCAATCGCACCAAATACAAATATGTGGCGACCGTTAAGCCTGTGAAGGGCAAGATTTGGGACAATCGCTACATGGCTGCCAGCGAGCACGACGAAGGCTCGGAGCTCACTTATACCACTTTCGAAAAGACTTCGGGAGGCGAAATTTTGCCGGGCATGCTCCTTATCGAAGGAAAATACAGAAAGGTGCAGGAGTGATTTTGGCGCACAGAAATTATTCCGTGTTTAGGCATATAACTTTGAAATACGATAAA
>CAZGVF010000114.1:0-4641 GCA_964528925.1 uncultured Paludibacteraceae bacterium | reverse complement strand
CCCGATCTCGCACTCGCAAAATCGGGACTTGTTATGCTTGTAAGCAATTGAAAATCAATAACTTCTGGCTATTACTACGCGGCAAGCCGACGGACGACCAGTAACCATGCATTTGCCCGGAGTTTTGTCGCCTTCGAGCGGAATGCAGCGAATGGTGGCTTTGGTCTCTTCCTTGATTTTCTCCTCGGTTTCGGGCGTGCCGTCCCAGTGGCAGAGCAGGAATCCGCCTTTTTCGATCTCCTCTTTGAATTCGTCGTACGAATTCACTTCGCGAGTCATCGATTGGCGCATTTTCAGGGCTTTTTGGTAGATGTTGTCCTGAATCTCGTCGAGCAGGTGCGCAATGTATTCGTCGATGCCCTCGATGCTGTGTGTCGATTTCTCGAGTGTGTCGCGGCGCATCAGTTCCACCGTGCCATTTTCAAGATCGTGGCTGCCCATTACCAAACGCACAGGCACGCCTTTCAGCTCGTAGTCGGCAAATTTGAAGCCAGGACGCTTATTGTCGGCGTTGTCGTATTTCACCGAGATGCCGCGGTTGCGCAGTTTCTCGACTATTCCAGCTACTTTTTCGTCGATTTGGTGCAGTTGCTCGTCGTTTTTGTAGATTGGCACAATCACCACTTGAATTGGCGCGAGGCGTGGCGGAAGCACCAGTCCGTTGTCGTCGCTGTGGGTCATGATGAGTGCGCCCATCAAGCGGGTGGAGCAGCCCCACGAGGTGGCCCACACGTATTCCAACTTGTTCTCTTTGTTCACAAACTGCACGTCGAATGCCTTGGCAAAATTCTGTCCGAGGAAGTGCGAAGTGCCCGACTGCAGGGCTTTGCCGTCCTGCATCATGGCCTCGATGGTGTAGGTGTCGAGCGCGCCTGCAAAGCGTTCGTTGGCGGTTTTCACGCCGCGTACAACTGGCACAGCCATATATTTTTCGGCAAAATTGGCGTAAAGATTGAGCATCTCCATGGCTTTGGCTTCGGCCTCTTCGCGTGTGGCGTGGGCGGTGTGCCCCTCTTGCCACAAAAATTCGCTGGTGCGCAGGAACAGTCGCGTGCGCATCTCCCAACGCATCACATTGCACCACTGATTGCAGAGCAGCGGCAGATCGCGCCACGATTTAATCCAGTTTTTGTAGGTGTTCCAAATGATGGTTTCCGACGTTGGACGAACAATCAGTTCCTCTTCCAATTTCGCCTCGGGATCGACAATCACGCCGCTGCCGTTGGGGTCATTTTTCAAGCGATAGTGCGTAACCACGGCGCACTCTTTGGCGAAACCTTCGACGTGCTCGGCCTCGCGACAGAGAAACGATTTCGGAATGAGCAGGGGAAAATAGGCATTCTGCACGCCCGTCTGTTTGAACATATCGTCCATCAGATGTTGCATTTTCTCCCAAATGGCGTAGCCGTAAGGTTTTATCACCATGCAGCCGCGCACTGCCGCTTGTTCGGCCAAATCGGCCTTCACGACTAGTTCGTTGTACCACTGCGAATAGTTTTCGCTGCGTTTTGTTAGATTTTTAAGTTCTGCCATGTTTAGTATTTCAAATTTCAGATTTTTGCTTCGCAAGATTTTTGCTCTGTTCGGCATAGCTCAAACAAGTTTGGCTCTGCGCTCACTTATCGCAAAAATTCAGATTTCAAATTAAAGGTTGACGAGTTGATAAGTTGATGAGTTGATAAGTTTAACGCTTGAGTGATGGTCTGCGTGGTAAAATTTCTTTTTTTTTGAAAATTTCACTTGGTTTGTTTTTTTTTGCACAATAATTATCAATTATCAATTATCAATTATTAATTAGCTCAGATTTCTTCTGTTTTTGTGCTTTCATTTATCTGGAAATTGGTGGGCGTGAGGTCGTGCCAAACGAGCAGATGACCATTGTAACCAACCTTCAGCGGCTCTGCTAGCTCTCCAACCAACTGACCAACTACGCACTTCTCTTTTGGAACGAATGTTGTTAGTAATCCGTTGTAAAATAGTGTGTTAGCTGGCTCTGAAGCGCACCCTGACAGTTCAAAAATGTGCTGTACTGCGCCAGCATCGTCTAGCTCCACCACAGCGTTGAGCAGCAGGTGCTCGGCATCGATCATAACCCTATTTGCCGCTATTCTTTTCATTTCTTCGTGGATTGAGCATTGGCTGTTGATGGCGCAAATTCTGCGTTGGCAGCGGAATGGATTTTCTCTCTATCTTTTCTGATTTTGCTTCAGATTTCTTGCCTTTTTCTGACGAAATGGTGTCTGCCTTTATTTCAATTGCGTGAATCGAATCGAGTCGCTGACGCAAAGTGCTGTCGATCTGCACATTTTCGGTGTTGTAGTAACGCCACAAACGCACGCTGTCGATGCGCACGGGCGGCACTGTGTCGCTGTTGGTTGTGAGAAAATAACCATGCAACCGACTGATTTTCAGCGTGTCTGTCGTTTCCAAGCGCACGCGGTAGCGATAAATCGCAAGGCTGTCGCTCAGGCGGTAGACAATGCTGTCGGCGTGGCCGTGCTCGTAGTCGACAAACAACTTCAGATAGGCTGTGGGCGTGAGCGAATCGCGTTCGGCGCGCTGCTCGAAAGTCCAGATGTATTTTTCGCCAACGCCAAACAGCGTGCTGTCGGCAATTTCGAAATGCAGCGAATCGTATTTTTCTGCGGTAGTGCGCAACGCCATTGGGCGTAGCCAGATGTTCAAACTGTCGATAACATGCCGAAATTCGGGATTTTCTTCGGGGTGAAATGCGTAATTTTTCACCTCATCTTGGCGCTTCTCGATCAGTTTCACGGTCTCTTCGTAAACCTCGCTGTAGATGCGCGGGTGGCGAGCATACCAATCGACCGAATGGTTGAATTCGTCGCGCGTGATGTCGTGCTTTTCAAACACTTTTTCGAAACAGGCGCGCTTCGACGAAAAATCGTTGTAGGCATAGGTTTGCCCCGTGATGGCCTCGGCAATATGCACATCGGCAAGTACTTCAGCCATTTTTTTGCGGCTCATCACACCAACGGGTACTTCGCAAGCGGTCAGCAGCAGCATTGCCACCAACATCGTCGCGCCATATTGCCAAAATCGCCTCATTTTTCTGCGTTTTCGTCAGTTTTTTCGCCCGTTTTTGCCGATTTTTTCTTGCTGAAATAGCGTTCGAACGAGGCGTTAAAATCTTTTTGGAAGAAAATGATCAGCACCACGATGCCCACTGTGATGAACGAGTCGGCAAGGTTGAACACTGGGCTGAAAAAGATTTCGCCGCCGAGCCACGGCACCCAATCGGGGAAGGTGAAGAGCGGAAAATAGAACATATCCACCACTTTGCCTTGCAGAAATGGTGCGTAACCGCCCGCTGCAGGCAGAAATTCAGCCACTTGCATGTAGGTGCTTTCGCCAAAACAGAGTCCGTAGAACATGCAATCGATGATGTTGCCCACTGCGCCAGCCAAAATGGCAGCCACGCAAAGCAGATAGCCATTGCGCCAACCATCGCGCACCAAGCGCACAATGTACCACACAATGAAGCCCGAAAGCACTATGCGAAAGAGCGTGAGCAACAGTTTCGGACCGAAACTCATGCCAAACGCCATGCCGGGATTTTCGATGAAAACCAACTGAAACCAGTCGAAAAT
Source organism: uncultured Paludibacteraceae bacterium (assembly GCA_964528925.1). Lineage (GTDB taxonomy): Bacteria > Bacteroidota > Bacteroidia > Bacteroidales > Paludibacteraceae > W0P28-013. The sequence goes on along the minus strand of CAZGVF010000114.1, from coordinate 1,030 downwards.
GTGAACCGATTCGCCCAGCGTGAAGTGCGTTTTTATGTAGATTTTCAGTGCTTGGTCGAGCAGCAAAACCGCGGCTACAAACGACCAAACGAGCAGGTGTTTCTTCTTCATTTCGTCAAATTTTGGCGCAAAAAAATAGGCTTCTGCACAAACTGCAAAGTTACAAAATTTTGTGGAATTTTCCGACACCCCGAAATCGCCATCAAATTGGCAGGTGGCAAAGGTAGGTTTTCTTCACATGTTTTTCCAGAAATTGCTGGTCGATGATGTCGGAAATGTCGGCAATGTCGCGCACGGTGCCATCGCGCAAAAGCACAAGAATCTGCTCCTCGCGGTTGTCGTAGGTGCTGGTGGTAACTGTCTGTTCTTCAAAGAAATAGCGTGCTTCGTGCAGCGAAATTTTGAAGTGGTCGGCATATTTTTGCAGCAATGCATCGCGTTCGTCGTCGCTGAGCGGCTGGCCGATGGCAGTTTTGAAAAGATGTCGGTCGATAAAGGCTTTGGCGAGTGTGCTTAGCACCGTATCGGTGTTCGCAGTCCACACTTTTACGGCCGAAATCAGGTCGGAATCGTCGAGCGCGACGAATTGTTGCAGCGCATTGTCGTCGAAATTTGCGGTGTCAATCCTGTTTTCGATGAAAAAACGCAACGCTGGCGTGGCTTCGAGGTGCGTGCCGTTGGCGGCCAATTCTTGCGCGCGGCGCAGGATCTGAATTAGCATTTTTTCGGCTGCCACCGAGGTTTTGTGCAGATAGACCTGCCAATACATGAAACGGCGCGCAATCAGAAAATTCTCGATGCTGTAGATGCCGTTTTGCTCCACCACCAACTTGTCGTCGTGAATGTTCAGCATGTTGATGATGCGTGCCGAGCCAATCCTGCCTTCTGCCACGCCCGTGAAAAAGCAGTCGCGCTGCAGGTAATCCATGCGATCCATGTCGAGTTGGCTGCTGATGAGTTGGTGCAGAAAATGTTTCGGATAGCGATCTTCGAAAATGCTGATGGCCAAATCGAGTTTGCCGCCCATCTC
>CAZGVF010000113.1:1193-4685 GCA_964528925.1 uncultured Paludibacteraceae bacterium | reverse complement strand
ATTTCCTTACAGGCTCTTCTTCACCTCTATCTGCTCGAAGCCTTCGACTATATCACCAACTTTTATGTCGTTGTAGTTGGCAATGTTCAAACCGCATTCAAAGCCGCTCGAAACCTCTTTCACATCGTCTTTCATGCGCTTGAGCGAAGCCAATTCGCCAGTATAAATCACAATGCCATCGCGAATGAGGCGCACTTTGTTGGTACGGCTTATCTTGCCCTCTTTCACCATGCAACCCGCAATGGTTCCGACTTTGCTAATCTTGAATGTTTCGCGAATTTCGAGCGTTGCAGTGATCTCCTCTTTAATCTCAGGCGAAAGCAGACCTTCCATGGCGGCTTTCAACTCTTCGATGGCATCGTAGATGATTGAGTAGAGACGAATGTCCACCTCTTCGCGCTCGGCAGCCTTGCGTGCATCGGCCGATGGGCGCACTTGGAAGCCGATGATGATGGCATTCGATGCAGCGGCCAACATCACATCCGATTCCGAAATCTGACCAACCGCCTTGTGAATGACGTTCACCTGAACCTCTGGCGTCGAGAGTTTTATCAGCGAATCGCTCAATGCCTCGATAGAGCCGTCCACATCGCCTTTCACAATCACATTCAGTTCGTGGAAATCGCCCAAAGCGCGGCGACGACCAAGTTCTTCCAAAGTCAAGTGCTTAGAGGTGCGCAGGCTCTGTTCGCGTGCCAACTGTTCGCGGCGAGCGGCAATGTCGCGTGCCTCGTGTTCTTCGTCGAACACATTGAAGTTGTCGCCTGCTTGCGGTGCACCATTCAAACCAAGAATGATGACTGGCTCGGCTGGTCCTGCCGATTTAATGCGCTGATTACGCTCGTTGAACATGGCTTTGATACGACCGTAAGCCGTTCCAGCCAACACAATGTCGCCCACACGCAGCGTGCCGTTGTTCACCAGCACTGTGGCAATGTAGCCACGACCTTTATCCAAAGTCGATTCGATGACCGAACCAGTGGCTTTGCGGTTTGGATTGGCTTTCAAGTCGAGCATTTCGGCTTCGAGCAACACTTTGTCGAGCAACTCTTTCACGCCAATGCCCTGTTTGGCCGAGATGTCTTGCGACTGATATTTTCCGCCCCAATCTTCGACCAAATAGTTCATATTTGCCAATTCTTCCTTGATTTTTTCGGGATTGGCATTTGGTTTATCTACTTTGTTGATAGCAAAAACGATAGGCACGCCAGCCACCGATGCGTGATTGATAGCCTCAACGGTTTGCGGCATCACACCGTCGTCGGCTGCAACAATAATGATGGCAATATCGGTAACTTTTGCACCACGAGCGCGCATGGCGGTGAATGCTTCGTGACCTGGCGTATCAAGGAAAGTGATGTGACGTCCGTCGTCGAGCGTCACATTGTAAGCACCAATGTGCTGTGTGATGCCACCCGCTTCGCCCGCAATCACATTCGATTTGCGAATATAGTCGAGCAACGACGTTTTACCATGGTCCACGTGACCCATCACCGTAACGATTGGCGGACGCGACATAAGATCTTCGGGTTTGTCGGCCTCCTCTTCGATGGCGTGCGCCACATCGGCACTCACAAATTCGGTTTTGAAACCAAATTCGTCAGCCACAATGTTGATGGTTTCGGCATCGAGGCGTTGGTTTATCGACACAAACAAGCCAAGGTTGAAACAGGTTTGAATGACCTTTGTTACAGGCACATTCATCATGGTTGCAAGGTCGTTGGCCGTTACAAATTCGGTCAATTTCAGTACTCCAGCCTCGCGTTGTTCGGCCTCCTCTTGCTCCTGTTGACGCTGAGCCACAGCTTCGCGCTTATTTTTGCGGTAGTCCGCCGATTTTTTGTTACTGCGCTTATTTTCGGTCAGGCGAGCCAGCGTCTCCTTAATCTGCTGTGCTACATCTTCTTCGCTCACATTGGTCACATGCAATCCGCGTTTTCCGCCGCGTTTGCTACTACCGCTGCCGCCATTGTTGTTGTTGCCGCTGTTGCGGTACTCTTTGCTGATGTCGACGCGCTCATTTTTGCCAATGCGTTTGCGCTTTTTGCGTCCACCGCCCGAATTGGTGTCCGTCAACTCTATTTTTCCAACAGTGTGCGGACCGTTTAGTTGTGGTATGGCTGTGCGATAAACTTCCGTTTCAGCAGGCTTTTCAGCGACTTTCTCAGGCTGTTTTTCAGGTTTCTCGGCCTGCGGTTTAGGCTGATTTTGTTTCTGATTTTGCGGCTGCTGATGGTGTTTTTCGTCTTTCTGTTTTTTGGCAGGACGAGTCGAAGTGTTCAACGTGTCGAGGTCGATTTTGCCCGTGATTTTCAAGTTCTTCGACATGTCATCAATTGGGCGGCGGTAAACCTCATCTTCGCCTTTTTCTTCCGATTTTCCTTCGGCTGCAGGCGCTGGCTCTTCAGCTACGGCAGCAGGTATTTCCACTTCGGCAGGCGCAGGTTCGGGTGCTGGTTCTTCAGCCACAACAGGTGCAGGCTCTTCGGCTTTCGTCTCAACAGGCTGAGGTTTCTCCTCATCCTTTTTCGCCTCCACAGGCGCAGGTTTCGGTTCTTCAACTGCAGGCGCAGGCTCTTCAGCCACAGGCTTCTCCTGCTCTTTTTCGCGCTCTTTCTCGAGACGTTGCTGCGTCAAGCGGTCTGCTTCTTGTTTCTTAATTTCGTCGCTACCGAAAGCCTCTATCAGCATTTGCTCTTGCTCTTCGGTCAGTTTCAGATTGGGATTGTCTTCCATCTTAATGCCCTTCTTCTCGAAAAAGTCGAGCACCGTTGACGAGCCAATGCCAAGTTTGTTCATTACCTGTTTTAATCGTGCCATACCAAAAATTTATAAGTCTGTAAAATCTTTTTTCTATCTCAAAAAAACGAATAGCAAAACTGCGTTGCTTTCGTGTGTAGTACGCTGATTGTCAGCGCGTTACTACTCCGCTGCAGGAGCGTCGGCCGCAGGCGCATCTTCTTCGAACTCTGCTTTCAGAATACGAATGACGTCGTCGATGGTCTCCTCTTCCAAGTCGGTGCGGCGAATAAGCTCGTCGCGCGAAACGGCCAAAACCGATTTTGCAGTGTCGCAACCGATATTTTTCAGTGCGTCAATCACCCATTGATCGATTTCGTCGTTGAATTCGTCCAGATAGATATCGTCGCTATCAATCGTAGCATCATCGCGATAAACATCGATGGTATAATCGGTCAGCATGGTGGCGAGTTTAATGTTCGAACCGCCTTTACCAATAGCCAGCGACACCTCTTCGGGTTTCAAGTAAACGCTTGCGCGCTTGTTTTCGTGGTCGAATTCGATGGTCGAGATTTTTGCGGGCGACAGTGCGCGCGAAATGAACAATCCAAGGTTGCTCGTGTAGTTGATTACGTCAATGTTTTCGTTGCGCAATTCACGCACAATGCCGTGAATGCGAGCGCCTTTCACGCCTACGCAAGCGCCCACTGGATCGATGCGCTCGTCGTACGACTCGACAGCCACTTTGGCTCT
>CAZGVF010000113.1:0-1093 GCA_964528925.1 uncultured Paludibacteraceae bacterium | reverse complement strand
AGCAGCAGAACCTCGCGTTTCCAAACCTGATAAACTTCGCCAGTTACTATTTGACCAACCAACTCTTTGTATTGCGAATAGAGCGCATCTTTCTGAATATCAAGAATTTTCGATGCCAAAATTTGGCGCAGATTCAACACCATGCGGCGACCAAATTTCATAAAGTCCACTTTGTCGGTAACCTCCTCTTCCAACTCGTAGTCTTCGTCGATTTTTTTGGCTTCGCTCAACGAAATCTGCGTGTTTGGATCTTCCACTGCGTCGTCGGCCACTACCACACGGTTGCGATAAATCTCGCAGTCGCCGCGGTCAGGGTTGATAATGACGTCGTAGTTTGCATCGGAGCCATACATCTTGGCAATCACGTTACGGAACGACTCCTCCAAAATGGATACCATCGTCGAACGATCGATGTTTTTCAACTCCTTGAACTCAGCAAATGTGTCAATCAAATTGGTGACATTCTCTTTTTTTGCCATAACAATTTTTGTTTTGTTAATTATTTTATAGATTTATTATTCCTTAAAAATCGAGTGTTGGGCGCACAAATTTCACATCGTCGTAACCTAGAGTGAGCGTTTCAGTCTGCTCCACTTTGCGTTTTGCACCTTCGGGCTTCACCATTTTCTTTATTTCAACGTCGAAATTTTCAACATCTGCGCGCGAAAGAATGCCCGTAAGTTTGCGCCCATCTTTGGTGAGCAGTTCCACCTCGTTGCCAACATTTTTCTGATATTGCGCCAGCACTTTGAATGGCGAAGTGATGCCAGCCGAGCCAACTTCGAGTGAAAAATCTTCAACATCGCGGTCGAGTTGTGCCTCGATGGCGCGGCTCAGTTCGGCACAAAAATCGACATCCACTCCAGTTTCGCTATCAATCTCAACCACTATTTCGTTGGCAGGCGAAATGGTTATCTCCACCAAAAAGCAATCGGTCTGCGCCAAACGCTCAGTCACAATTTTCTCAATCAGATTTTTGTCGATCATAAAATGCTCTATTTTTACAACAGCGGAGGGGACTTTGTCAAGCCCCCTCTCACGCAACTTATCGGCTGCAAAATTACAACAACTTTTTGACACTCACAAATTTTTT
>CAZGVF010000112.1:0-4705 GCA_964528925.1 uncultured Paludibacteraceae bacterium | reverse complement strand
TACCTTCTCATCTTGAAATTGCGCTGCTGCATCATGCGCATCATTTTGCTCATTTGGTCGAATTGTTTGATGAGGCGGTTCACCTCCACAATGCCGCGTCCCGAGCCTTTGGCAATACGGTTTTTGCGGCTACCATTGAGCAACGCAGGATTTTCGCGCTCGGCTGGCGTCATCGATTGAATGATGGCTTCGATGCCGACAAACGCATTATCGGCGATGTCGACATCTTTCAAAGCCTTGCCCACGCCAGGAATCATCGACGCCACATCTTTCAGATTACCCATCTTCTTGATTTGCTGCAACTGACCCATGAAATCGTTGAAATCGAAGCGATTTTTGGCAATTTTCTTCGCCAAACGGCGTGCCTCGTTCTCGTCGTACTGCTCCTGCGCACGCTCCACAAGCGAAACAATATCGCCCATGCCGAGAATTCGGTCGGCCATGCGCTGCGGGTGAAACAGGTCGATCGCGTCCATTTTTTCGCCTGTGCCGACAAATTTTATCGGTTTATCTACCACTGCGCGAATTGAGAGCGCCGCACCACCACGCGTATCGCCGTCGAGTTTGGTAAGCACAGCGCCATCGAAATCGATGCGTTCGTTGAACTCTTTAGCAGTGTTCACGGCATCTTGACCCGTCATGGCATCGACCACAAACAGCGTCTCGCTCGGCTCGATGGCTTTTTTGATGGCTTCGATCTCGGCCATCATCTGCTCGTCGACTGCCAAACGACCTGCCGTATCCACAATCACCACATCGCAGCCACTTTTCTTGGCTTGTTTTATGGCGTTTTGCGCTATCTCGACTGGATTTTTGCACTCTGGCTCACTGTAAACAGGCACACCAATCTGCTCGCCAACCACGCGCAACTGCTCGATGGCGGCCGGACGATAGACATCGCACGCCACAAGCATCGGATTTTTGCCGCGTTTGTGTTTGAGCATGTTTGCCAATTTGCCCGAAAAAGTGGTCTTACCAGAACCTTGCAAACCCGACATCAAAATCACCGCAGGATTGCCTTTCAGGTTGATGTCCACATTCTCGCCGCCCATCAGTCGGGCAAGTTCGTCGTGAACTATCTTCACCATCATCTCGTTGGGCTTCACAGCCAGCAACACATTCTGACCGAGGGCTTTTTGTTTCACCTCGTCGGTGAAAGTCTTGGCAACTTTGTAGTTCACATCGGCATCGAGCAACGCCTTGCGCACATCCTTCAGCGTTTCGGCAATGTTAATCTCGGTAATGCGACCTTGACCTTTCAGTATTTTGAACGACCGTTCGAGGCGTTCGCTTAAGTTTTCAAACATAATAAATGGTGTATCTATAAATTATTGTAGATTTTCTCTAATTTTTCTTACTCATCTCGGAAATCACTTCGAGATTGAGCACTTCGCCCTGTTCGTCGACAAAGCGGAACTCCAAGAATCCGAGTTCGAACATCGGCACAACTTTCAGGCGGCAGTGATATTTCCAACGCCAGCGGCGCTCGAGCGACCAGAGTCCTTTTTTGATGTACGCGCTGATGTAGGGGTGCACTTGCAGTTCGATGTGTTTGAAGCCATAGTCGCCCACAAGGCTTGCGAGTTGATCTTCTATCTCGTCGATTATCAAGATGGCTGGGCGCACTTTGCCAGTGCCGCCACAGGTTGGGCAGACTTCGTCGGTGCGAATGACAGTGGCAGGGCGCACACGTTGGCGCGTTATCTGCATCAGGCAGAATTTGCTCAGTGGCAAAATGTTGTGCCGCGCGCGATCGTTGGCCATCAACTGCGTCATGTGTTCGTACAGTTTTTGACGATTTTCCGATTCCGTAAGGTCAATAAAATCGATGACGATGATGCCGCCAATGTCGCGCAGCCGCAGTTGGCGCGCTATTTCGTCGGCCGAGGCCATGTTCACCTCCAGCGCGTTTTCTTCTTGCGTTTGACCGGCCCGAGTGCGTGTGCCGCTGTTCACATCGATGACATGCATGGCTTCGGTTTGGTCGAAAATAAGGTAGGCGCCGCGTTTCACCGACACCGTACGACCGAAGAGCGATTTCACCTGCTTGGCGATGCCAAAACTTTCGAAGATTGGCATTGCTTCGCGATGAAGTTTCACGATGTTGTCCTTGTCGGGCGCAATCATGCGCAGATATTCGGTCAGTTCGGCTTGAACGGCTTTGTTATCGACGTAGATGCACTCGAAATCGTTGTCGAACAGGTCGCGCACGATGGCAGCCGAGCGGCTCAACTCTTCCGAGACCAGCGTGATGCCGTTCGATTGGCGGATTTTTTCGATGGCTTGCGTCCAGCGTTTCACGGTCATTTTCAGTTCGCCATCGAGTTCTGCCACGCGCTTATCTTCGGCCATGGTGCGCATTATCAAGCCGCAGTTGGCCGGTTTAATGCTCTGCATCAGTTGGCGAAGGCGTGTGCGTTCGGCATTCGAGCGAATTTTTTGCGACACCGAAATTTTTTCGCCGAAAGGCAGGAAAACCATGTTGCGGCTCGCCAACGAAATTTCGCAAGTCAGCCGCGGTCCTTTGGTCGAGATGGGTTCTTTCACTATCTGCACCAGAATGTAATCGCCTATCGACAGCACATCTTTTATGTTGCCATCGCGTTCGAGTTCGGGCAGACGCTCAATCTTGTCGGGCATGCGCTTGCGGTTGCTCAGCAACTGTTTCACATAGGCGTTCATCGTGGGGAATTGGTCGCCGAGGTCGTGATAGTGCACAAACGCCTCTTTCGCCGAACCGATGTCGACAAAAGCAGCATTCAAGCCTTGCATCACGCGTTTCACACGACCCAGATAGATGTTGCCCACGGCAAACGACGGTCGCAGCGTGTCTTTGTGAATTTCTACAAGCTTCTTATCCTCGAGCAGCGCAATGGTGATATTCTCGCTGTTCGCACTTATTACTAGTTCTTTTTCCAATGTGATAAAGGTTTCGCAACATTCAAAAACGAAAAAACAAACTTAAAGACGCTAACCAAATACCGAACTCTAAATTTGTTTTTTCTCCCTTCAAAGGCAGACCTAAGCCTTATTTTTTCTTATGTCTATCCTTTCTTAAACGTTTTTTGCGTTTGTGGGTAGACATTTTGTGCCTTTTGTGTTTTTTACCGTTTGGCATAGTCGTTAGAATTTAAAATGTAAAACAACTTAAATTCGTTATTTCAGTTTTTCAACGAATTCTTTCGATGGTTTGAACGCCGGAATGCTGTGTTCCGGAATGATGATGGTGGTGTTTTTCGAGATGTTGCGAGCGGTTTTTTTAGCGCGCGTTTTCACGATAAAACTACCAAAACCTCTCAAATACACGTTGTGTTCTTTTGCCAAATCGGCTTTGCCTTGTGCTTGAAGGCGTTTGCCCTCGCCCAACGATGTTTTGATGGTCTCGATGAATGCTTCAACTGTGCGTAGCACATCTTCTTTTGGCAGGCCAGTGTTTTTAGCAATCTCGTTGATGATGTCTGCTTTAGTCATTTCCTTTAAATTTATGGGTTATCTTTTTTGATGATTTTATTTGACCCGAGTTCGTATTTTCGGACTGCAAAATTACTAATTATTTTTGAAATACAAGCATTTAGCAATTTTTTTTTCTCGAAACCGACATTTTTTGTCGAAAAATGCGCAAATTTGCGTTCGATATGCACAACGAAAACGCTTTTTCTAATACGCTGATCCATTGGTATTTAGCCAACTGCCGCGATTTACCGTGGCGTCACACGCGCGACCCTTATCTTATTTGGGTGTCCGAAATTATTTTGCAGCAGACGCAGGTGGCGCAAGGGTTGGATTATTACCTCCGTTTCGTTGCGCAATTCCCTGATGTTAAGACACTTGCAGCCGCTCCGATTGACCAAGTTTTGAAGGTGTGGCAAGGATTGGGCTACTACAGCCGCGCGCGCCATTTGCATGCATCGGCGCAGCAAATTATGCAGAAATTTGGCGGAAAATTCCCTAAAAATCACGCCGAGGTGCTTTCGCTTGCGGGCGTTGGTCGTTACACGGCGGCCGCCATCTGCTCGTTTGCCTATGGTCAGCCCTACGCTGCGGTCGATGGCAACGGATATCGCGTGTTGGCGCGCTATTTTGGGCTCGATGTGCCCACCGACACGGCCGCAGGACAGCGGCAGTTTTTTCAGTTGGCCGACGAGGTGCTTTCGCCCACGCAGCCCGCGCTGCACAATCAAGCACTGATGGAGTTTGGCGCGCTACACTGCACGCCCACGGCACCACATTGTTACGATTGTCCTCTGGCCGCCAGTTGCGATGCGCTAGCCACAAATCGCGTGGGCACGCTCCCGCGAAAACAGGGCAAAACGCAGGTGCGCAACCGCTATTTCAACTACATTTTTGCCGTTTCTGATGGCAAAACACTGCTCCACCAACGCGCGGCGGGCGACATTTGGCAGGGACTTTACGAGTTTCCGCTCATTGAGACAGCCGAAGATTTAGCGATTGAGCAGATTCTTGCATCCGATGATTTCCTGAAAACCATTGGAAATCAGCCATTTACACTCGCACACACAACGCCCGTGCGCAAACACATACTCACGCATCAACGCATTTTTGCACGCTGTTTGGCAGTAGAGATTCCAAAAATCGCCGCCACAAACACCGATTTTATAGTAGTTCCAACGACCAACCTTGCCGACTATCCCATGTCGCGGCTGATGGAAAAAATGCTCGCCGACCTAACAGAAAAGTAATCCAT
>CAZGVF010000111.1:0-4722 GCA_964528925.1 uncultured Paludibacteraceae bacterium | reverse complement strand
AAATTCTACTTTTTTGTGCAAAAAAGACGTGTTTTGGAGTAAAGAGTAAAGAATAAGGACAAAAGACAAAGGACGCTGTACTGCGGATTATTGAGTGACAATTTCCCCAATTTCTTCCGCCTTATCGACAATGTGCGCGGGTTTCATCTGCTCCAATTCAGTGCGGGGACGGAATCCCCAAGTTACGCCAACTGCCTCAACACCAGCGTTTTGCGCAGTCTGCATATCGGTGCCAGAATCGCCCACATAGAGCGCATCGCTTTTTTCACAATCGGCGCACTGCAAAATGTCGAAAACTACTTGTGGATCGGGCTTCAGCGGCACGCCATCGCGCTGACCGAACACTGCAACAAAATCAATCTCTGGAAAATAATGATGCACTAAACGCTCGGTGGCGGCTTGGTATTTGTTCGATGCCACGGCTATTTTCACGCCTCTGGCTTGCAGATTTTTCAGCAACGATTCAATGCCATCGTACGGGCGCGTGTGGTCGCAGTTGTGCTGACCGTAGAACGGCAAAAACTGTTCGCGTATGCGGCTGATATTCAGCTGGTTACGTCCGCCATCTGGCAGCGCACGTTCGAAAAGTTTGTTGATGCCGTTGCCTACAAAATTTTTGTATTCTGCCAAATCGTGCGTCGGAAAATGGCACTGCTCGAGCGCAAAATTAGTCGCCACGCCAAGGTCGGCAATGGTGTTGAGCAGTGTGCCATCGAGGTCGAAAATCACTAACTTTTTCATGCCGCAAAATTAGATTTTTTCGATGAAAAATGTGGTTTGCAAGGGCTCGAAATTTTTTCGTACCTTTGTCGTTTGAATTTTCCCACAAAAAATAATCATGAAAATTGCCATTATCAATGGACCAAACCTGAATCTGCTTGGTCTGCGCGAACCCGAAATATACGGCTCACAGGGCTTCGACGAGTGCTACGAGGCACTTTGCAAACGCTATCCGAAGGTGGAATTTAGCGTTTTTCAGTCGAATGTGGAGGGCGAACTGATCGACGAAATTCAGCGCGCGGGCTTCGAGTGCGACGGCATTGTGCTGAATGCGGGCGGCTATTCGCACACTTCGGTGGCCATTGCCGATGCGGTGGCTGCGGTGGCGGTGCCGACCATCGAGGTGCATATCAGCAACATTTTCAAGCGCGAAGAGGTGCGCCATACATCGCTGCTTTCGGCTGCTGCGGCTGGTGTTATCGTGGGTTTGGGGCTCGATGTCTACCGCTTGGCTGTGGAGGCGTTGATCGAGAAAAATCGTTGAATTGTTGAATCGTTTGACTGAATGAAGAAGTTTTTTATTGCAATATTTTTTGCTGTTTTGGGCGTTGCTGCGCTGCAAGCGGCCGAAATCACAGGGCGCGTGGTGGATGCCGATGGCAATGTGATGGAATTTGTGAATGTCGCCCTAAAAATGGCCGAGCGCGACGAGATTGTGAGTGGCGGAATCACCGATTTGCAGGGCAATTTCACGCTCGAATCGTTGCCCGCTGGAAAATATCGACTCGAAATCTCGTTTGTTGGCTATGTGCCTTATAGTCAGACAGTTGAGGTGCAGCGATTGAACCAAACTATCAATCTGAAGGAGATAAAACTGACCGAAGATTCGCAAATGCTCGGCGAGGTTGAGGTGGTGAGCCAAGGCTCTGCCATGCGTTTCGACATCGATAAAAAAGTGTTCAATGTCGACCAAAATGTGGCGGCTGCGGGCGCGTCGGCATCGGAAGTTTTGGAAAATATCCCATCGATCGAGGTGGATAACGACGGCAACATTTCGCTGCGGAGCAACAGCAGTGTGGAGGTGTGGATCAACGGCAAACCATCGGGCCTTGACGAGGAAAATCGCGCGCAATTTTTGGAGCAACTGCCCGCTGGTAGCATCGAAAGCATCGAAGTCATCACCAATCCATCGGCAAAATTCAGTCCCGAAGGTACGGCTGGCATCATCAACATAGTTTTGAAGAAAGACCGTCGCAGCGGCTTTTTCGGCAGCGTATCGGCTGGACTGGATTATCAAATTGTGGACAAAGTGGGCGGAAATGCTAGCGTGAATTTCAACTATAGCAGTTCGAAAATTGATTTTTCGCTGAATGCAGGATTCCGTCAGCGCAACGGCGGCGGCAAAGGTTATACCGATCGCTGGTCGCTGCACGATGGCGACACCACTTCGCTGATGCATCAGGACAATAGCGATGCACGCAAAAGCTGGGGTTTGTTTGGTCGCGCGGGACTCGATTGGCACATCGACGACAAAAATACGCTCGGCATTTCGGGCATGATAAATTCGAATAACGGCACAAATTGGGCTGTAATTGACTATAACACAGAGCGTTACGGCACTTCCATCGATACCGCCATCTATCATCATCGCACCGATTCGAAGAACAAACGCCTTTCGTACGATGTGGAGTTGGATTATCTGCACGAACTCGATCAGAAAGGCTCTGAAATTCGCTCGTCGCTCTCGTACAGCCGCAGCGGCCGCGATCAGAATTCCGACTACAACCAAACTGTCGACCGCGGTTGGGCATCGGCCTATCAGCAGTTTCAGTACAATGGTTTTGTGCGCCAGCGAGCTGAATTCAAGACTGATTATGTTCAAAAAATTCGCGACAATATGAAGGTTGAGGCGGGCGTTTCGGTGAATTGGCTCGATCGTTTCTCGAATTCGTACACCAACGATTTGAAAACCACTGATACGCTGCAATCGGCCTACAACGACTACACTTATCGCGAATGGATTGCCGCTGCCTACGCCACTTATGGCGCAAAATTTGGCGGATTCAGTTTTTCGGTTGGCTTGCGCGGCGAATACACCAACACGCAGGTCGGCACGCGCGATTCGGCTTCGGTTGACTACATCACCTCGCAGCGCGACTATTTTCAGGTCTACCCAACGGCCTATCTTTCGTATGCTTTCCCGAACAATCACGAACTGCAGTTGAACTACACGCGCCGTGTGAATCGCCCGCGTGGACGGCAGTTGAGCGCGTATCGCAATGTGTCGGACTCGACCAACATTTCGTACGGCAATCCCGATTTGATGCCTGAATTTGCCAACGCTTTGGAACTGAACTATCTGAAATCGTGGGAGCAGCACACGCTCTCGGCGTCGCTCTACTACCGCTACAGCACCAATGTGGTACAACGGGTTCAGTTCGAGTCGCCCGGTCACGCTGGCGTGATGGAAGAGACCTACGACAATGTGGCGAGTCGTCAGTCGGTGGGCTTGGAATTGGTGGCGAAAAATAATTTCACAAAATGGCTCAATACCACGCTCACTGGCAATGTTTTCTACGAAAAAATGAGTGCTATCGACTACAACGGCATGCACCTGCAGGACGCGTCGCAAGGCTTTTCGTGGAACATTAGATTGATGGCTAACTTCCTGTTTACCAAGACTTTTACTGGACAACTGACTGCCGCCTATTTCTCGCCGCATGTTATTGCGCAGGGTAAAACCAAGGATTTTTACAGTATCGATCTCGGCTTGCGCAAATCGTTCCTCGATCGCACACTCAACCTCTCGTTCACCGTGCGCGATCTGCTCAATTCGCGCGGTTGGAAAAAACTGACTTGGGGCGACAGTTTCTATCAAGATTTCGAGCGCCAGCCAGCGGGACAGCGTTTCACCCTTTCGCTCACCTACAATTTTGGCAATATGAAGGGCAAAAAACGCGATAGCGATCGTCAGCGCAGCGATTCGAACAACGACTTTAGTGGTGGCGAAGATTTTGAATAGTCAAAACCATTTTTCATCATGGCTCGAAACTTTTTCAAACGATATATTTGGCTGATTAACACCGTGTTAGCCTACGGCGAGACGGGCATTTCGCGCCGCGAAATAAACGAACGATGGTTGCAAAGCAGCGAAAACGAAGACCACGACGAACTGCCCGAACGCACGCTACACAACCACATTCAGTCCATTGCCGACACTTTTGGCATCGACATAGAGTGCAACAAAATGCGCCGTTACCACATCATCAACCCCAAGGCGATAGAGGACAATGGTCTGCGACAACTGATGCTGAAGGCTATGATGAACGATGATAAATCGCTGTATAACAGCATTTTACTCGAAAACGTGCCGTCGAGCGAACCGTATCTTTCCACGCTGATTGAGGCCATTCGCAGCAAGCACACGGTAGAGATGGCGTATCAGCCCTATTATCAAACCGAACCAGATCATTTCGAGGCGTCGCCCTATTGCCTGAAGCAGTTCAAACAGCGTTGGTATGCAGTTGTGCAAAAAAATGGCAACGGTGAACCGCGAATCTATGCTTTCGATCGCATAAAATCGCTGCAAATCACGCAAAATACCTTCGAAATTCCTAAAGATTTCGATGCTCATGCATTTTTTGAAAATGTGTACGGAATCTGCTTCCAGTGCGGTGATGCGGTGGAGGAGGTACGATTGAAGGTGATGAACGACCAAGTGCCCTATTTCGACTCGTTGCCGCTGCATCATACACAGCGTAAAGTGCTGAGCAACAGCGAGTATGCCGTTTATAGTTACCGTTTAGCGCCCAATAAATTCGATTTTGTGCAAGAGTTGCTGACCAAGCGCGATCGCATCGAGGTGCTTGCGCCCGAATCGTTGCGCCAAGCCATGCGCGAAACCATCGAAAACATGCTCAAAAGGTATCAGTAAAAAGAGTCTATTCCTTTGGATTCATTACAAAATCTTTGCGATTTTGCCTTGGATTTGTTACAAGAAAA
>CAZGVF010000110.1:3514-4732 GCA_964528925.1 uncultured Paludibacteraceae bacterium | reverse complement strand
AACTGACTATGACATACATCATCATTGGATTGGGAAATTTTGGTGTGGCGTTGGCCGAGCGTCTCACAGCCATGGGGCACGAGGTGATTGGCGTCGATACCAACATGAATAGGGTGGAGGAGTACAAAAATAGCATTGGCTCAACCATTTGCCTGAATGTGACCGAGGCTGCCACGCTCAAACTGTTGCCGCTCGACGATGCCGACGAGGTGATAGTGACCATTGGCGAATTGGTGTCGGATTCGGTGCTGTCGGTGGCGTTGCTCAAACAACATGGTGTGAAACGGCTTGTGGCGCGCGCTAGCAATCCGCTGCATCGCACCATTTTGGAGGCTATTGGCGTGGACGAGGTGATAATGCCCGAAGCGCAAGCCGCCGAGGAGTTTGCGCTGTCGCTCGAGTCGCCGCTGGTGCGTGGCGTGTACGAGGTGAGCGAAACGCATCGTCTGGTCGAGATGGAAATCCCGCCGATTCTTGTGTCGCAAACGCTCGATCAGGCCAATCTTGCCGAAAATTTTGGAGTGAAACTGGTGGCGGTGAAACGGCAATTTGTTCGTAAAAATCTGTTTGGCAAAGAGAGTATTTACTACGATGTGGCGGACATGGACATGGACGGTTTTCGCTTTATGCAGAACGATCGCATTGTGATTTTTGGCGATATAAAAGCGGTACAGAAGATTTGTAAGAATAGTTGATGAGTTTAATGCGTTAAATAAGTTCAAGTCGTTTTTTCAAAACGATTTAAGGAAGATTTTCTTGAGAAAATGGACGAACACGACGATATTTTTTTTATGCGGCAGGCGTTGGACGAGGCGCAGCAGGCTTTTGCGGCAGACGAAGTGCCAGTGGGCGCAGTGGTTGTGTGTGGCGGCAATGTTGTGGCTCGAGCGCACAATCTCACCGAAATGCTGTGCGATGTTACCGCTCATGCCGAAATGCAGGCCATAACCGCCGCAGCCAACTATTTTGGCGCAAAATATCTGAACGATTGCACGATTTATGTAACTGTGGAGCCGTGTAGCATGTGCGCTGCTGCGTTGGGTTGGGCGCAGATTGGACGGTTGGTCTATGGCGCAAACGATGAAAAACGCGGTTATACGCTGTTGGCGCCGAATGTGCTTCACCCCAAAACGGAAGTTGTGGCGGGCGTGCTGGCCGACGAATGCAGTGCGCTGATGCGGGAATTTTTTCAGAAGAAAAGAGGACTTCGTTAATTGT
>CAZGVF010000110.1:0-3414 GCA_964528925.1 uncultured Paludibacteraceae bacterium | reverse complement strand
AATTTGAAATCTATTATATGAAGAACGAGAAAGAGAAAAAACTTGGATTTTTTGGTAAGCTGAAACAGGTGCTGACCGACGAACGCACGCAGTTTTGCATTGGCATAGTGCTGATATTTTTCGCGCTCTATGTGGTGCTTGCTATGGCGTCGTTTTTTGTGTCGGGTGCCGACGATTGGAGCGTAGTGCAGAATTATCAGAACGAGAAGTCGAAAGTTGAGCAACTGCGTGAAAGCGGAGCAGATGTTACGGCTGCCGAAAAAAAGTTGAAAGAGTTGCATAGTAGCACCAAAAACTGGACTGGCTACGGCGGCGCGGTGCTGTCGGAAGCGCTGATAAACCGCAGTTTTGGAATTGGCACATTTGCGCTGGTGTGGTTTGTGGTGATGGTGGCGCTGCGCCTAATGCGCGTGAAGGTGATGCCATTGTGGAAAGCCTTTCTAGCAGCCGCTTTCATCACGGTGTGGCTGTCGCTGACGTTCGATTTTTGCCTTGGCACGCTGCTGCAAAAACACTACGTGTTGGTGGGCGGTGCGCACGGTCGTTTTCTCGATAGTTTTTTGGTTGCAAATCTTGGATTCACAGGCACTTTGTTGCTGATTATCGGCACAGGATTGGTGTTTGCCGTGCTGGCGTTTAGTAGCACCATTCCTGCGCTGCAACGTATTTTTCACCCGAAAAAAGACGAGGCTGAAGTGGGAACAGAGCCTGAAGCAAATCCTGCCGAAACTGTGCCAGAAGCGGTTGCTCCAGAAGATGCTGACGACGGCGTATTGCCTGGCGTTGAGATAGTTACGAATACCGATGCCCCGGAAGATTTGACATTTGAAATAGTGAGAGATCCGAAAGAAGATGAAGAGACTCCAGAAAATGGAGAAAAAAATGTGCCGGCGGATGCAAGCGAAGAGCCAAAGACCACGATTGAGACCGTCGACACTTCGGCAAATGATGATACAGTGAGCGAAAACTACGATCCGCTGAAGGAACTCGGTCCGTACGATCCGCAGAAAGGCTGGGACTACAACTATCCAACGCTCGATTTGTTGAAGGATTACGGCACGCAAACGGAGACTGTATCGGCCGAGGAGCAGCGCGAAAATCAGCAAAACATCATCCGCACGCTGCAAAATTTCGGCATTGGAATCAAAAAAATTATCGAAACCATTGGCCCAACGGTTACGCTCTACGAGATTGTGCCCGAAGATGGCGTGCGCATCAGCAAAATTCGCAACCTCGAGGCCGACATCATGCTGGCACTTTCGGCAAAAGCTATTCGTATAATTGCGCCAATTCCGGGCAAAGGCACCATCGGTATAGAGATGCCAAACCTGCACCCACGCACCGTTTCGATGCGGGCGACTATTGCAAGCAAAAAATTCCAAGAGAGCAATTTTGAACTGCCAGTGGCTCTGGGGCGCACCATCACGAACGACATCTTCATGTTCGACCTTACAAAAATGCCGCATTTGCTGGTGGCGGGCGCTACGGGTCAAGGTAAATCGGTGGGTATGAACGCCATCATTACGTCGTTGCTCTACAAAAAACACCCATCGCAGCTCAAATTTGTGCTAGTCGATCCGAAGAAGGTGGAATTCAGCATTTATTCTGATATCGAAAAGCACTTTTTGGCCGAGTTGCCCGATGCCGAAGAGCCTGTGATAACCGATGTCGACAAGGTGAAACAGACGCTCAATAGCATTTGCAAAGAGATGGATCAGCGCTACGATTTGCTGAAATTGGCTCATGTGCGCAACATCAAAGAGTACAACGAAAAATTTGTAAATCGCCAACTCAATCCGCAGAACGGGCACCGCTATATGCCTTATATTGTGGTAGTTATCGACGAATTTGGCGACTTGATAATGACCGCAGGCAAAGAGGTGGAGATGCCAATAGCGCGCATTGCGCAGTTGGCTCGAGCCATCGGCATTCACATGGTCATTGCCACGCAGCGACCGTCGGTAAACATCATCACGGGTATGATTAAAGCCAATTTCCCTGCGCGAATTGCCTTCAAAGTGTCGGCGCGCGTCGACTCGCAGACCATTCTCGATGCGCCTGGCGCTCAGCAACTTGTTGGCAAGGGCGATTTGCTATTCTCGCAAGGCGGCACCGAAATGACGCGTGTGCAGTGTGCTTTTGTCGATACGCCCGAAGTGGAGCGCATTGTCAAGTTCATTGCCGATCAGGAGGCGCCTATCATCATCAATTCGGCCAACAATCGCAGCGAAGTGCCGTATGTTCTGCCCGAAGCCGATCTGCCCGAAGGCGATGGCGGCGATGGTGCGATAGTCGATATGCGCAAGCTCGACTCGCTGTTCAACGATGCCGCACATTGGGTCGTTGGAGCGCAGCAAGGCTCAACATCGATGTTGCAACGCAAATTCGAGATTGGTTTCAATCGTGCAGGGCGCATTATGGACCAGTTGGAGGCGGCTGGCATTGTTGGTCCAGCCAGCGGCAGCAAACCGCGCCAAGTGCTTGTCCATACCGAATACGAATTGGGCGAACTCTTGAAGACGATTTTGTGAGTTTTGGAGTAAAGAGTAAGGAATAAAGAGTAAAGACGGGACACTGCGAAAAATAGAGTATGGAACATAGAACGTAGATTTGAGGCTGCGGTTAATATTGCATTCCGCCCTGTAACGCAACAATAACACCGCAATTTATTGCTGTGGAACAAAATCTGACACAATTAGGGAATCAGAAAAAACGCACTTATCATGAAAAAAACGATAATTTGCCTTGTGGCGGCACTCTGCTGCTGTGGCGCAATTTTGGCGCAAGCCACCACCGATGCGCAGGCCAAAGCCATTGCCGACAAAGCCGTGGCACAGTTGCAGCGCAGTCCGTTGAAGATTGATTTTTCGGTGAATTACGCCGCGGGCAACACCGACAAAAAGAATACATCGAATGGCGTTTGTGCCGTCAGTGGCAAAAAATCGTACCTGAAATTTGGCGGTATCGAGACCTTTTTCGATGGCAAGACGCAGTGGATTTATATGCCAGAAAACAACGAAGTGGCCATTGCTGAGCCGTCGGCAGAGGAGCAGCGCGAGGCCAATCCGTTGCTCATGGTGCGCGACTATGCCCAGACGCATCGTGTCGGTTTCGATGAGGAGACTGCCGACGATGCTTATCTGCTTTGCCTTTATCCAACGGTGGCGAAAAAGGTCGATTATTTCCGCATAAAACTGACCATCGACAAGAAAACTTACCGCTTGCGTCGCATCGAATTTTGTCAGCGCAATGCCGACCACATCATCATCACCATTCGTTCGCAGCAGCTGCTGCCAAAGGATTTTCGCTTCACCTTCGATCCCGCCCAGCACCCTGAAGTGGAAGTGAACGATTTGAGGTAATTTTCAATTGATAATTGACGATTGAAAATTGATAATTGGTCGGTTTGATAGG
>CAZGVF010000109.1:0-4782 GCA_964528925.1 uncultured Paludibacteraceae bacterium | reverse complement strand
AATTTTCAAATCTTCAAATAGACAATTAACAACCTACAATTATGGCGAAAAAAGATAATCTAACACCCGAGCAGAAAAAGAAATTTTTGCTTTGGTTTTGGTCGATAATGGCTGCTGGCATGGCATTGGTAGCATTACTATTTTTGGCGATTGCCAAGGGCTGGATTGGCTACATGCCCGCCGTGCGCGAACTGCAAAACCCGAAAAACAAGTACGCCACCGAAATCTATTCGGCCGATATGGAGTTGCTCGGCACATTCTACACTGCCACCGACAACCGAATCACCACGCACTACGACGAGCTATCGCCATTTCTGGTGCAGGCACTCGTTGCCACCGAAGACGAGCGTTTCTACGAACACTCGGGCATCGACGGACATGCGCTGCTGCGTGTGCTTGTGAAGCGCGGCATTTTGATGCAAAAAAATGCAGGCGGCGGCAGCACCATCACGCAACAGCTGGCCAAACAACTCTACTCGCCACCAGTTACAAATCTGTTTCAGCGCACCATGCAAAAGCCCATCGAATGGGTTATTTCGGTGCAGTTGGAAAGGCTCTACACCAAAGAGGAAATCTTGACGATGTACCTCAACAAATTCGATTTTCTGAACAACGCTGTGGGCATAAAAACCGCCGCGCAAGTCTATTTTGGCAAATTGCCCAAAGATCTGAAGATTGAAGAGGCAGCCATGCTCATTGGCATGTGCAAAAATCCATCGCTCTACAACCCTGTGCGCCGCGCCGAACGCACCGAGCAACGCCGCAATGTGGTGCTTGGTCAGATGCTGAAAGCCGACTACATCACGCAAGCGGAGTTCGATTCGCTCACACAGATTCCGCTAACGCTCAACTATCACAAAGTGGATCATAAACTCGGTCCAGCTCCCTATTTCCGCGAATATCTGCGCATGATGATGACCGCGAAAAAGCCCAAACGCTCCAACTACGCGCGGTGGCAGTTGGTTCCCTACGGCCGATTCTACATGGACTCGATAGCGTGGGAAGAGGATCCGCTCTACGGTTTCATCGAGAAAAATCCAAAGTCTGATGGATCAAAATACGACCTCTACACCGATGGTTTGAAGATCTACACCGCCATCGATTCGCGCATGCAAACCTATGCCGAACAGGCTGTGAGCGAGCATATTCAGGATTTGCAAAATCGTTTCTTCAAAGAACAGAAAAATCGCAAAAAAGCACCATTTGCCAACAATCTCACAAACGACGAGATTGACCGCATAATGAACCAAGCCATGCGCCAAAGCGACCGCTATCGCGCCATGAAAAAGGCCAAAGCAAGCGACGAAGAGATTCGGAAAGCGTTCGAAACACCCGTGGAAATGAGCGTCTTCTCGTACCACGGTACCATCGACACGGTAATGTCGCCACTCGACTCCATTCGCTACCTGAAAAGTTTTGTGCGCTGCGGATTCATGTCGATGGACCCAGCCAACGGCTTTGTAAAGGCGTATGTAGGCGGGCCTGATTTCACGCATTTTCAGTACGATATGGTGAACACTGGTCGACGCCAAGTTGGCTCCACCATCAAGCCTTACCTCTACACGCAAGCCATGAGCGAAGGCTATTGGCCGTGCGACAAAACCATCAACCAAGCCATCACCATCAAAGCAGGCGATGGCACCGAATGGACGCCACGCAACGATGGCAAAACGCACATTGGCGAAGAAGTTACGCTGAAATGGGGTTTGACCACATCGAACAACTGGATTAGCGCGTATGTCATCAGCCAACTGACCACGCCGCAACAGTTTGCCAAGATTTTGCGCTCGTTCGGCTTGCGCGGCGAGATTGTGCCAGACTACTCGCTCTGCCTCGGCCCGTGCGAAGTGTCGGTGGCCGAAATGGTCGACGCTTACACCACTTTCCCAAATGGCGGCATTCGCATCACACCAGTGTATGTAACCCACATCGAGGACAACAACGGCAACATCATAGCCGATTTCACGCCAAACACCATCGAGGTGATTAGCGAAGAGACATCGTACAAGATGATTGACATGCTCACCAGCGTGATGGACCACGGCACAGGCGTTCGTGTGCGCTACAAATATGGTGTGAAAGCGCCCGCTGGCGGCAAGACTGGCACCACGCAAAACAACTCCGATGGTTGGTTCATTGGCTTCACGCCGACGCTCGTCTCGGGCGTTTGGGTTGGTTGGGAAGACCGCGGCGTGCATTTTGCAAGCATGGTCGACGGACAAGGTGCAAGCATGGCACTGCCAATTTGGGCGTTGTATATGGACAAAGTACTGAAAGACAGTTCATTAGGCTACGACGCCACGCAGCGCTTCGAAATCCCCGAATGGTTCAACGCCAACGCAGGCTGCCCCGAACTCAACGATGGCGCGATTGTGGAAGAGTGAATGGAAATTGTAAGGGCGAATGATTATTCGCCCGAAAAAGTAGGGACGCACCGAGTGCGTCCTTTTTTTTGACCAATTAAGGAATTGCCTTACCTCTCGGGTTTCACGGCAGCCATGCGGGCGCGCTCGAAGCGGGTGCGGTAAGTGAAACCGATGGTGTAGTTGAAGGTGAATTGCGCGCCGCCCGATTTACCGTAGCCCGGCACGAACCAGAGTTGCTCGCTATTGTCGAGCGAGGTGTGCAACGCCAGCCTTATGCGCGCCGACCAGCCCATGGTGAAGCCTTTTGCCAAGTCGACACGTACACCGCCCAAGAATTCGATCCAGCCAGCGTAGACATTTTTTCCATTCAAAGAAACACTGCCCTGCTCAGCCCAATAACTCTCCGACATGGGAATCTGCGTCATGTCGTAGTTCACCACGCTCATGCCGTAGCGCAAGCCGATGAACGGATAGTTGCGGTTCAGCTTTTCGACCTTGTTTTTCGAAGTTTTCAGGAAATTGTAGTTCAAGCCAATGCGCCAAAACAGAGCCGATGTGCGATAGTTAGTAGCGTTGTCGGCCGTCACTTTGGCGTTAGCATAACCAATCTCGAAAATGGGGAAATATTTGTTCAGCAGATTCACATCAATCTGCGCCTCGCCCGTGTAGACGCCCTTGTTCACCGCAATGCCCATAAGCGGCGATGCCACATCGATATGCGCTGAAAATCCACGAAAAACCACCGAATCGGTCAGCGGCTTATCGTCGGAACGGCGTTTTTGCGACTGCGCAGGAACGGTCAAAATCAGCAAAAACAGCAGGAGTAATATGTGGCGAATGTTTCGCAAATTTCAGATAAAACTACTTGGCAATTTTGAAATAGAGGCGCAAATGAGTGTTCGAGATGTTTTCGACGCGAGCATCATAAATCACCGCCGAATCGATTTGATTGGTGGTGGTGCGCACATCGGTTATGGTGTGATAGACAAAACAGCCGCACGCCATCGAAATGAAATTCTGCTCGTTGGTGTGAAAAATTGTGAGCGTATCGGTGCCCGTGCTATCGCGCTGAACCACAAATTGCGTGGAGTCGACATTGATGTGGAGCGGCAGTTCGATGCTGCTGACCGACCGCGATGCATAAAGCACCGAATCGCTGCCAACGCCCTGCACAGTGAGCGTTTCGGTGATTGGCGACGAAGTGAAAACCTCCTGTTCGGAGTTGTATTCGCACTTATAAAGCGCCACGCCAGCCACCACTTTGCTCTCTTTCATGCAAGTGCTACTATTGCTCGAAGTACACGCTGCAAGTAGCGCAATCGGCACAGAAAAAATCGCTATTTTCTTTAGATAATTCACTCTAAATCAGATATTTACAAAAAAGTTCGTCGACTGATTTACGCTTCTTTTCTGGAACGATGCAATCAGCCGCGGCATAGCCTATCGGAACAAGCGCAACAGGCTCCATTTCGGGTTTCAAGCCAAGCACTTCGGCACATTTTGGTGCATCGAAATTGCAGACCCAGCACGAGCCAAGTCCCTGTTCGGCAGCCGCCAAAGCCAAATGTTCCACCGCAATTGCCACATCGATATCAGCATGATCTTTGCCATCGTTCGGGCGATGCCACGCCTCGGCATGATTGGCGCACGCCACAATGCACAATGGCGCATTTTCGAGCCATTCGCGGTGATAACATTGCGCCAATTTCGCCAAAACGGTTTTATTTGTCACCACAAAAAATTGGTATGGCTGACGATTCACCGCCGATGGCGCAAGTTGCACGCAACGCAGCAGATAATCGATTTTTTCGCGCTCCACAGGGCGATTTGCGTCGAAATTGCGCAGCGAAAAGCGCGTTTCGCACAGTTTCAGGAAATTGCTCATAGTGTTTTCACCTCATTTTTCAAACAAGTCAGAGCCAAATCGGTGGGTGTGGCCGGCAGCGACGAATAGAGTTCGATTAGTTTTTGAGCCAATTGCACGGCTGGCGCGGTGGGTTGCACTTGCGCCGCTGCAGCGTTGATTATCCGCACCATGTTTTCGCGCGCGCTCTTGACCATGGTCCACGCCTCGGCCGAGACATAGATTTGTTGCGCCACATTGTGGTCGAACTCGCTGCGCACCGTTTCGAGCAGTTTCGACTGCAGTTCAAGGTTGGTCATGCCGCTCACATTCAGTCGCATCACCATCGATTCGGGCTGCGTGCGCTCAAGCAACAGCGTGAGGCGTTCGTAGGCACGCAGACGCACGGGCGTCACTTGGTTGGCATTCAGTCGGCGCAGTTCGTAGGCGCGACGATCGGCTTCGTTATTCAGCATTTTGCGCAGCACCAGCCAAGTGGTAAGCGCCACCACCAGCGCAGGCAAAGTGTAGCCGAGTATTTGCAAAAAAATGTCCATTAAAATATTTCAAATT
>CAZGVF010000108.1:0-4786 GCA_964528925.1 uncultured Paludibacteraceae bacterium | reverse complement strand
GAGTAAAGACAAAGGAATAAAGACGGGACACTGCAAAATAGATGATGTAAAAAAAAGAACCGCAACTTTCGCTGCGGTTCTTGTTACTTATGTTTTTCTTGTCAAATCTTCTTAAACAGGCGCACGGCATTGCCATAGGCCACATCGGCATAGTTGCGGCAAGCCACCTCTTTTTGGTTGAAGTCGAGCCAGTAGCCAACCGAACTGCCTTCCCAGCAGTTTGCTTCATCTAGGTCGCAAAGCCAGTAGTAACCAGCATATCCGTCTCTCACTTTGGTGCCCCAACGCAGACCCGTTGCAGGCAAGAAAGCAGCACCAGCCTGCTCCATCAGCGTCCACTGCTCGGCAGTATAGGTGTTGTGCGTGTAGCCATCGCGGTTGTCGTTGTTGTAGCGCCAGCTATCAGAGTTTTCGCCCTCAAGCACATAGCCATGCTCTATGCTTGGGTTGAATGTTAAACCTTCGGGCAGCGTCCAATTGTCGGGCAGCACTATCAAACCTTTGATGCCTTCCACTGTGCCACAAGCAAACAGTTTATCGGCATTTGGGCGCGTGTAGAGAATGTAGGTCCACTCGAGGTGCGACGGCGTGTACCAAGTGTCGGCTTCGTCGCTACCAATGGCGTTCGTGCCCCAATCGACAAATTTGGAGTAGAACGAATTGTAGTTGGCGGCGTCGGAATAACTGATGTGCTGCGTAGGATTTGCGCCCGTGCCGTAGCCAAACAGGTCGATCCAGCCATCGTAAGTGTCGCTAATGTTCGCATTCAGCGCGCCAATGGTGTCGTACTGATGTTCTGCAAAGCGAAATTCATCGGTGCTAGCACGATATTGCAGGTTGCCCGGCGCAATCAGCACTTTCTGTGTGGCCGAAACCATGAAACCCTCTTCGGGAAGCACCACATTGTTTTTGTCATCGTCTTTTTTGCAACCAAAGACGATCAGGCTCAGCACTACCAAGCCCAGATAATTCACAATCTTTTTCATTTGTTTATAAATTTACTTAAAACCATTTTCTGAAAAGAGAAAGGGTGCATTCCATAAAACAATCATATTTTACAGAACGCACCCATTTTTCTATTGTTCGTGGCGATTATTTATTCTCGCCAGCAGTCCAATCGGTCTGGAGCATGCGCAAGTAGCTGCGATAGCGCCACTGTGCATTCTCTTGTGCCGCGCGGAACAGGTCGGCGGCCTCGTTTGGATACTGTTTCATTACGCTAGCAAAGCGCACTTCGCCTTTCAGGTAGTCGGCAAATTTGTCCCACTGCGGCTCTTTCGAATCGAGCGTGAACGGATTTTTGCCTTCGGCCTCGAGCGTTGGGTTGTAGCGCCACAAGTGCCAGTAACCGCATTCTACGGCTTTGGCCTCTTCGGCTTGGCTCTTGCCCATGCCTGCTTTCAGACCGTGGTTGATGCAAGGTGCGTAAGCAATCACAAGCGATGGACCATTGTAGGCTTCGGCTTCGCGCAGGGCTTTGAGCGTCTGTGCTTGGTCGGCGCCCATGGCAATCTGAGCCACGTAAACATAGCCGTAGGTGGTTGCAATCATGCCAAGGTCTTTTTTGCGAACACGTTTGCCAGCAGCGGCAAATTTAGCAATAGCGCCAAGTGGCGTTGCTTTCGAGGCTTGACCGCCAGTGTTAGAATAAACTTCGGTATCGAGAACGAGAATGTTCACATCTTCGCCCGAAGCTATCACGTGGTCGAGTCCGCCGTAGCCTATGTCGTAACTTGCGCCATCGCCACCGATAATCCACTGACTGCGTTTTACAAGATGATCTTTGTATTTCAAAATCTCGCGGCACTTGTCGCAACCGCAAGCTTCGCAGGCCGCTACAATTGGCTCGTAGAGGCGTTTTGTTACGTCGGCATCGTTCTTGTTGTCGATCCACTCGCGGAACATAGCTTTCAGCTCGTCGGAGCAGCAGGTGCAGGTTTGCGCCTCTTCCATCAGGCGAGCGAGACGTGCTTTAATCTTCTTGTGAGCAATCTGCATGCCGAGACCGTATT
The DNA here is from genome assembly GCA_964528925.1 of uncultured Paludibacteraceae bacterium. Lineage (GTDB taxonomy): Bacteria > Bacteroidota > Bacteroidia > Bacteroidales > Paludibacteraceae > W0P28-013. The sequence continues at coordinate 2,774 of CAZGVF010000108.1, read as the reverse complement.
CGCAGAAATCTTCGAACAGCGAGTTCGACCATGCTGGGCCGTGACCTTTCTCGTTGGTGGTGTAAGGTGTGCTTGGCACCGAACCCGAATAGATTGATGTGCAACCTGTGGCGTTGGCAGCAATTTCGCGGTCGCCAAAGAGTTGCGAAATCAGTTTCAGATAAGGCGTTTCGCCGCAACCCGAGCAAGCACCCGAGAACTCGAACAGTGGCGTAGCAAATTGGCTGTTCTTCACATTCGATTTGATGTCGACCAAATCTTGCTTTGTCTTCACATTTTCTACGCAGTAGTTCCAGTTTTCGGCCTCTGCCATTTGGCTTTCGAGGTCGACCATGGTGAGTGCTTTGCCAAGTTTTGGATTGCCCGGGCAAACATCTACGCAGTTGCCGCAGCCGAGACAGTCCATCACGCCAACTTGCATGCGGAAATACATGCCTTTCATGGCGGCTGGTGCTTTCATCTCTATCATGTCGGCGTGCAAGCCTTCGTGTTCTTTCTCGTCGAGAACGAATGGACGAATGCAAGCGTGAGGACAAACATAAGCGCATTTGTTACATTGAATACAATTTTCGGCATTCCAAGCGGGAACGAATGCGCTCACGCCGCGTTTCTCGTATTTGGCAGTGCCAGCGCGCCAAGTGCCGTCTTCAATGCCTTTGAAGGCCGAAACAGGCAGCAAATCGCCATCTTGTGCGTTGATTGGGCGAACCACTTTGTTGATGAAGTCGTCGCCATCGTTGTAGACGCGCGGTTGCTCTTCGAGTGCGCTCCAAGCAGGATCGATGTCGAGTTTGTGATATTCACCACCACGATCGACAGCAGCGTAGTTTTTGTTAACCACATCTTCGCCCTTCTTGCCATACGATTTCACGATGAAGTGTTTCATCTCCTCTACCGCTTTTTCGACAGGAATTACGCCTGTGATGCGGAAGAATGCCGATTGCAGAATGGTGTTTGTGCGGTTGCCGAGTCCAATCTCTTGCGCAATCTTTGTTGCGTTGATGTAGTAAACAGTGATGTTGTTGTCGGCAAAATATTTCTTCACTTTGTTAGGCAGATTGCGTTTCAGCTCGTCGCCGTCCCAAATGGTGTTGAGCAGGAATGTGCCGTTTTTCTGCAGTCCGCGCGTTACGTCGTACATGTGCAGATAGGCCTGAACGTGGCACGCAACGAAGTTTGGCGTAGTTACCAAGTAGGTCGAATGAATTGGCTCATCACCAAAGCGCAAGTGCGAGCAGGTGAAGCCGCCCGATTTCTTCGAATCGTACGAGAAATAGGCTTGGCAATATTTATCGGTGGTGTCGCCAATGATTTTCACCGAGTTTTTGTTTGCGCCAACCGTGCCATCGGCTCCCAAACCGTAGAATTTGGCTTGGAACATGCCTTTGCCGCCCATGGCAATCTCTTCGCCCAGTGGCAGCGATGTGAATGTAACATCGTCGTTGATGCCGAGCGTAAAGTGATTTTTAGGCGTTGGCAGAGCCAGATTGTCGTAAACGGCCATCATCTGAGCAGGCGTGGTGTCGTTGCTGCCAAGGCCGTAGCGACCGCCAACCACTTCGATGTGTCCGAGACCGAGCTCTTGCAGCGCATCTTTCACATCGAGATAGAGCGGTTCGCCGTTTGCACCAGGTTCTTTGGTGCGGTCGAGCACGCAGATGCGTTTTGCGGTGGCAGGAATTGCCTCTTTCAGGTATTTCAGCGAGAATGGGCGATAGAGGTGCACGTTTATCATGCCGATTTTTTCACCTTTGCGGTGGTCAATGACTTCGCGCAAGCATTCGCAAGCCGAACCCATGCAGATGACGATGTTTTCGGCATCGGGTGCGCCATAGTAACTGAATGGACGATATTTACGACCCGTGATTTTGCTGATTTCGTCCATGTAGTCCGAAACGATGTCGGCCACTTGGTTGTAGTACGGATTGCTGCTTTCGCGGTGTGTGAAGAACACATCGGGGTTTTCGGCCATGCCGCGCATTTCGGGGCGCATTGGGCTGAGAGCGCGATTGCGGAATGCCTGCAATGCCTCTTGGTCGACCAGCGGACGCAGATCTTCTTGGTCGATCACCTCAATTTTCTGATACTCGTGCGATGTGCGGAAGCCATCGAAGAAGTTGAGGAACGGCACGCGCGATTTGATGGTTGCCAAGTGAGCTACACCAGCCAAATCCATCACCTCTTGCACCGAACCTTCGGCCAACATGGCGAAACCTGTCTGACGGCAAGCCATCACATCTTGATGGTCGCCAAAGATGCACAGCACGTGGCTAGCCAGCGTGCGCGCCGACACATGGAAAACCGTTGGCAGCAATTCGCCAGCAATTTTGTACATGTTCGGAATCATCAGCAGCAAGCCCTGCGATGCGGTGAAAGTGGTGGTGAGCGCACCAGCCTGCAACGAACCATGAACGGCTCCAGCAGCGCCCGCTTCCGACTGCATCTCTTGCACGGTTACAGTCTCGCCAAACATGTTTTTACGACCCTGAGCCGACCATTCGTCGACATTTTCGGCCATCGGCGACGACGGCGTAATTGGGTAGATGGCAGCCACTTCGGTGAACATGTACGCAACATGCGCAGCCGCAGCGTTACCATCACACGTCATAAATTTCTTTTCTTTTGCCATAGTTTTTTTAAGTATACTTTTGTTTAGATTTTCCAAAAACAAAGGGGGCATAGAGCATAGATTTGCCGCTATGTATACGCAAAATTTGTGCAAAATTACTTTTTTTCGCTCGAACAACCTAATTTTATCGGCAAAAAATATGAAC
>CAZGVF010000107.1:3358-4801 GCA_964528925.1 uncultured Paludibacteraceae bacterium | reverse complement strand
TTTTCCGCATCGACGAAGACTACCTGAACAGCCTCATCAAAATCGACAGTAATGCCGATGTCGAGAGCGTGATGGCTAGTTACCTTGAATAGTTTTTTGGTTATAATTCGCTATTCACAATGGCGAGGAGCATTTCCCATGTTCCTCGCTTTTTTGTTGGCAAAATGTCGAAAAAATGCTCTTTTTTGTCAGTAATTTGTCGATAAGTTGTTGATAACTTTTTCGGCGCGCGCAAAATTTTTATTGCCAAAATGCCCGAAAAATCGACAAAAAACGCACTTTTTGCGTCAAAAAAAATGTCGTGTTTTGAAATACAAAAAAATATTGCTAAATTTGCAGGCTAAAATGGACGCAATTTGCAAACTCTGTAGTTATGAAAAAACAGATACTTTTCGCACTTTCTCTCACCTTTTCGGCGGCTGCTTGGGCTTTCACTGGTTCTGGCACACAAACCGACCCGTATCAAATAACCTCGGCCGACGAACTTGTGGAGTTGTCTACCACGGTGAACGATGCCAACGCAGCCAACGACTTCGCTGGTGAGTATTTTTCTGTGACTAATGACATTTCGCTCCCTGCCGATTTCACACCAATCGGCATTGAAACAGAGTTCAAAGGTCATTTCGACGGGCAGAACCACACCATCGCCCTGCAAATAAATTACGATGGCACCTATTGCGGACTTTTTGCGCGAGTTACCGACGGCAGCATCCAAAATCTGCGCACCGTAGGCAGCGTGGTTGGCAGCAAAGCCATTGCGGGAGCGCTGGTTGGCTACGCTAAAAATACCGAAATCATCAATTGCGCCAATGCCGCCTCGGTCGAGGGCAAGACCAAGGTTGGCGGCTTGGTTGGCGAGGCTTTCGAAGGCACCATCGAACGCTCGTTCAATATGGGTGCTGTGTCGACGCAAGATAATCCAACCGATTACGACTACCGTGGCATTGGCGGTTTGGTTGGTTTTGTCAACAACGTTACCATCAATTCGTGTTACAATGCAGGAACCGTTAGTTGTGCGAATAATTTTTACTACGCTGGCGGTTTGGTTGGTAATGCTTCAAACGCTACTTCCATGAAGTATTGCTACAATGTTGGCAGCGTAACCGCGCCACAAGCGGGTGCTGTTATTGGCATGCAAACCGATTGCACTATCGAGTACTGCTACAGCGATGCGCAACTTTTCCCCAATTTGGAGGCTATTAACAATACCACTGCAGCATTCGAATCTTGCAAAATGCTGAAAACCAGCGAATTGATTGCTTCTACCGATTTGGCAGCTGGCAATTTCAACGGAAATAATTCGGGCAAAACTTACTATCATCTTTCGTCTGATTTTGCCAACGATGCCATGGCGCGCGTGAGCACTGCCGCTGCCGTTTTGAATGCTGCTGACAATGTCGCTGCCGTGGCGCACGACTTCACGGTGAGCGACGCTTCGCTCTT
>CAZGVF010000107.1:0-3258 GCA_964528925.1 uncultured Paludibacteraceae bacterium | reverse complement strand
CTGACAATGTCGCTGCCGTGGCGCACGACTTCACGGTGAGCGACGCTTCGCTCTTCTCAGCCGATCAAAAAGTTGTGTTCGCCAGCGATGGCACAGCGCGCGTCAATCGCTGCAAAGATGGCATAACTTCGTCGAACATCACCATTCAATCGGGCGATTTTAAGCGCGAAATTGCGCTGACCATCGAAAATAGTTGCGATGTCTACACCAAAGACAAAACCACGCCGCAAACGCTGACGCTCTGTTCTAGCGACTTGCCCTACACTTTCGAGGATATCGACAAAACGCAAATCACTGCCGCCGATTTCGATTTCGCCAAAAAATCGTACACCTCCACCCGCGACTTGACTTTTGCTACCGTCGATGGCTGCGATAGCGTGGTGGCTTACACCATTACTTGCTACCCAACGCCCACCGCCAAGCGTAGCAGCGACATGCTGCCTAGTCCTGTGCATGTACTCAGTGGTGCTAGTTTGCAAGTGGTTATCGATTTCACAGGCGCAGCTGCGAACTACTCGTTCACTGCCGATGGAATACCATTCACGGGTCATAAAAATAATTTCTATTCTCGCAATCTTTCGAATATCACCGGAGATAAAGACTTCACAATCACCGGCTTAACTTGCACTGTTGATGGTCATGCTTGCGAAGCACTGCCTGAAGATATCGAGACGATCCAGATTCGTGTGGTCGACGAGGTTACAATTACAACTGACACGAATGGCGAAGGCTCTATCACCGACGTCACGCCCGATGTGAAAGCCGATGGCAAGGGCGAAAAGCGCTTCAGCATTGTGCCTGCCGATGGTTGGTATCTGTCGAAATTGGAGAAGAATCTGGAAGAATACGAGCGCGACAATGTTACCGTGGTCGATGGCGGTTTGCAATACGCCTTCACGCCCCAAACCGACACCAAACTCATTGCTACATTCACCGCAGTTCCAAAGTGGGACGGCAAAACCACAGTCCAACCGCTCGGCAGCAATGTGCTGCTAGTCTACACACCTGCCGAACTGGCTTGGGTGGCGGATCAGGCCAACAATCAATCGAACGATTTCGCTGGTAAAACGGTGATTTTGATGAACAACCTCGACATGAACAATCAGTCGTGGACACCGATAAAATCGTTTGCTGGCACATTCAATGCCAACTGCAAAACGGTGAGCAACATCTCATCGATTTTCGCCGAAAATAGCGGTGCAACGCTGCAAGGCTTTGCGCTGGTGGCTGGCGAAATCGAAGCCGCTGAAAAGACAGTGGATTCGGATTACGCTGCCATAACAATCGCCAGCAAAACACCACTTTCGGGCGGAACAAACAGCACTTATGTTTGGAAACGCAATGGCGAAGAGATTGCTGGCGCCGAGGAGGCAACTTACACCATTCCTGCGGGACTTTCGGCTGGCACTTACACCTACACGCGTCACGCTACGGGCGGTTGCTCGGGCGATGCCACGCAAGCCACGGGCGAGTACAAACTCACCGTGAATGCGCCACAAACCATCGAATTTAATTGCAATGCCGATGGTGGCCAAGTTGAGGTGGTGAAAAATCTTGGCGCGAGAAAACTCAACCTCTTCAACATCACTCCGAACGAAGGTTTCTATCTCGACTCAATCACTTTCAACGGCGTTGATTGGCTCGATTCGGTCTATGTCGCAAATGGTCAACTGAAACTGTCGTGCATTCCTGCCACGGGCGGCGATCTGGAGGTGAAATTTGCCAAACTTGCCGCTTGGGACGGCACCGTGCGCAAACCGTTTACTACGCTCAACCGCGACTCGGTGTTCATCTTCATTCCTTCGGAATTGGCATGGATAGCGCAACAATTTGGTGGCGCGCCCGCCGCTGGCAATGCGCCCGCCCTTGCGCCCTACACCCGCGACGATGTCGATTGGACTACCGCAACCGTGGTTCTTGCCGAAAATCTGGATTGTGGTGGAACTGAAGGTAATAAATGGCAACCAATAGGTAAGGGAGTACCATTCAATAGTGAATTTAATGGTAATAACAAGCAAATTAAAAACATAAGCATTATTGAGGGTGATACGATCGGTTTGTTCGGAGAACTTGGTGATAACGCAAGCATCCATAATTTCTCTGTAGTAAAGAGTACCATAAATTCTAAAGAGTCGAAATATGTTGGTGGCATCGCTGGGATAAATCATGGTAAGATTTCGCATGTCTACAACCTTTGTGAAATTACTGCCGATAAATACGCTGGTGGTATCGCAGGTTATAATGATGGTGAAATTGAATATGCTTACAATGCCGCTGTACTTGATGTATCAGGTTATGTAGGTGGTCTTATTGGTTCGAATCAAGGGAAATTGAGCTATGCTTACAATATTGGTTATGTAAAGCCAAATGTAACTTCGACTACGGGCGCAATTGTTGGAAAACATTCTGGCGATGCTGAAAATATTAGCTCTGTATATTTTGATCTGCAACTATGTGCTATGGGACAAGCCGTTGGAGAGCGTGATAAAACTCTGAATTTTGATATTGTCTCAAAAAGTACTAAGGAGATATACTCAATTTTTAAAGGGAATTCTGAATGGGTTACGGAAGAAAATCTTGCACCGCGTTTAGCTTGTATGTCTTCCTCTGATGCTGATGTTGTATCTGTTGCTCTTGCATTTTTGGCAAGTACAGAGGATAGTGAGGATGCCGAAAACGTCAAGACTGATTTTGTTATGAGTAATGTTTCGGCTACTCATAAGTGGTCTTCTACAGATACGGTAATTACAGTCGAAGGTTGCAATGCTATAGTAAAACGGAAATGCGAAATTTCTTCTATGGTTTGGCTAACTGATTCCATAAATGACGATTATAAGCGTATATACTTGCAGGTATTGAAAAATGGAGAATTTAATGCGGGAGAAATTAGGACAAGTAATGATACTGTATGTTATGGACGAGTTCCCAATGATGTTGAAGAAAAAAAGGCTGCGTCTGGAGGTGATGAAAATTACGAATATATGTGGGTAGTTCAATCTGATGTTCTTGATAAACCAGATACAATATATAATCGTTCCCAGGAATTTAAGCCTAATGCAGATGGATCGTGGTTGTTTGGTACATATCAAATTGAACGACGGGTAAAAGATGGCACTTGCCATACTATTTTTGATAAAAAATCTGAATCAGGCGGCGTTTGGACACTCGTTTTGCTGCCACCGTTCGATGCGGGTGCAATAAAAGATCTTGGCACGCTGGTGCTCTGCTCCGAAAGCGACATTCCAACATTGCAAGATT
>CAZGVF010000106.1:2943-4804 GCA_964528925.1 uncultured Paludibacteraceae bacterium | reverse complement strand
AATGAATCAGCCGAATCTTAGTTTTGCGAAACTGTGGAACATCAGTTTTGGATTTTTGGGCGTGCAGATAGCCTATGCCCTGCAGAGTGCCAACATTAGCCGTATTTTTGCCACGCTGGGCGCTGACCCGCACAGTCTGAGTTATTTTTGGATTTTGCCGCCACTCATGGGCATGATTGTGCAACCAATTGTGGGCGTATTGAGCGACAAGACTTGGTGCCGCCTCGGCAGGCGCATTCCGTATCTGCTGGTGGGCGCAATAGTGGCCGTAGCAGTGATGATTTTGCTGCCAAACGCTGGCAATTTCACCTTCTCACAAGCCGCATTTCTGGGGTTGAACGCCGCCATGTGGTTCGGGCTTTTCTCACTGATGTTCCTCGACTGCTCCATCAACATCGCCATGCAGCCTTTCAAAATGATGGTGGGCGACCTTGTAAACGAGCAGCAGAAAGGTCTGGCCTACTCCATTCAGAGTTTTCTGTGCAATGTGGGCAATGTGGTTGGATTTTTGTTTCCCATTTTCTTCACATGGATTGGCATAAGCAACGAAGCTCCCAAAGGCGTCATTCCCGATTCGGTGGTCTATTCGTTCTACATTGGCGCTGCCATTTTGGTGCTGTGCGTGCTCTACACGGTGCTGACCGTGCGCGAAATGCCGCCTGCCGAATATGCAAAATATCACACCGATAACGATTCGCAGAAAAATCAAGAAAAAGACAACGCCAACATTTTCCGCCTGCTGGCCGATGCGCCGCGCGTGTTTTGGACTGTCGGTATAGTGCAATTTTTCTGCTGGGCGGCGTTCGTCTACATGTGGACCTACACCAACGGCGCCATTGCCGAGACCATTTGGCACACTTGCGACGCCGCCTCCGAAGGCTATCAAGCTGCAGGCAACTGGGTTGGCGTGCTGTTTGCCGTGCAAGCCGTGGGCGGCATTGCGTGGTCGGTGGTCATTCCAAAGTTCCGCAACTATCGCGCGGCTTATGTCGTAAGCCTGATTTTGGGCGGAATTGGTTTTGCGCTGGTGCCGTTTGTCGGCAATCAATATCTGCTTTTTGTACCCTATTTCCTGATAGGATGCGCATGGGCTGCTATGTTGGCACTGCCGTTCACCATCTTGACCAACAACATCAAAGGGGCGCACATGGGTACTTACCTCGGATTGTTCAACTGCACCATTTGCCTGCCACAGATAGTGGCTGCGCTGTGCGGCGGAAGACTATTACAACTCGTTGGTAATCAAGCAAATATGCTACTCGTTGCTGGCATTTGCCTGTTTATTGGCGCGGCGTGCGTTGCGCTAGTGAAAGATGAAAAATAATGCCATGCGTCAACATTTTTCAGAGATAGATTCCACCAATCGCTGGTTGCGCGACAACATTGCCACAGCGCAACACGGTTTGTTGGTCGATGCCGATTTTCAGACTGCGGGCAAAGGTCAAGCCACCAACCGCTGGGAGTCGGCGCGGGGCGAAAATCTGCTTTTCAGTCTGCTGCTTGAACCGACGAAAGTGCCTGTGGCTCAGCAATTTATGCTTTCTGAAATAATTTCGCTAGCCATGGTCGATGTGCTGTCGGAACTCACACAGACCGAAATCACCATAAAATGGCCGAACGACATCTACGCGGGCGACTGCAAACTGAGCGGCATTCTCATCGAGACGCTGCTCGAGGGCAACCGCATGGCAAAAGCCATTGTGGGCGTGGGACTGAACGTGAACCAGACCAAATTTGTGAGCGATGCACCAAATCCCATCTCGATGCAGCAGATTGCAGGGCGCGCATTCGGTCGCGAAGAGGTTTTGCAGCAGATCGTCAGTCGCATGCTGCTCTACTACGAACAGTTCGACCCTGCGCA
>CAZGVF010000106.1:0-2843 GCA_964528925.1 uncultured Paludibacteraceae bacterium | reverse complement strand
ATATGGAAAAATTTTCGCTTGGAGATATCGAATTTCATCATACTTTGGCAGTGCAGATGCGTTTCAACGATGCTGATGCGCTGGGTCATGTGAACAACAATGCCTATTTTTCGTTCTACGACTTGGGCAAAACCAACTATTTCGATGCGGTGCGAGGCGAATATCTGCCGCCAAAATCGATAACTTGGGTCTTAGCGCACGCCGAAGTCAATTTTCTTCACCCGATTTTTCTGAATGAGAAAATCAGCGTGCAGACGGCCGTAAGCCACATCGGCACAAAGAGTTTCGAGCTGTCGCAGCGCCTCGTCGACGACCGCGGCACGGTGAAAAGCGAATATCGCTCCGTGATGGTCGGTTTCGATTTTGCGCACAACCAATCAGCGCCAATCTCCGACGAATGGCGCCAACTTTTCAGTAAATTTGAAGGTAGAAAACTAGACTAAACGCCTCAATGGTTCTTCTGCCATTCCGCAATCTGCTTTTTGGCCGTCTCGTAACCAATGTTGTAGATGGCTTCGTACTCGCGGAAATCGAATTCCCCATAATTATCGATGGCATGCACCTCTATCAGCAGGTCGCACAGCGCATGCCCAGGCAGCGAATTGACATGTTGCACATCGCGCAAGCCGAAAAGCATAGCCTCGTGCGTGCGAGTGGCCTGCTTGTGCGTGAGCGGCAACACATCGATGCCAATCAAAAAATCGCATTTATCGCGAATGGGCTGCGCAGGGAAATTGTTGAGCATGCCGCCGTCGGTGTACTGCACACCGTTGATGGTTTGCGCCTCGAACACCGTAGGAATTGACGCCGACGCAATCACATATTCAGCCAACTGATTGCCCGTGCAGACATATTCCGAAGTGGCTTCGGTAAGGTTCATCACACAAGCGCAGAAGCCTTTGGGCAGACTATCGAACGAATTGTCAGGCATCAACTCTTTCAGCAGACGACTGATGGCATCGAGATTGTAGATACCGGGATTTTTCGAGAAATGAATGCGCAGCAGCGTGGCGTTGCGATAGAGTTGTTCGTCTTTCACTATCTGCATTATCTCGTTGGGTTTGTAGCCCGCAGCATAAAGCACACCAATGAGCGAACCCATGCTCGTTCCCGACACAATAGTGGGCTTGAAACCCGCCTCTTCCAACGCTTGAATGGCGCCAATGTGCGCAAAACCGAGTGCACCGCCGCCACTCAAAACCAATCCTACACGCTGTTCTGCAAAACAATTTGCCGTCATAGTCAGTCCTATTAATATGGTGATAAAAAGTTTCTTCATAAGTTTACGAGTTGATGAGTTGAGAAGTTGATAAGAAGTTCATCAAGTTATAAAGTTTATCAAGTTCATAAAGTTTCGCATTTCACGACTTTCTGCAGAGTACAAATTTCATCATTTGAATATTTGAAAATTTGAAGATTGCGGGCAGCGAGCTTGTCGAGCTGCGCATTGTCCAACTTTGATGCAAAAATTATCAATTATCAATTGAAAAATTCCTCACTTCTAACTCCTCACTCCTAATTCCTAATTTTTATGATTTTCCCGCTTCTGGTCGCCACTTGCACCACGGCAGGTTTTCCCGAGGTGAAATCAACGTTCAATTTTTCACCGCTCAAAAGGTCGATGGCGGCAGCATTTTCTGTTTTTTGCAAATTCAAGAAATCGAAAAGATGTTGCGGTAGATTTATCTGCACTTCGACATCATTTTCGGAGAAATTTGCCACCACCAAAATCACCTCTCGCCCTGCAGCGCGCACAAATGCGTACTGTTCTTGCAAATGAGCGTTGGCGTACATCAAATCGAAAAATACACCTTCGTTCAGTGCACGCTCGGTGTTGCAAAGCGTCAGAACGGTCCGATAGAAAGCACGCAAATCTCGTGCCGAATCGCTCATCGTGCCTGCGTACCAATCTTTTAGCGTGCCGACCGACCAATAATCGAAAATGGTTGTGCGCCCATCGCGGCCGCTGAAGCCCTCGGCGTCCATGCCACGCTCGCCAAGTTCCTGACCAGCGTAAATCATCACAGGATTGGTGTTCATGCACGCCGCCACAAGCATGGCAGGGCGTCCAGCGAGCGCAGAGCCAGCGAAAAAGTCGGATGCAATGCGCTGTTCGTCGTGGTTTTCGAGAAAATTGAGCATGTGACTCTGAATGTCGTTCACCTGCTGCCACTGGTGCGTGATGTCGTGCGCCGAACTCTGGTGGCACATCACGCGCCGCAACGAGTCGTAGAGCCCGACTTTGTCGTACAGATAGTCGAATCCGCCCTCGAAAATGTAGCGCCGATAGAGCGCAGGATTGTAGACCTCCGCCACAAAAATGATCGACGGAAAGTGCCGTTTTACCTCGCCGATAGCCCAATGCCAAAATTCGGCTGGCACCATTTCGGCCATGTCGCAACGAAAGCCATCGATGCCCTTGGCAGCCCAATAGAGCAGAATGTCGCGCATTTTCAGCCAAGTGTCTGGCATAGGATCGAAATGCGTTGCGCCGCCGCCCGTGTAGTCGATGCCGTAGTTCAGTTTCACCGTTTCGTACCAATCGTTTTGCGATGGCGAAGGCGAAAAGCAGTCGTTTCCCGTGGCGCGCGCAGGAAATTCGGTGTAACCTTTGGCATCGAATTGCGGAGCGAAAGGCGTGTTTGGGCAGTAGTAAAAATTATTTTGCGGACTGAAATGCCAATCTTTGCGGTCGTGCAAGCCGAAATCGGTTTCGGGCTTCACATCGCTGTGATATTGGCGCGCCACATGGTTTGGCACAAAGTCCATCAGCATTTTCAGACCTGCTTTGTGCGTGCGTTGCACCAACTGTTCGAACTCGTGCATGCGGTTTGGCACGCTGT
>CAZGVF010000105.1:0-4871 GCA_964528925.1 uncultured Paludibacteraceae bacterium | reverse complement strand
GCGTAAACTGCGCCACTATCGTACAGCCATTGCTTGATCTCGCCCAACTCGGGGTGAAGTGGGAAAACACTCGCCTCAAAATCGTTGCACACGCAATCCTTCCATGCCGCCATCGGGCACTGCAAAGCCTCGCGCAAACGCACATCGGGCGCAACACACTTCACGCCACGATACGCTTCGGCCGTCGAGATGTGCGTGTCGGGTTTAATCAGCACAACGTGCCAACCCTTGAGCGAGAGCGAGATTGGAGAAAATTCGTTGCCAATTCCTTCGGCAAAAACGGGCTTATTCTGCGCAAAAAACGCACAATCAGCTCCCAACTGCGAGGCATACCGCTCCAACTGCTCGGTGGTGAGATGGAGCGCAAACTGCTCGTTCAGCATCTTGAGCATGAACGCCGCATCGCTGGAGCCACCGCCCAAACCCGCGCCCATGGGAATATTTTTCTGCAGCACAATCGCCACCTCGGGAATGCCGAAATCCTCTTGCAGCAGACGAAAAGCGCGCACCACAAGATTTTTCTCCCAATCGCCCTCCACAGGCAGTCCTAAAATGTTGAGCGACAGCCGTTTAGCAGGCACAATCTCCAGCGCATCGCACAACGGAATGGGATAAAACACCGTCTCTAAATTGTGATAGCCATCGCTGCGCACGCCAACGACATTCAAGCCAAGGTTTATTTTTGCATTCGGAAAAGAGATCATTTCAAATTTCAAATTAGTAGCAAGTAACAAGTAGCAAGTCGCAAGATTTAGCCTCTGCAGCGAGTCTTGGCTACCCAAAATTATCAATTGTCAATTATCAATTGTCAATTTAATGAGCGGCGAGCCTGTCGAACCGCGCAAAGTTACTCATTTTGTTGATAACTTCTTGCATTTTCGAGCGAAAAATCGGGCAATAAAGCGTAATTTTGCATTTTGATCGTAAAACAAGCCGAACAATGTTCGATTTTCAACTCCTTTTTTATCAAATCACGCCGCTGCAATGGACGCTTTTTGGCGCACTGCTGGCAGTGTTTGGCGTGCAATTGTTCATCTATCTCTACTATTTCACGGGCATCATTCGGCACAAATCGGTCAAGCAAGGAAATGCGCAAAATACTGAGCCACAGCCAGTTTCTGTGATTATCTGCGCCCGCGACGAAACCGAAAATCTGGAACATTTCTTGCCGCTCGTACTCGAACAAGACTACCCCAACTACGAGGTGATAGTGGTGAACGACGGCGCAAACGATGCCACCGAGACGCTTCTGGCGCAACTCATGCTAGACTATCCGCACCTGCGCTACACCTACACGCCCGAGCGAACCGACGTGGTTTCACGCAAAAAATTGGCACTGACCATCGGCATTAAATCGGCACAAAACGACCTGCTGCTATTCACCGATGCCGACTGCCGCCCCACATCTACGCACTGGATTTCGGAGATGGTGGCGCAATTCGACGAAAAAACCGAATTTGTGCTTGGCTACGGCGGCTATCTGCCTAAGAAAACGATGCTGAGCCGCATGATTTCGTACGACACGCTCACCATCGCCATGCAATATCTCGGTTTCGCCTTCCGCGGAAAACCCTACATGGGCGTGGGGCGCAATTTGGCCTACCGACGCAGCACTTTCTTCGCCAACAAAGGCTTTGCAGGCTCGCTACACATCGCTTCGGGCGACGACGATCTGCTGGTAAACCGCTTTGCCAACGCCACAAATACACATTTTGCCGCCACTGCCACCAGCAGCACACTGTCGCTACCGAAAACAACTTTCGGCGAATGGTATCGGCAAAAAGAACGCCACCTCTCCACCGCGCCGCACTACAGCACAAACAGTCGCCGCATGGTGTCGCTCGAGCCCACAACGCGCGGATTGTTCTACGCGCTCGTCATCGCACTACTCTGCACTACCAACATTTTGGTGATTGGCGCCGCGCTCGTCGTACTGCTTTTGCGCTACATTTGCCAAGCCACGGTCATCAACCTCACCGCCACGCAACTTGGCGAACGACATTTCTACCTCACCATTCCGCTGTTCGACATTTTCTTGCCACTCATCACACTATTTTTGCTGATTTTCGGGCGAAAAAAGAGCATAAAATGGAAATAATCGACCAAAAATCGTAAAAAAATCACTTTTTTGCGATTTTTTTTGTCTTATACCGAAAAAAGTTACTACATTTGTGCAAAATTTCGCAAGCGTATTTGCTAGCGCGAATAATATTGAATTGAACCCCTTCTGAAAACTATGGAAGAACCAAACAAAACGGCCGAACAACCCGTAGCCGAAAAACTGAACGAAGTCATCGAATCGGTGGCACAACACGCCAACAAATTTTACAATCTGACCCGCGAGGAGATGGTTGCAAAACTTGCCGAACTGCTTGAAACAAAGCCGATTAGCGATGTAAAAGATCAAATCGATAGCCTGAAGCAGAATTTCTATCGCAAGCTAAAAATTGAGATGGAAGCCGCGCTCAACAACGAGGACGAAGGCAATGAAAATGCCGTTCTCGACATCGATGCTTTGGAGGTGAAATTCAAAGAATTGCTAGCAAAATATCGCGAACTGAAAGCCGCTGAAAATGCTGCCACCGAAGCCGAACAAGAGAAAAATCTGGCTGAAAAGTTGCGCATTCTCGACGAATTGGAGCATCTCACCACATCGACCGACGACCTGACGGAGGTGCTGAACGCCTTCCACAAACTGCAACAAGAGTGGAAAGCCATCGGACAAGTGCCTGCGCAAAAAGTTACCGAACTTTGGAAAGCCTACAGCGCATATCTCGAAAAATTCTACGACCTGCAACGAATCAGCAACGACCTGCGCGACTACGATTTCAAGAAAAATCTTGAAGCCAAAACCGCACTTTGCGAGCAAGCCGAGAAACTTTCGAGCGACGAGATTCCAGCCGTCGACGCCTTCAAACAGTTGCAAAAACTGCACGAAGAGTGGCGCGAGATTGGGCCTGTGGCACGCGAACTGCGCGAGCAGATTTGGGATCGTTTCAAAACGGCATCGACTGCCGTGAACAAGCGTCACCAAGCCTATTTCGAGAGCATCAAGGAGCAGGAAGAGAAGTTCGTTGCCGAAAAAGATGCGCTGTGCGAACAGATCGAAAAAATCGACCTCGAGGCACTGAAAACCATCAAACAATGGGAAGAGAAGACCAAAGAGGTGATCGACATTCAAAATCGCTGGAAAGCCATTGGCGGCGTGCCTTCGTACAAAGCCGCTGTGAAAGCATTCCGCCGTTTCCGCACCGCTTGCGACAACTATTTCAACGCCAAAAAAGCATTCTACAAAAACGTGAAAGGCGAATGGGCAAAGAATTTTGAAGCCAAAAAAGCCCTTTGCGAGCAGGCCGAAGCGTTGAAAGACAGCACCGAATGGAAAGAGACCGCCGAAAAATTTGTGGCGCTGCAGAAAGAGTGGAAAAAACTCGGTCCAACGGCACGCAAACAGTCCGACATCATCTGGAAACGCTTCGTAACGGCGTGCGACTACTTCTTCGAGCAGAAAGCCGCCAATTTCTCCGACAAATATTCCGAAGAGATTGCCAACCTGAAAGCCAAGAAAGCCATCATCGAAAAGATGGTGAACTACGCAGCCACGGGCGATGCCAAGCAAGATGCCGACGCACTGAACGCCATGATTGAAGAGTACGGCAAGATCGGTTTCGTGCCATTCCGCGAGAAAGATAAGTTGGCGAAAGCCTTCCGCGCAGCGATGGACAAACACGCCGAACTGCTGAAAGGTCACCGCGAGGGCAAACCATCGAACGAGCGCGCCAAACTGCTGAAAGAGTATGATCGTCTGAAATCGGAATTGGCAACCTACGAAAACAACATCGGCTTTTTCAATCAGAAAACCGCTGGCGCAATGGCCGAATTGATGAACAAAAAAATTGAGAAACTCCGTGCGCAATACGACAAAGTTGTGGAGCAAATAAAAGCCCTCGACCAAGAATAAGCGCAATTTTTCAAAGAAAAAACGAAGATGGCGCATCGAAAAATGTGCCATCTTTTTGCACTAAATCCCTGATAATTAAATTATTAAATTAATAAGTTATTAAATTATTTGCTATGTCTGTTCATACCCCCGAAGATGTTCGGAAAGTAACTACGCGCCGCCTGTGCGAAATGAAACAACGCGGCGAAAAAATAAGCATGCTCACCTCGTACGACTTCACCATGGCGCAGATTGTCGATCGCGCTGGCGTGGATGTGATTTTGGTGGGCGATTCAGCCTCGAATGTGGTGGCTGGCAATGTAACCACGCTGCCCATCACGCTCGACCAGATGATTTACCACGGAAAATCGGTGGTTCGTGCCGTGAAACGCGCCCTTGTGGTGGTCGATATGCCATTCGGTTCGTACCAAACAAGCGATGTCGAAGCCGTGCAAAACGCCATCAAAGTGATGAAGATAACCCACGCCGACGCGCTGAAGTTGGAAGGTGGCATCGAAGTGATTGATGCCGTGAAAAAGATTTTGGCGGCTGGCATTCCGATAATGGGTCACCTTGGACTGATGCCGCAATCGATAAACAAATACGGCACCTACACCGTGCGCGCCAAGGACGAAGCCGAAGCCGAAAAACTGATTTCCGATGCGAAATTACTCGAAGAAGCGGGTTGTTTTGCGCTGGTTTTGGAAAAAATTCCCGCTGCGTTGGCCGAACGCGTCGCCAAAGAACTCACCATTCCCGTGATTGGCATTGGTGCTGGTGGCGCAGTCGATGGTCAAGTGCTGGTGCTGCACGACATGCTCGGGCTCACGCAAGGTTTCACGCCACGCTTCCTGCGCCGCTATGCCGACCTGAATTCGGTGATGACCGAAGCCGTTCAACACTACGTGAGCGACGTGAAAACCTGCGATTT
>CAZGVF010000104.1:0-5139 GCA_964528925.1 uncultured Paludibacteraceae bacterium | reverse complement strand
AATTCCATCAATCTGATAGAGCCGCCGGGCAAAATCAGCATTTCGGCATCGGCAAAATCGACCTCCTCGAACAGCGCATCGGCTTCCACGGCAATGTGGTGCGAGCCAACAACCTGCCGCGCATGTTCCATCGAAACGGTGCAGACCTGCAACTGCGCCCTGCGCATAATGTCGACCGTGGCTAGCGCCTCAATCTCTTCAAAACCCGTGGAAAGAAAGATGTAGTTCATTGAGTTGTAAAGTGGAAAGTTATAAAGTTTGTAAAGTTTCGCGTTCTCACACAGTCTGCGGTTGGTTGTGGCAGTAATTATCAATTGTCAATTATCAATTGTCAATTACTTTATTCTGAAATTGTACGTAATCTGTCCGTTGCTCACTTCGCCGCTGGTGGTCCATTTGGTTTTTTTCGCTGAATTTACCGAGGCATTGCGCAGCGTTTGGTCGGTGATGTTCGACAGATTTGGATTGACGTGCGCATCGGTAACGTTGCCGTTCCTGTCGACGCGGATATTCACCACAATGCGCCCTTCTTCGTTGTTGGTGTAGGCTGGTTGCGGAATAGTACCTTTCAGCGAGCAGCCCGCTAGTGACCAAGCGTGTCCGCCCGAAACGCCCGATCCAACGGGATTTCCAGCCATGGCATCGCCCGTGGTGGTGCCGCTGCCCGAGCCAGCATTTTGTCCAAACACCGAGGCAATATTTTTCGCTTTTTCGGCTTTGGCAGCCTCTTCGGCTTGACGTTTTGCCTTGCGTTCGGCTTTTTCGGCTGCAATGCGTGCCTCCTCAGCCAGACGCTCGCGTTCGCGCTGTTCGGCCAATAGTCGTTCTTGCTCCTCTTTCTCGCGGCGTTTTTTCTCCTGCGCTATCGCCACTGATTCGTCGTCTTGCGTCATCAGTGGTTCGCTAGCAACATTGGGTGCGGGCGTTGGCTTGGCAGGTTCGGCGGCGGCAACTGGCTCTGTTTCAGTGGCTTCGGCAGACAAGTCTTCCGTCATTCCAAAACCATCGTCTTCGTAACCAAAACTTACCTCGATGCCATCGGCCGACTGGTCGCGCGATGCCGTCATGCCGCAGTAGAGCAGTATCAGCAACACAAGCGCGCACACCACAACGGTGCCAACGGAGGCGTATATGTCCGAATCTTTTATCTTCATTTCTCGATGGCTTTGGTTGCAATTACCATTTTCAAATGATTTTCGTTGGCTATGTCGAGCACCTTCACAATTTCGCCATAAGGCACGGTTTCGTCGGCATGCAGCGCTACATAGAGCGTGGTGTCCTGTGCGGCGGCAGTCTGCAAAATCGGCTCAATCTGCGCAAAATCGACCGCGCGCGGTGCTTCGCCGCCATCGGCTATGCTGTAAGTGCCATCGGCAGCAATGCCCACCTTCACCAAATGTGCTTTGGTGGCGGTCTGCGCCTTGCTCTGCGGCAGTTTCACCTTCATGTCGTTGGGTGCCGACATGGTGGAGGCTATCATGAAGAAAAGCAACAGCAGAAAGATGATATCCGTCATCGACGACATGCTGAACGATGCTTCAACTTTATTTCGTTTCTTCAATGCCATGATTCCTAATTGGTTGATAAGTTGATGTGTTGATGAGTTGATAAGTTTAACGCAAAATCAACTTCTTGCGGGTTTTTGAAAAATAGCCCCTAATTGTCAATTATTTCGCTGGTTCGTTCAGCAGATCCATAAATTCCATGCTGCGCATCTCGAGGCGGCGCATCACCGAGTCGACGCGACCGACTAGATAGTTGTAGGCGAAAAATGCGCAAACACCGATTATCAGACCAGCCACGGTGGTTACCATGGCGGTGTAGATGCCGCCAGCCAGTTGGCTCAGGTTGATGGTGTTGCCGCCCGCTTGCTCCATTTCGAAGAATGCCTCGACCATGCCAAGCACGGTGCCAAGGAATCCCAACATTGGCGCACCGCCAGCCACGGTAGCCAGCAATCCAAGGTGCTTTTCGAGTTTGGCAATCTCCATGTTGCCCACATTTTCCACGGCCACTTGCACATCGCTCATGGGGCGACCCAGACGCGTGATGCCCTTCTCAATCATGCGAGCCGAGGGCGAATCGGTATCTTTGCAAAGGTTTAGCGCCGACTCCAATTTGCCGTCGTACACGTAATCCTTGATGCGGTTCATAAACATCGAATTTTCGTGTCCCGCCTTGTGCAGCACTACCATTCGTTCGATGAAAATGTAGATGGCCAGCACAAAAAGCAGTGCCAACGGAATCATTATCCAACCGCCTTTCAGGCACATGTCCCAAAGGCTGATGGTTACTTCGGTTACTTCGGGTTGTTCGGCCACAGCGGCCACTTGGGGCAACACAGCAGGTGCCACAGCGTTTGCAGAGTCGCTAATTGCGCCAACTGCTTGCAACAAAATTGTCAGGTTCATTATTGTTTCAGATTTTTTTTGATTATCAAAGTTCGAACGATTTTTGCGCCAAATCGATGTTGATGGCTTCGCGATAGCGTTTTATGGTCTCTTCCAAACCGAGATAGAGTGCATCGCAAATGAGCGCGTGCCCAATTGACACCTCGGCGAGGAACGGAATTCGGGTGCAAAGATAGCGTAAATTTGTCAAACTCAAATCATGTCCCGCATTCACGCCCAAACCACAGCGACGCGCGCGCTCGGCTGCTGCCACAAAAGGCTCAACTGCCATCTCGTGGTTCGTCGGGAACAGCGATGCATACGGCTCGGTGTAGAGCTCGATGCGGTCGGCACCCGTCTTGGCTGCCATCTCTATGTTTTTCAGGTCGGTGCCAACAAAAATGGAGACGCGCACGCCAAGTTCGTGGAAATGCTGCGTCACGCCACGCAAAAAATCGAGATTTTCGTGGCAATCCCAGCCGGCGTTCGAAGTGATGGCATTGGGCGCATCTGGCACCAAAGTAACCTGTTGCGGACGCACGGCACTCACCAATTCCACAAATTGCGGCGTTGGGTTACCTTCGATGTTGAATTCGGTTGTAATGATCGGTCGCAGGTCGAACACATCTTGGCGGCGAATGTGGCGCTCGTCGGGACGCGGGTGCACCGTGATGCCCTGCGCACCAAAACGCTCGCAGTCGCGCGCTGCCTGACAGACATTCGGATTGTCGCCTCCACGCGCATTGCGCAGTGTGGCGATTTTGTTGATATTTACGCTTAAAATTGTCATTCTTGATTGGTTGCAAATGGCGAGAAAAGGCTAGTTTCCCGCTTCGAAAATTTTGTCTATCTTTGCATTGCAAAAAGCAGACCAAATTCGAGAGCAAAATTACACAAAAAAAATGAGAATTGCCATATTTAGCACAAATTATCGTGCAGAAAACGACAAATTGTTGAAAAAAACCATCAATTTTCTCGAAAATAGCGGTGCCGAGGTGCTTATCGAAGAGCAATTGCATGCCAAAATGGCACAAAACGATGCTCAATTTGACCCGTATGCCACCATCAATTCCGAAAATTTGCATGCCGACGTGGCCATAAGCATCGGTGGCGATGGCACTTTTTTGAACACTGCGGCTGCTGTTGGCAATCGCGACATTCCGATTTTGGGCATCAACAATGGTCGACTCGGTTTTTTGGCCGATGTGGCCGATACCGAAATCGAAAAAGTGCTGACCGAAGTGCTGGCAGGCGATTACAGCGTGCGCGAAAGGTGCATGATTTCTGCGAAGACCTATGGTGAGCAAACTTATACTACACCATTCGCACTTAACGAAATCGCTGTGCTGAAGCAGGATTTGTCGTCGATGATAGCCATTCACGCCACGGTAAACGGCGAATATCTCACCACCTACCAAGCCGACGGTCTGATAGTGGCAACGCCAACGGGTTCTACTGCCTATTCCATGAGCGTGGGCGGCCCGATAGTAATGCCCGGCACGCACAATCTGATACTTGCGCCCGTGGCGTCGCACAGCCTCACGGTGCGCCCGCTGGTCATTGCCGATTCGTGCGAGATAGACCTAGAAATCGAGAGCCGCTCGCACAGTTACCTCATCTCGTTCGACGGGCGCTCGCAGGTGCTGAACCAATCGACTAAACTGCACATCGCCAAAGCCGATTTCAGCCTGAAAGTGATAGAACCAAACAACCACTCGTTTCTGCGCACCCTACGAAATAAATTGATGTGGGGAGCCGATCTTAGGAAATGAAGAATTAAGAATTTTGAATTAAGAATTTTCGCGTGACGGAAGGGCAGTGTGGTTAAAAACTTTGACTATTGACTATGACGATGACCTTCAGTAGCCACGGCCAATTGCAGAAAGTTGTGGAATGCGATACTTTATAAACTTTACAACTTTATAAACTTGATAAACTTCTTATTAACTCGTCAACTTATCAACCTAAAAAATGATGCAAAAAAACGATTTACGAATTGTCTTCATGGGCACGCCGGAATTTGCGGTGGCGAGCCTCGATGCGCTGGTGTCGGGCGGCTACAATGTGGTGGGCGTGGTTACTATGCCCGACAAACCTGCTGGGCGCGGATATAAATTGCAATTCTCGGCTGTGAAAGAGTATGCTTTGGCGCACAATCTGCCGCTGCTTCAGCCCGAAAAACTGAAAAATGAGGAGTTTCTCGAACAACTGCGCGCGCTGCGTGCCGATCTGCAAATAGTGGTGGCTTTTCGCATGCTGCCCGAAGTGGTTTGGGCAATGCCACGGCTCGGAACATTCAATCTGCATGGTTCGTTGCTGCCGCAATATCGCGGAGCGGCGCCTATCAACTGGGCGATAATTAACGGTGAAAAAGAGACGGGCGTTACCACATTTTTCTTGCAACAGGAAATCGACACGGGCGATCTGATTTTGCAACGCCGCACGCCAATCAGCGACGACGACAACGCTGGCACCATTCACGACCGCCTGATGGCGATTGGCGCAAAAGCCGTTACCGATACGGTCGATCAGATACTTTCTGGCAATGTTACTGCCACGCCGCAACAGCATTCTGCGGAATTGAAACCCGCTCCAAAAATTTTCAAGGAGACTTGCCGCATCGATTGGACGAAAAGTGCCAACGAGGTGTTCAATTTTGTGCGCGGATTGTCGCCTTACCCAACGGCTTGGACCGAACTGCACAACGGCGACGAGAGTGTGATGGTGAAGATTTTTGAAACGGAGCGCG
>CAZGVF010000103.1:0-5193 GCA_964528925.1 uncultured Paludibacteraceae bacterium | reverse complement strand
GCCACGCATTCGTGGCTTTATTTCAGCGCAAAGTTAGCAATTTTTCTTTCACTAACAAAATTTTTGTAGCAAAAAGAGTATCTTTGCGGCAAATTGTATGGTCTATGAAAAGGTTTTGTTTTATTCTTCAAATTCTTGCTTTCGCAGCAATTCTCTCCTCCTGCCACAAGCAGCAACCTAACGAGGTGGAGGCGGTGGAGCCGGGCAAAATATCGGGCGTGATAGTGGCGGTGAATGGCTACGGACAGCCAATCCCGAGTTTCACGCCTGCCGACATGGCCGCCGCTGGATTCGCCTATGCCGACCTGATGGAGGTATCACTCGGCGACACGCTCGTGCTGCACAATGTGCCGTATGTGAGTTCGTTCAACGAGGTGGCGATACTCGGTCCGTCGTATGTGGATTACAATACACGCGGCGATGACTATGGTTTTGCCATGCTCAATGGCGATTTTCACCACTATATCGGCGGAAATGTGGGCGATAGCGTAACCATGAAAATCTCGGAGAAGGGCGGCTATCGCACCACTTACGATCTGATGCGGTCGGTGTACCAAACGGAGCGGCAGGCAGGCGAAACGGCCGAAGAATATGCCAATTTCCGCATGATTGCGACCACGGGCATTGTGTCTGGAGTGCTCTATCGCAGCAGCAATCCGCTAAACTGCGTGAACAACGCTGGTCGCTATAGCGTGGCTGACAGTTTGGCGCGCGCTGTGGGCATCAAAACTGAGATTGATTTGGCCGATACGCCCGAGAAATTGGCTGTCTACATGGCGTCGGATGGCTATGCGTCGACGTACTGCTCGAGCCTCTACGCCAACGGGCAAACCATCGCTTGCGGCATGATGGCAAACACTTTTTGCGACGATTTCAAGACGCGACTTGGGACAGCCGCACGGTTCATCATTGCTCACGAGCCGCCGTATCTCATTCATTGCAACGAGGGCAAAGATCGCTGCGGCTTTGTGTCGATGTTGCTCGAGGCTCTGATGGGCGCAGATGTGGAGGAGTTGCGCCGCGACTACATGCTGACGATGATCAATTTCTACAAGATTGAAGACCGAGGCGAATCGTACCAACTGCGCCAGTCGCTCTCCATCGACCGCATGATTTGGCTCATGTGCAACGAGGAGGCGCTGCAGAACTACACTGCCATCGATTGGAACACGATAGATGTGTCGAACATCGATTGGGCGGAATTGGGCTTTTACCAAGTGAATTTGCAAGGCTCGACGCTGCAAAATGCTGCCATCAAATATCTGAAAGAGTGCGGTCTATCTGACGATGAAATTCAATCGCTCAAGGAAAAACTAGGCAAAACTGAGTGAGCAGTGGGGCGGTGAGCCTGTCGAACCGCTGATTTTCTGTTTGTAGGTAAACAAAGTAAGGACGCACTCGGCGCGTCCCTACTTTTTACTTTCTAACTTTACGAACTTTACAAACTAAATCCGCATATTCATTGCGGTGCGCACTTCGTCGAGTGTTTGTGCCGCGATGGCGCGGGCGCGTGTGGCTCCGTCCAATAGCACTTGGCGAATGTAGTCGGGCTGCGCTTCGAGTTGTTTGCGGCGTTCGCGCAGTGGGCGCAGTTCTTCGTTCAGCGCCTCGGTGAGCAGGCGTTTGAGCATGCCGCCGCCACCGTCGCCAATATGTTCGGCTATGGCTTGCGGTTCTTCGCCCGTGCAGAGCGATATGAGCATCAGCAGGTTTGCCACCTCGGGACGATTTTCAGGATCGTAGGTGATGTGGCGTTCGGGATCGGTCTTGGCCTTTTTGATGAGTGCCGCGGTCTCGTCCTCGCTGGCGCTGAGCATGATGGCGTTGCCGCGACTTTTGCTCATTTTTTGTGTGCCGTCGAGTCCCATGATGCTCGGCGTTTTGCTGAGCAGCGCGTATGGCTCGGGGAAGACTGGCGCAGTGTCGTGACAGAATTTTTCGTTGAAACGGCGAGCGATGAGGCGCGTCATCTCGAGGTGCGGCAGTTGGTCTTTGCCCACGGGGACCACATTGCCTTTGCAGAACAAAATGTCCACCGCCTGATGCACAGGATAAGTGTACATGCCTGCATTCACGCTTTTCAATCCTGCCGCCTGAATCTCCTCTTTCACCGTTGGATTGCGGCTCAGCTCGGCGTTCGAAACCAGCGTGAGAAACGGCACCATCAGCTGGTTGGCTTCTGGCACATAACTGTGCGGATAGATCAGCACATTTTCGCTCGGCTCGATGCCTGCCGCCAAGTAGTCGATTACGAGTTGCTTGGTGTTTTGGCTGATTTCTTGATAGGCGTCGTGGTCGGTAAGTACCTGATAATCAGCAATTAAGATCATCGTTGGCACGCCAAATTTCGATAGGCGCACGCGGTTTTGCAGCGAGCCAAAATAGTGCCCGATGTGCAGTCGACCCGTCGGGCGATCGCCTGTGAGTACGCGGTATTTTGTTGGATTTACGGCAATGTCGGCCTCTATCTGTTTGCTCTTTTCGAGTGCCGCTGCGTAGCTGTTTGATTCGAGTTCCATGGTTTTGGTTTGTTGTTTTGGTTAAAGCGCAGAGATCACCTTCTCGATAGCGTCGTTGATGCCTGCGGGGTTCTTGCCGCCTGCCGTGGCCATGAAGGGCTGTCCGCCGCCGCCGCCTTGTATGCACTTGGCTGCCTCGCGCACCATGTTGCCTGCGTTGTAGCCCGCATCGACCATGGGCTGACTCAAGAAAATGGTCAGGTTGGGTTTGCCTTCGTACACGGTGCCTGCCACAAACAGGAATTTGACATCGGCAAAGCGACCTTTGAAGTGCGGAATGATGCTCTTGAACAACTCTGGCGAAGCGTCGCCGCAGTAGCGTATCACTTTCACACCATTTATATCTTCGGCGTGATTGAGCAGTCGTTCGCGCATCTGCTCGGCACGTTCGCGCATGAAATCTTCAATCTTTTTGTGCAGTGCGCCATTCTCTTCAATCGATTTCTGGACTGATGCCACAATGTCGGGTGTGTTGTTGAATAGCTCGCGCAGGGCATTTTGCAGATCTTGCGTGGTGTCGAGCATCTTCTCGACGGCAGTGCCAGTTATCGCCTCTATTCGGCGCACGCCAGCGGCTATCGAACTTTCGCCAATGATGCGCACCATGCCGATGTTGCCTGTCGATTTGGCGTGTGTGCCGCCGCACAGTTCAATGGACGAACCGTAGCGAATGACGCGCACTTTGTCGCCATATTTTTCGCCAAACAGAGCCATCGCTCCCATGGCTTTTGCCTCGGCTATCGGCACATTGCGGTGCTCGTCGAGGGCGATATTTTCGCGGATTTTTTTGTTCACAGCGTGTTCCACTTGGCGCAGTTCGGCTGGCGTCACTTTTTGGAAGTGCGAGAAGTCGAATCGCAGCGCATCGGGCGACACATACGAACCTTTTTGCTCCACATGTGTGCCGAGCAGATTGCGCAATGCCTCGTGTAGCAGGTGCGTGGCGGTGTGGTTGGCCTCGATGGCGTGGCGGCGCTCCTCGTCGACTTGTGCCGTGAATGTGGCTTGCGGGTCGGCTGGCAGCGTGGCGGCAATATGCACTGGCAGATTGTTTTCGCGCTTGGTGTCGGTTATGGCTGTGCTGACTCCGTTGGCTGTGATGGTGCCTGTGTCGCCAACCTGACCGCCCATTTCGGCGTAGAATGGCGTTTTGTCGAGCACTATCTGGTAATATTCTTTGCCTTTGGTCGCCATTTTGCGATAGCGCAGAATGTGTGCCTCGCACGACAGCATATCGTAGCCTACAAATTCGGTTTCGCCTTCGCGCAGCGTGATCCAGTCGCCCGTCTCGACGGTTGCAGCGTTGCGAGCGCGAGCCTTCTGCTTTTGCATTTCGGCATCGAAATCGGCATGATTCAGCGTCAGACCATTCTCTTTCAGAATCAATTCGGTGAGGTCGAGCGGAAATCCATAGGTGTCGTACAGTGTGAATGCATCGACGCCGCTAATCTCGGTGCGACCAGCACGTTTGGTGTCGTCCATCACGCGGTCGAGCAGTCGCATGCCTGTTTCGAGCGTGCGCAGGAAGGCATCTTCCTCCTCTTTCACCACTTTTTCGATGAGCGTTTGCTGATGTTTCAGTTCGGGATAAGCCTCGCCCATGTTGTCGATGAGGGCGGGAATGAGTTTGTACATGAATGCCGATTTCTGCCCGAGGAATGTGTAGCCGTAGCGCACAGCGCGGCGCAAAATGCGGCGAATCACATAGCCCGCTTTGGCGTTGCTTGGCAACTGTCCGTCGGTTATGGCAAATGCGATGGTGCGAATGTGGTCGGCAATCACGCGCATGGCAATGTCGGTTTTTTCATCTTTTCCGTAGGTGCAGTTGCACACGCTGCCAACGGCTTTTAGCAGTGGTTGGAACACGTCGGTGTCGTAGTTCGAGCGTTTGCCTTGCACGGCCATGCACAAGCGTTCGAAACCCATGCCAGTGTCGATTACGCGCTTTGGTAGCGGTTCGAGCGAACCATCGGCTTTGCGGTTGTATTGCATGAACACATTGTTCCAAATCTCAATTACTTGCGGATTGTCTTTGTTCACCAACTCTTTGCCGTCGATTTTTTTGCGCTCTTCGTCGGGGCGTAGGTCGATGTGGATTTCGCTGCACGGACCGCACGGACCCGTGTCGCCCATCTCCCAGAAATTGTCGTGCTTGTTGCCGTTGATGATGCGGCTGCGATCGATATATTTTGCCCAGATGTCGGCGGCTTCATCGTCGCGACCGAGTCCTTCGGCTTCAGCTCCTTCGAACACGGTAACATACAGGCGATCTTTGTCCAATTTCAGCACTTCGGTCAGATATTCCCACGCCCACGCAATGGCTTCGGCTTTGAAATAGTCGCCAAACGACCAGTTGCCGAGCATTTCGAACATGGTGTGGTGATAGGTGTCGTGACCAACCTCTTCGAGGTCGTTGTGTTTTCCGCTCACGCGCAAGCATTTTTGCGAGTCGGCAATGCGCGGATAGACTATTGGGTCGTTGCCGAGAATGATGTTTTTCCACTGGTTCATGCCAGCGTTGGTAAACATCAGTGTGGGGTCGTCTTTCACCACCATGGGCGCCGACGGCACAATTTTATGCCCTTTCGATGCAAAAAAATCGAGGAACGATTGACGAATTTCTTTTGAAGTCATCATGATTTATGTTTCTGATAATCAATTATTTACTGCGTTT
>CAZGVF010000102.1:2416-5278 GCA_964528925.1 uncultured Paludibacteraceae bacterium | reverse complement strand
AGATTTCAGATTACGCATTCCACAACTTTCTGCGGTTGACCATGGCAACCGAAAGTCATAGTCATAGCCAAAAGTCATAGTTCTAAACAAACCGCCCTTGACTAATGTACTCAACCCTTATCAACGATCAAAATTCACGATCATGAAATTGCGGTCGAATTCTATTTCAACGCCATTGATGAGCTCCACCTCGATGTTGCCACCAAAACTGCGATCCATTTTCACGATTTTCTTTCCTTCGAAATTTTTGTTTACCGCCTCGCGAATCTGCGCAGGAATAGCAGTTTCAGGAATATCGCCATGACCTTTGGCATCAATTTCTTTCCATTGACCGTACATATCGAAATCGATTTCGGTGAAGTCGTCGAGCGTTACTTCGCAATCGATTTTAGCATCGAGCATCAGTATGGTGCGCTCTGGAAAAGCCACTTCGAGGAATTTCTGGGCTTTTTCGGGCAAAGTTTTGCCAAAAGCAACTACCGACATCAGTGCCATTACGGTTAAAATTGCAACTTTTTTCATAATGTTTTCTCCTTCTGATTAGATATTAAATAGGGTGTTCAGTTTTGCGTGCATTCGTTCGCGAATATCGCGCAACTGTTTGATCTTCAATTTGTTGCAGCGGTATTTTATCGCTTGACAAGAGCGCTGCATCCATTTGTAGTCGTACCAAGCGAATAGTGCCAACGCTGGCCAAAGCAAAATCCACACGGCGGCTTGCCACCAAAGTCCCAACGTCAACCCCATGACGAGCAGCGTAGCTACGGCAAACAGCGGCAATAGCACCACCACATCGAGTATAAAAATGAGCGTATTTGTGAACATTTTATCCTGCTTTAGCAGCAATTTCGGCAAATTGTAGGCTATTGCATTGGGGAAAAGTGCCACAATCCACAGCGGTAACAGCAAAATTTGTGCCAAAACGGCTAGCGTAATCTTCAGCGCGCTCGGGCAATGATCAAACAAACAATCGCTGACGTGCAGCGCATTTTCGCCCTGTTTCAGTTCCAAAGCATCGTTGTAAATGGTTTTTATCTCATCAGGATTTTCGGTTTGACATTGTGCCAAATGCGCCACCAACTGCTTGTCGCTGGCCAATTTTTCGGGCAAAAAATCTGGATTTTTGCCATTTTTCTCGGCGAAACGCACGCCCCAAGTCTCGCGAATGAAATCGATGGCTTCGTAGTTGTCAGTGTCGCGCACATCGAGCATCATCTGCTCTATCTGCTGCCGAACGAGTTTGTTCACCTCGCGCTGAGCGGTGCGCGGTTTAGTTTTGTAAAGTTCGTAGTACGGCGCAAGCGAAATCGGTTCGCCCACGGTGACCATGAAATCGGCTTGCATGCCAAAGTAACGCGAATAGTGGTGCGCCACGGGCAAGATAACCACATCGCGCTCGAAATTGCCCATCTCCGCAGTCAGGAACGCCAACCGCGTGTAGCCATATTTGAATTCGCCAAGGAAATGTTTGTCCTGATGACCGCCCTCGGGGAACATTATCAGGCGGTTGCCTTCGAGCAGTTTGCCGCCCGAAATACGGAAAATCTCGTCGTTCTTCTTCACTGCATCGGCGCCCTCCCAATCCATGCGGAAAGCGGGCAACATGCCAATCCAGTAGAAAAATTTTGCAACGAGCGGGTGAATGCCAAAAGCATCGGCGCGCGCTATCACATACGGACGATATTCATTTTCGAGACCGAGCAGAATGCCAAGCGGATCGTTGGCGCAGTTTTGATGGTTCGACACTATTATACATGGTGTGCCAGCCTGCGGCAGACGGTCCATGTTCAGATAGTGAACGCGGCGATAGAGCAGATGATTCTGCATCCAGCGCACATAACTTTTGTATGCTCTATAACCAAATCCAGCCTTTGGACTTGAAGTATTTTTCAATGTCTGATTTTCGTTTATTTCGCTCATTTTCAGAGTTTTACGCACTAGCAATTTCCGAAGAAATAGCCATTTCGTGCAAAAAAATCGCTGCAAAGGTACAATTTTTTGTTGAATACCATGCAACGATTTCGGTACAAAGTGCATTGGGGCGATTTAATCACGCCAATGTTTCACATCGAGTTGTTCCGAAAGGAAATCCATGCCGAGGATTTCGGCACAGGTGAAAATGGAGGTCATCGACACGCCAAGAACGCCATGCAGATTCAAGCTTTGCCCCGTGAGAAGCAGATTTTCGATGGGCGTGCGCGGCGCCAGCACAGTGCCAAGCGGATTGTTGTAATCTTTGCTGATGCCGTAAGCCGAGCCTTCGCTCGTGAGCGTGTAGGCGCGATACGACAGCGGCGTACTTGTAAAAACGCGCTCCACAGCCGTGCGCAACTGCGGCAATCGCTTCTCGACCAACTGCAAGCACTCCTCCACTTTTCGATTTTTGAAATCGACGTACGATTCGCCACGATGACCGCGCGCGCACTCAGCCCAACGCTCCACATCGTTCCAGCGCATTGGCGTGAGCAAATCAACGGTGGTAGCGTATTCCGAGCCATCTTCTGGCACACCATAGTTCACCAAAACGCTATCGGTGCGCTGCGTATCGACATGCCAAAGATCGGCATCGTGTCGATGAACGAAAATGTTACGATTGAGATATGGTAACTCGTTGGGTTTCAGGCGGATATTAGCCGTGAACATACCGAACGAATTGTGCAGATTGCTAATTCTGCGACGATAGACATGGCGCAAGGGCGCATCTTCGTCGAACAGACCAATGGTAACGGCTGGATGCGCGCTCGAAATCACCCAATCGGCTGCAACGCTCTCACCGCCATTCACCATCACTTTCGAAATTTTTCCGCTCTCGTCGCACACAATTTTTGTGACGGTGGAATTGGTGCGCACCGTGCCGCCAAA
>CAZGVF010000102.1:0-2316 GCA_964528925.1 uncultured Paludibacteraceae bacterium | reverse complement strand
ACATCGCAGCCATTTTTTGCCAAGATGTAGCCGCACTCCAAGCCGCCCAGCCCCGCACCGATTATTATCACACGATTTTTTCGTTCCATGCTTGCCATTTTTCCGCTGCAAAGATAGCGATTTTTTTCGACTACCAACCTCTCAGACAAAACAGCAGCCCGCAAGTAATTGCGAGCCGCTGCGTTTTTATGCTATTTTGGCGCGATTATGCCAAAAATTTGCGGATGTGATCAGCCACTTGCACAGGCGTGAAACCGAGTTTTTCGTCGAGCACTTTGTAAGGCGCCGAGAAACCAAACGATTCCAAACCATACACCATGCCATCAGCACCAACAAGTCCTTCGAGATTGACAGGCAGACCTGCAGTCAGACCGAATTTCTTGACACCGTGAGGCAAGATTTTCTCCTGATAATCAGCCGATTGCGAACGGAACAAACCTTCGCTCGGAACCGAGACAACGCGCACGCGTTTGCCTTCGCCACGCAAAATGGTGGCAGCTTCACAAAGCGTCGAAACCTCACTACCCGAAGCCAAGAGAATGACATCAGGATTTTCGTCGCTGCTTACGATGTATGCGCCATGAGCGGCATCGCGCTGGTCGGTTGGCAGGTCGTTGATGTTTTGGCGGCTCAAAATGATAGCCGACGGCGTGAGCGTATTCTCCATCATCAGACGATAGCATTCGGTGCACTCTTTGGCATCGGCTGGACGCAAAACAAGCATCGAATTTCTGCCGTGATGGTTTTTCAGTTTCTCCATCAAGCGGATTTGCGCCTCTTGCTCCACAGGCTCGTGCGTTGGACCATCTTCGCCCACACGGAATGCATCGTGCGACCAGATGAATTTCACTGGAAGTTCCATCAATGCAGCCATGCGCACAGCGGGTTTCATGTAGTCGGAGAAGACGAAGAATGTAGCGCAAGCGGGAATGACACCGCCGTGCAACGCCATGCCAAGGCAAACGCAAGCCATGGTGAGTTCAGCCACACCAGCTTGGAGGAATGCACCGCTGAAGTCGCCGCGCGTCATGGCGTGAGTCTGTTTCAAGAAGCCATCTGTTTTGTCCGAATTCGACAAGTCGGCGCTCGAAACCACCATGTTTTCGACCTGTTGAGCCAATTGCGACAACACGGCAGCCGAGGCAGCGCGCGTGGCACTGTTGGGTTTCTGTTCCACCTTACTCCAATCGATTTTTGGTGCTTTGCCGCTGAAGAAACGCTCCATTTTCTCGGCCAAATCAGGATTTTTCTTTGCCCATTCGGCTTTGGCAGCCAATTTCTTGGCAACAATCTCTTTCAATTCGGCTTCACGACGAGCGTAAATTTCTTTCGTTTCGTCAAAGAATTGGAACGCATTGTCGGGATCGCCACCGAGGGCTTTCACCGTGTTGCGATAAGCATCGCCACCGAGCGGAGCACCGTGTGTAGCGCAGTTGTGTTCGAAGCTCGAGCCATCGGCTTTCAGCGCGCCTTTGCCCATGATGGTGTGTCCCAAGATGAGCGTTGGACGTTCTTTCTCGGCTTTTGCAGCGGTGAGTGCTTCGCGAATGGCTTTCACATCGTGACCATCAATTTTGATGACACGCCAGCCCCAAGCCTCGTATTTTTTAGCGGTATCTTCGCAAGTAACGGCAGCCGTTTCGGTCGACAGTTGAATGTCGTTCGAGTCGTAGAACATGATGAGGTTGTCCAGACCAAGATTACCAGCCAAGCGTCCTGCGCCTTGCGAAATCTCTTCCTGCACGCCGCCATCGGAAATGTAGGCGTAGATGGTTTGATTCATCACATCGCCAAATTTTGCTTTCAAAAATTTAGCAGCGATGGCAGCACCCACAGCAAAGGCGTGACCTTGTCCGAGCGGACCAGATGTGTTTTCGATGCCGCGCTCCACATCAACCTCGGGGTGACCTGGCGTTACGCTGCCCCATTGACGCAGTTGTTGCAGCTCGTCGAGGGTGAATTTGCCCGTGCAAGCCAGCACCGAATAGAGCATCGGAGCCATGTGACCAGGATCGAGGAAGAAGCGGTCGCGCCCTTCCCAACGCGGATTTTGCGGATCGTATTCCAAAAATTCGGAATAGAGCACATTGATAAAATCGGCACCGCCCATGGCGCCACCGGGGTGACCAGAATTGGCCTTTTCGACCATCGAAGCAGCCAACACACGAATGTTGTTC
The DNA here is from genome assembly GCA_964528925.1 of uncultured Paludibacteraceae bacterium. GTDB lineage: Bacteria > Bacteroidota > Bacteroidia > Bacteroidales > Paludibacteraceae > W0P28-013. The sequence goes on along the minus strand of CAZGVF010000102.1, from coordinate 139 downwards.
GCCGCACGATTCATTTGTTCTACAGTGTTCATGATATTGATTATTTCAGATTTCAAATTTCAAATTTCATATTGATTTTTGCTCCGCTCGGCATAATCCAAACAAGTTTGGTTCTGCGCTCGCTTATCGCAAAAATTCA
>CAZGVF010000101.1:0-5291 GCA_964528925.1 uncultured Paludibacteraceae bacterium | reverse complement strand
GTATCTTCGATGAAGACTGGCACAATTTTGCGCACGTCGTCGTAGATTTTGCGCGTGGCAGGCGACAGACGATCGGCTATTTTTAAGCAGTCAACTGCCTGAACCAGAGCCATATAGTGAATGGCCATCACTTGGTAAGCATTGTTCACCACGCGGCGACAAATGAGCGCCGAATTAGTTCCCATGCTCACAATGTCTTGGTTGTCGTTGTTGTTCGGAATGCTGTGCACATAGTTCGGCATCGACAGCGTTTGGCACTCGGCTGTGGTCGATGTAGCGGTGAATTGCGACGCCTGCAGACCGTAGTTCAAACCCAGCACGCCAAGGTTCACAAACGGCGGCAAAATGCCATTGATGCGATCGTGGAAAATGTAGTTCATCTGCCGCTCCATGAGCATGGTCATTTTGGTTACGGCAATTTTCAGTTTGTCCATCTCGAACGAGACATAATCACCATGGAAATTTCCGCCATGATAAACGGTGCGCGTCTCTGGATCGACTATTGGGTTATCGTCGGCCGAATTGAGTTCTTCAATCAGAATTTTTTCGGTAAATTTGATGGTTTCCAGCACTGGACCGAGAATTTGCGGCACGCAACGCAGCGAATAATAGGGTTGCACTTTGTGGTCGAATGTGGCTTCTTCGTGGTGATTGTAGAGTTTTTCGGCGCGTTTGTAAAGGCATTTGCTTCCAGCCGACAGACGGCGCATTTCGGCAGCCACCTCGTTTTGTCCATCGTGATTTTTCAGACGATTCAACTCGTCGGCCATGAAGTCATCGTACGACGAAACCACCTCGTTTACCAGCACCGATGCGCCAAGTGCCGCGCGGTAGAGCCGTTTGGCGAGCGACAGATTGACCAGTCCGATGCCGGTCATCACACCTGTGCCGTTGGTTATGGCCAAACCCTCGCGAAGGTGCATAGTGAGCGGCGTCAAACCATTTTCGCGCATCACCTCGCCTGCATTGCGACGCTCGCCTTTGTAGAACACATCGCCCTCGCCTATCAGCGCCAGAGCCAAGTGCGCCAACTGCACCAAATCGCCGCTTGCGCCCACGCTACCGTGTTCTGGAATCACTGGAATGATGTCAAGATTGATGAATTGTTGCAGCAATTTTATGGTATCGACATGAATGCCCGATTTGCCGTTCAAAAACGTACAAAGGCGCGACACCATAGCGGCTTTCACGCATTCGGCAGGCAGCGGTTCGCCCGCGCCCGTGGAGTGACTGCGAATGATGTTGTATTGCAACTGCAGCAGGTGGTCGTCCGACACGCGATATTGCGCCATTGGACCAAAGCCCGTGTTGATGCCGTAAATGACTTTATCTTTGGCAAATTCAGCCAAAAAACGATAGCATTCGTCCACTTTTTTCAGCGATTCGTCGCTCAATTCCAGCGGTTTGCCATCGAAAACAATCGATTCAAGTTCGTCTAATTGCATGGTTTTGAAAAATAATTTTAACTTGCAAAGATACAAACTTTCCGGCAATTTCGCGATAGTTTTCGGCAAAATTTTTGAACAATGGAACGAACTGCTATTCTGCCCAGATTTTGTAGGCTGCTTCGGCCTGAAGATGAAGCATTTCAAGACCATTTTTGATGGTTGCGCCTTGGGCTTTTCCTTTTGCAAGAAACGGTGTTTCAGCGGGATTGTAGACCAAATCGAAAAGCAGATGTTGCGGCGTGATGGCGCGATAAGGGATGTCGGGATAGCCATCAATTTCGGGCCACATGCCGAGCGGCGTGGCGTTGATTATCAGATGGTGCTTAGCAACGACCTCGGAATCGACTTCGGCATAATCCAAACGACGTGGGCCAGCCTCGCGCGACACATAAATCCACTTAATGCCCAGTTTATCAAGCACATAGGTCACCGCTCGCGATGCGCCACCAGTGCCGAGAACAAGTGCGCAATCGCATTGCGTAGTTAAGAGCGGGCGCAACGACTCCTCGAAACCAATGGCATCGGTGTTGTGCCCAATAAGGCGGTGCAAATCGCCCCGTTTCACAAACTGAATGGTGTTGACCGCACCAATCTTTTGCGCTTCGGGCGAAATTTCATCAAGAAGGGGAAGAATTGCAGTTTTATAGGGAATGGTGATGTTCAATCCGTCCCATTTTTTTGTCAAAACTTGCGGCAATTGGTCAACCGACGGCACTTCGCACAGCGTGTAATCGGCATCGATATTTTCTGCGCAAAATTTCTGCTCGAAATAGGTTTTCGAAAACGAATGTCCGAGCCGTTCGCCAATCAGTCCAAAGTGTTTCATTCGGTTGTTTTTGCTCGTTTTGCCTTGTGTTTCTTCACAAAATGGCGAATGATGAGGTACAAAATGCCCGCACCAACCAACGCCACCATCAGAATGGAGAGTTCGTGGTTGTACTTGTCGATGAGGTCGGCCTGACCGTGCGCCAAATAGCCAATCAGCGCCAAAATGATGTTCCAAATGCCCGCGCCAAGCGTGGTGTAGAGCAAGAAACTGCCGATATTCATGCGTGCCAATCCCGCAGGAATGGAGATGAGTTGGCGAATGCCAGGCACCAAACGCCCGATGAATGTGGAAATTTTCCCGTGATCGTTGAAATACTCTTCCGCTTTTTTCACCTTTTCGCTACTCAAAAGGCAGAGATGCCCCAACTTGCTATCGGCAAATTTGTAAATTATCGGTCTGCCGAGCCAGAGCGAGAGAAAATAGTTGATGAGCGCGCCAAGAATTGCGCCAATGGTTCCGAAAACCACCACCAGAACCACATTCATCGAATTGTTTTCGTCGCATGCCACATACGCTGCAGGCGGAATTACCACCTCCGACGGGAACGGAATGAACGAACTCTCGATGGTCATCAGCGCAGTGATGCTGCCGTAGTTCATGTTTTCATCGTACCAGCCGATGATGCGCTGCAGGAGCGATTGTGCAGTGTCCTGCTCCACTTCGGCAGCGTTTTGAGCCGACAAACAGAGCGGCAGACAAAGAGCGAAAAAAATCAGAGATTTTCTCATTTCAAATTTCAGATTTCAAATTGCGCATGACAGAGAGTCGGTGCAAAAAGTTTCAAGTAGCGTATGCCACGACCAATTGCAGCGACCAAGTCTTGCGACTTGCTACTTGCATCTTGCTACTAATCAGAGTTTTAGATGTTTTTTTGCGTCTTTGAAAATACGCTGAATGAGCATTGGCGTGAAGCTATTGCGCTCTTTTGCAATGTCGAAATACTCTTGCGCTTTTTCGTAATCTTTATTCGAATAGGCGGCAATGCAGGCAAAAAAGTAGATATCGAAAATGTCAATTCCCTGCTCTTTGCACAACTCGATGGCTTTTTCGTAGTAGCTTTGTGCCTTGATGCAGTCATCGCAATCGAGAGCCAAATCGCCATACAATTTCCATGCTGCTGCAAAATCTGGTTTCAGATCTTTCAAAATGTGTTGCAGCATTGCTTCACACTCTTCGATTTTTTTCTCGTCGCGCAAAACATTCGCCCATATGAGCAAATACGATGGATCTTCTGGCCTTAGTGCCAACGCTTTTTTTATGCTGCGCTTCATCTCTTTCGTGTCATGCAAATAGAGCGAAGCTTCGGCAATTCCAAACCACGAAGAATCGTCTTCTGGCACGATGGCAACCACCTTTTTGTAGGCTTTGCGGGCATTTTCTGGATCTTGTTGCTGCTCGTAGCATCTGGCCATGAGATACCACATGCACCCATCGTCCTTATCGAGTTTTAAATACTTTTTCAGCGTTGCGATGCAATTTTCAAAGTCTTGCAGATTGTATTCGCAGTCGGCTTTTTCACCGAGTGCCTGCAGATCGTTAGGATCGATGGCAAGTGCGTAGTTGCAGTCGCTCAGCGCCTCGGCATATTGATGGGCACAGAAGTGAATGGTGCTAAGTTGATGCCACGTGTCCACATTATAGGGGTTGAGGTCGATCGAGCGATTGCAAAGTGCGATCGCCTCGTCTCTTTGTCCTATAATATCGAGCGTTGCGGCTTTGGCGTTCATCGTATCGGTATTGTTTGGATCGAGCGCCAAAATTTTATCGTAAAAATAGAGCGTATCTTTAAAAGCTTTTTTGGGGGGCGCATCTTCTCCGTCTTCAATATCAATATAATCGGTGAGAACGCGTAAAATATCGTTGCAAAGGGCTGAAACATCGTAGTCATCGTCGGCGGTCACATTCTCGACAAGTTGTTTAAACTCCGCTACGCCTTCGTCGCGTCGCCTAACCCGACAGAGCGCCTCAGCATGATTGAAAGTATGCACATTATCGTCGTGGTCGCGATAGCGATCGAGCAGTGCCAGTGCTTTTTTCGGCTTATTTTGAGCAAGATAGATGGCGGCTTGCTGACAGTACAGATTGGAATCGCCAGGGTGCAACTTGAAGGCATATTCCAGCGCCTGCTCGGCTTTTTTCAGGTCATCTCCCTTTTCGTCAAACAAATAATGCTCGATGATCATTTCCATATCATCGACATCGAAATAGTCGCTGCGACCTTGTGCCACAACCTCTTCGTACTGTTTTATTACCTCGCGATCTTCGTCCGAGAGTGCATCATCGTAGTTCATAGTTTAGTTAGGAGTTAGGAGTTAGGAATTAGAAATTTTTAGTAAAATATTAGCAGTTAGGATAAGAGTGATTCAATTGATAAATTTCGCGCCAAAGTAGGACAGCAAGCAATCTTCAAATTTTCAAATCTTCAAATGAAAAATATGATTTTATTCCACGGACTCTGACAAAACGTTAAACTCATCAACTCATCAACTTATCAACTCATCAACTTATAAATTTATTTGAAGGATGCCACTTGTCGCACGAATACTTCGTCGAGCGAAATGAAGCAGGTTTCGGTGTTGGTAACGCCGGGCAACACACCAATTTTGTCCATAATAATCGACATCAAATGGTGATTGTCGCGCGCATAGATTTTGAGCAGTAGCGTGTAACGACCTGTAATTGAGTGACATTCGACTATTTCGGGGATTTGTTGCAGCGCCTCCACCACATCGTTGTAGTGCGTCAGATTTTGAATGGTTACACCTACAAAAGCGCAAGTTTGGTAGCCAATTCTGCTGACATCGATAATAAATTCGGAGCCTTTGATTACGCCATTGTCCATCATTTTCTGCACGCGCTGATGAATGGCCGCGCCAGAAACGTTGCATTCGCGAGCCACCTCAAGAAAGGGTGTGCGCGCGTTTTGCGAAATCATTTGAAGAATTTTCAGGTCAAGTTTGTCTATTGAATGTGACATAAAGTATTGTGTTTTAGATGGTTGACTTGCCACGCGA